>JAYWIJ010000260.1:0-7162 GCA_043788935.1 Gemmatimonadaceae bacterium | reverse complement strand
GGGAAAATTGGGCCGGGCACCGACGACGTGGAGCAGCTTCATGATGAACAGTGAAATGCAGATGGTTGAGAAATGACCGTAGTGCGCGCCTTGGAGGTAGCCGGCACGCGTCGCCACGTTCCGGCGACTTTGTCGTGTGGGGAGTCGACGATCAGCTCTGTACGGCTGTCACGCGGTTGACCCGGCCACCGCATCCCGCCACCCGGCCGGATAGTCCAGCGTCACACCGAGTCGGGGCGGCTGGTACCTGGCCACCGGGACCGACCCACCCGCCGTGTGCACGACGATGTCCGTCGGGCTGAACGCCGCCAGCGGCCACGGCCCGGGATCGAAGGCGTGCAGTGCGATCGGGATCCGCGTCGCGTCGAACCCCAGAAGCAGGGCCGAGACCCAGTCCACCGCGGCACTGTTTTCACCAGCCATCAACAGACCCAGCGGCAGGGCCTTGGGCGCCAGCGGCCCGTCGCCATGCCCGGCGATCACGGCGTCCACCACGTTCACGACGCGGCGCTGCCGACGCGTATCGATGCCGCCATCAGCCCGGCCGTACTGGATGATGCGATTGAGGTCGAGGCACATGCGCCAGACGGTGTCGTTTCCCGACCACGCGCCCTCGACGCCGGTCACGTCGCCGGCACGATGCGCCAGCGAATACAGCACGCGTCCCGCGAACCCGAGCACCGTCTGCAGCCCTGCCGACTTCGTCGCGTTCTGCATGTCGAGCACCTGCTCCAGACTGCGCTTGACGACGCTGTTCTCCGGATAACAATCGCCACCCACCGCCGGTCCACCGATGCGGTGGTGCGGCAGAAATTCCTTGTTGCCGTTGATCCCGACGAGGTTCTTGAGCGCGCAGGTCACCCCGGCCTTCTTGTGCGTCTTCAGCTTCGGCACGTTGATCACGACATCCGCATCCAGGATCTCGCGCGCCACGAGATACTGATGACGACCACGGCGATGCGTCTCCTTCATCAGGTCCGGCGGGTACTGCGTCACCCGGAACTCCGCGTCGGCATCGGTGATCGGCTCGAGATAACTCTCGGCGCCGAGGTCGAATTTCACGTACTGTGACAATTCACGGGTGTCTTCCCGGGCCACGCGCACCGCCCCCGCCAGGCTGCTCACCGTTCGGCGGAAATCCACCGGCCCCACGAGCCGCGGATCGCGCGTGTGCGCTTCGCTGAAGAACGTCGTCAGGCCAGAATTCGCGATCATCGTGTCGAACTGGCAACTCTGTACCGGCGCATCACCCAGCAGCACCTGTGACGCACCCGTGGTCAGCGCCAGCTCGGCAAGCGCACGGAGTACCACGCCATGCGTCACCAGCGACTCGAAGCCCTCACCGGGTTGCTTGTTCTCGTGCAGCACCCAGTTCGGCTTGATCACGACGCGGTCGCCATCGCGGATCACGTTGGCGAACGGGGCATCCGCAGAATCACCCCATCCCATGCGGAGACACAGCGCCACGAGCGCATCGCGCATGCGCTGCACGGCCTTGGGATCGTCGGCGGTGCCGTACTCCGCGGCGATCGACTCGATGCCGACGGCGGCATTGCTGCCATCCCACATGCTTGGGCGTACCGTCATGCGCCCCCACCTGAAGCAGTCACGACACCGGGCGTCGCTTCACTCACGACAGGGAGCCACTTTCCTGCCGCGGTCCTTGGCACGGCGTCCACGATCCGCAACTCGACCGGAATGTCCGGAAGATTGTCGTGCAGCGCCGTCATGATCGCATCGACTTGCGCGGGTTCCAGCGGCCGCAGCGGCACGTAGCTGAGCGTGACGGCGAGATCCGCCGACTGGTGCAACTGATACTCCTTCAGCGGGAAATCCTTGAGCAGGTGTGGAATCACCGTGCCGTGCATCCAGCCGCCGTCACGCCGGGCCACGCGCTGCAATTCCCGCCCAACCACTTCATGCAGGGTGAAGACGGGGCGCGCCGCAGCATTGGATGGAAAGCGGCCGATGTCGCCCGATCGGTACCGGAACAGTGGCATCGCATCCGCGTGAAGCTTCGTGACGACGATGCTGTCTTCTTCGCGATCATGCTCAGGCTCCACGAGCACGTTCATCCAGTCGATGGTGAAATCGTGCGAGGCGCCGGGTGACTGCATCGCGAGAAATCCGAGGTCGCGGCCACCATATCGCTCGTACACCGGCCGTTGAAACACCGTCTCGATGAGCGCGCGCTGCTCGGGCAGCAGCTTTTCCGCACCCGTGACGAAGCCAAGCGTGGGGTACGTCGGCACCGGCTCACCCAGCGACTGCACCGTCTGGGCAAACGAGGACAGCGCCGTCGCGTATGCCAGCACGACCGCCGGCCGAAACTGCGTCATGTCACGGTGATATTCCGTGAGGATGGCCGGCGACAGACGGAAGCAGTCGTACCACCGCCGATTCCAAAGCCAATCCTCAGCGCGGTCACGAACACCGGCGCGCGCGATCGGATCGAGATTGTGCCCCCAGAGCAGCGCGCGCGAATCGTATCGCGACAAGCCAACGCGTCCCTCGAAGAACTCGATGCCCGACTCGATCCATGCGCGCTCCAACGGACCGGTCCACGTCACCGTCGGCGTGCCGCTGCTGCCACCGGTGGCCATCTTGCGCCGATCGGACGAGCCCGCCGATGACGACAGGAGCCCGTCGCCGACGCTCGCGATGTCGGTGCGACTCAGCACCGGGACTCGCTTGAAGTCGTCGAACGAGAAGTCCCGCGTCCAGTCGAGCCCCGCGGCCCTGAAGCGCTCTGCCCAGAACGGAATCGTCGAGGCGCGGCGCACCGCCTCGCGCAGCAGGCGCAGCGTTTCCGTTTCCTTCACGGCTGTCGACGCGCTCAGCATGCGTTGCCGCGTCGCCAGCGCGTCGCGGTAAAAACGGAATGACGACGACGTGCCGCTGCCGAATGCGCGGCGCGCATCGTACGCGGCCACTCCAACCCGGCGCAGAGCGTGACTCACTGTGTTCATCGGTCAGGCAGGACGGTTGAAGTGTCGACATGCACCTGCAACGCCGCGAGCGACGCGCGCCGTGTTCGATGCTGACACGCGCACTCGCGACACCGTGCGTTCACCGCGACCGCGACTCGTCACCTCGCCCAACCCACAACAGCGCGATCAGCGGCAGGATCACGAATTGCGCCAGCGCCGCCAGCGCGCCCGGCACCATCGCGACGCGCAGATACTCCGCCAGTGACGTCTGGTACCCACCGGTCAGGCTGGCGGTGATCACGAACGCGACGCGCCCGATCACCAGCGCCAGTGCGATCGCGACGAACAGATTCAGTCGCAGCACCTGACGGAACAGACCGGCCAGCATGCCGTACACGGCCAGTTCGACGCTCATCGACGGCAGGATGCCGAGCGCCGGCATGCCGTTCAGCAGATGGCTCAAACCGGGTGCCGCCAGTCCGATCAGCAACCCTGAGCGCCAACCGTACACCAGACCCGCCAGCAGCACCGCCCAGTGCATCGGCAGAATGCGACGGACCGGCAAGCCGAGCATGTGTGCGAGAGCGGGCAGCAATACCGCCGCCGAAAGCAGCAAGCCGGCCTGAATGACGATCGGCTTCACACCCCAGCTGACCAGCGTCGTCGGCGCCGGCAACGTCACATCATTCCGAACTGACTGCATCGTGTTCCTCGACGTGGTGATCCTGCCGCGCCATCCCGTGCACAGCGACAGCAGTGGCGGGAGCACGCCGTCAAGCTATCGTCTCACAGACGTTTTTCCGACGCTACCGAGCGGTACGCAAGACGTGTGAGCTGCTGCGTGGCACGACGCAGCGTCGTGCCGCCGCGCTTGGCGGTGCCGTCAGCGCGCCGCAGACAGCGGACTGTCCACGAATACCTGCCGCGGCAACTCGAGCTCGAACTGAATCGACGTCCCCTGCTCCGCCAGGTTCTCCACGAGCAGTTCTCCACCCATCGTTCGCACCAGACTCTGGCAGATCGAGAGCCCGAGTCCCGCGCTCGAGAACACGTACTGACCCGGCTTGAGCCGACGCCTGAAGGCATCGAAGAGCGTGCCAAGCACGTTCTCCGGAATCCCGCGTCCGGTGTCGCGCACGTCGAACCGGAGCCGCGTGGCACTCAGCGGCGTGACGATCACCGCCACCTCGCCCTCGGCTGTGAACTTGAGCGCGTTCGTGACGAGGTTGAGCAGCACCCGCTGCACCGCGCGGCCATGCCCGAGCCGCGCCTCGGTCACGCTCGACTCGAAGCGCACCTGCAACCCGCGCTCTTCCGCCATTGGCCGCACCAGATCGTGCACCTGCTGGAACACACTCTGCAGCAGGAACGGTCGCGGTGTCTCCTCGACCAGCTTTTCACCGCCCCGCACCAGATCCATCACGTCGCTGGCCATCGTGCTGAGACCGAGTGCCGCGCCGTAGATCAGGCCAAGCTGGCGCTCCTGCACCGGCGTCACAGCACCGCTGTGTCCGCGGCGGATCTGCTCCGCGAGGAAAAGAATCGACCCCAGCGGCGACCGCATGTCGTGCGCGACATCGATGATCAGCTCGAGGCCGCCCATGCCGCCCAGCTTGGACGCGAACCGGTGACCGGCATCCTCGTCCAGTTCGGCTGCGATGCCTTCCAGTGCGTCGAGCAGCTGGACGGCGTGACCACTTTCGAGCGTGCCGCTCCGCGCGTGCGACAGCAGCGCGCGACGCATGCCGGCCAGCATCCGCTTTGCAGGCAGCGCCGGCGGAAATGCGATGCGCGGCACGAGGCCACCAGCGTCATGCAGTCGCTGCTCGGCCGCCGCACACAACAGCGAGGCGCCGGCACGAAGTTCAGCCGCGGGCCATCCGCCGTCGCGCGCGTCCGCGAGTTCTTCGGCCGCAGCGTCTGCGGCATCCGAAAGCGCGCGACGCCAGGCAGCAGCCAAAGCCAGCGCGCCGCTCGGGGCTTCCTTCGTTTCGACACGGAGCAACGTCGCCCGTCGTGCCTTGGGTGCCGTCACGCGAGTGACCCGGAGTACTCGTCGCGCCGCAGCTCGTGCTTCTCCATCAGGCGATAGAGCGTGGTGCGGTCGATGCCGGCGAGTCGGGCCGCGCGCGACATGTTGCCGCCCGCGCGTGCGACCAGCCGCGTCAGGTACTCCTTCTCGAAGTGCGCCACGAGCTTGTCCTTCGCCACGTGGTACGCGTCGTTCATGTACGTCCCGCTGAACGTCGTCGCCTCGGCCGCGGCACTGGTCGGCCCGTCGGGGGCGTCGTCGTACACGGGGAAGTCGTTGCCCGTCAGCGCCGTGCCGGGATCGACCACGACCGCCGTGTGCTCGATCATGTTCTGCAGCTCGCGCACGTTGCCCCGCCAGGGACGACTGCGCAGGAAATCCTGCGCGTCGTCACTGAACGTCGGCGTCGGTTCACCGGGCTGGCGATGGCGTTCCCAGAAATGATGCAGGAAGTGTTCAGCGAGCAGCGAGATGTCTTCCGGGCGCTGCCGCAACGCCGGCAGGCGGATCGGCACGACGCGGAGACGGTAGTACAGGTCTTCGCGAAGACGTCCCTGCGCGACGGCCTCGAGCGGATCACGATTCATGGCGCTGATGAAGCGCACGTCGACCACTGCGTCCTGCACCTCACTGCCCACACGGCGGACCACGCCGTCCTGCAGCACGCGCAGCAGCTTGGCCTGCAGTGGCATCGACATTTCGGTCAGCTCGTCCAGGAAGAGCGTGCCGCCGTTGGCGACCTCGAGCAGTCCGGCCTTGTCGCGGTCGGCGCCGGTGAAGGCACCCTTCTTGTGGCCGAACATTTCGCTTTCGAGCAGCTGCTCCGGAAGCGCCGCACAGTTCACGGCCACGAGCTTCTTGCCCGTGCGGCGGCTGTGGCTGTGGATGAACTGCGCGATGAGCTCCTTGCCGGTGCCGCTTTCGCCGCTGATCAGCACGGACGCGTCGGTGCCAGCGACTTTCCGCGCCAGATCGAGCGCCTTCCTGAAAGCGGGCGACTGGCCGAGGAGCGTGATCTTGTCGCCCGTGTGCGCGTTCTGGAAGCTCGCGCCGTTGCCGATCGATGCGCCGCGCGCGGCCCCGCCCTCGCTGCGTGCCGCGCGCGACTCGCGGGCCACCAGCACGGCGTGCGAGGCCCGACCCACGAGAATCTGCAGGTGGCTGGCCGAGAAGGGCTTCGGCAGGTAGTCCCACGCACCGGCTCGCAGCGCCTCGATGCTGGACGTGACCGAGGGGTTGCCGGTCATGACGACGAAGATCGTGTCCTTGTTGGCTTCGAGCGTGGCCTTGAGGATGTCCATCCCCGAGACCGGCTGCAGATAGAGATCGCAGAGCACGATGTCGAACCGGCGGCGCTTGACGAGCTCCATCGCCTCGTCGGCTCGTCCGGTCACCGTGACGTTGTAGCCATCGCCCTGCAGGATGCTGGCACAGCCTTCACGCAGCGTCCGATCATCGTCGATGATCAACAGACGAAGCGTCGCCCGTGCCTCGGGCGCCACCGCCATCGCATCGCGCGCCGAACCGTCGGCTGTAGTCTGTTCTGGCGAGGTCATCTGTTCCGTGTGATCCGACGGGCCTCTGCCGAGACCCCGACCCTGCGCAGGCTGATCCCTGCGACGGGGCGTGACGTCGTAACTAGTGAAGAAGTGTTGCGCGTGTCAAGCAACGCGTAGGCTGCAAGCCACACCAACGGATACGTACCGTATGTTTCCTGCGACAGGGTGTCGCACTTATACTGCGATGTGACGACCGCATCGGCTGTTTGTCACCGCTCCGGTCGCCAGGATGGGCCAGTCCTTGCACTTCTGCTGTCGGGTATGGGCGTTCGATGAGAACGTATTAATCCGAACCGCGTCACCGAGCCCGTGCTGGGTATAGTGACGCCGCAACACATCTGCGCGTCCCACTGCGACATGACCCGACAGTTCAACGCACTCTCCGCCGGCTCGCGCCTGGCCCCCGCCTCCGCTCCCGCGTCGCTGCCTGCCATTCCGCAGCCGCCGGTCGAGCAATGGGGTGCCCCGCCCCCGCCGCCCGCCACGCCCGCCCCGGCGTACCAGCGCTACATCGCGGCCATCGCACGCTTCAAGTGGCTGATCCTCGCCATGGTGCTGCTCGGACTGCTCGGCGGCTACGTGGCCACGCGCTACATCAAGCCCGAGTACGACGTGCAGGGCAAGATCACGCTCCGCGATCC
>JAYWIJ010000259.1:0-2039 GCA_043788935.1 Gemmatimonadaceae bacterium | reverse complement strand
CCGATCGGCTTCGTGCCTCCTGCGTGGCTCTGTCGGGAGGGCACACACACGGCGTGCAGGGCGCATGGGCTGCATGTATTGGAAGACGACGCGGCAGTGTATCTGCTGCAGCAGGGTGTCACGCTCGAGAGCCCCGTGCTGCGCTGGAGTGGTCGCACCGATTTTCGCGCGCGGGGCTCGGCGGTGCAGGCCGCGTGGCGCTGGCGCATGCAGCAGGACGCGCCGCACTTTCGCATCGCGCTGCATCCGATGGATCTGGAGCACTCCATCACACGGCAATCGGTGGTCGACGAATTGGATCGCTGGCTCTCGGCGCGCCCGGCGCGTCCGTATGCGTCGCTGCTGCCGGTGTCGGCATGACGGGTGACGTGGTGCGGCTGGACGGGGTGCGACTGGCGCTGTTCAGCGACACCTATCCGCCGCAGATGAATGGCGTGTCACGCACGCTCGAGCGGCTCGTGATCGCCGCGCGGGAGCGGGGTGCGGCGGTGCGCGTGTTCACGACCTCGGATCCCGCGCTGGAGCATGCGGATGCCAACGAAGTGCGCTGGAACAGCGTGCCGTTCTGGGCCTATCCGCAGGTACGTCTGGCGGCGCCGCGGTTCGAAGCCGCGCGCGCCGACCTC
Source organism: Gemmatimonadaceae bacterium (assembly GCA_043788935.1). Taxonomy (GTDB): domain Bacteria; phylum Gemmatimonadota; class Gemmatimonadetes; order Gemmatimonadales; family Gemmatimonadaceae; genus JACMLX01. The sequence goes on along the minus strand of JAYWIJ010000259.1, from coordinate 1,413 downwards.
GCAGCATGGCGACCGTCCATCGTGCACGTCGCGACGGAATTCGGCGTCGGGCTGGCGGGGCGTGCCGCCGCGCGCGGGCTGCGTGTGCCGCTCGTGACCAGCTATCACACCAGCTTCAGCGCGTACGCGGAGTTCTACAAACTGGGAGCGTTGGCGTCGATGGGATGGAAGTACTTCCGGTGGTTCCACTCCGGCGGCGCGCGCACCTTCACGCCCACCGAGGCGATTCGCGGCCAAGTGGAGTCGCACGGATTCCGGAACGTCAGCGTGTGGGGACGAGGCGTGGATGGCACACGCTTCGATCCGTCATTCCGATCGATGGAGTGGCGTCGCGCGCTGGGCATCGCCGCCGACGCGATGGTCGTGCTCTACGTGGGGCGCATCGCGAAGGAAAAGGGGCTCGAGCATGCGTTGCGCGCGATGCACGAACTGCAGGCCACGTCGGCAGGAATTCGTTTCGTGTTCGTGGGCGACGGTCCCTACGACGAAGAACTGCGCGCCGCCGCACCGCGTGATGCCATTTTCACAGGACGACTGAGTGGCATACCGCTCAGCACGGCCTACGCATCCGCCGACGTCTTTCTCTTTCCATCGGTGACCGACACGTTCGGCAACGTGCTCCTCGAGGCGATGGCGTCGGGCCTCGTGGTGGTGTCGGCCGATGCAGGCAACACCCGTGAACTGGTGGGGACCGAGCGCGGTGTGATCGTCACGGCCGAAGACCGTGGTGCGATCGCGAATGCCTTGCGCGCGCTGGAAGCCGATCGTGCCCGACACGCTGCCATCCGAACCGCCGCGCAGCGCTGGGCGCGTGATCGGACGTGGGAGCAGGTGTGGAACGGATTGTTCGCGGAGTACCGCGACGTGATCAGCGCGCGAGCTGCCAGTTCGTGAATGCGCGTTCGGTGGTCACCTCACGCACGACGTAGGGCGCGAGCCAGGGCGGGATCGTGAACGGTGTCGTTTCCTCGGGCAGTTCGAGCTCCGCCAGAAACAGGTCCCGATCAGTGAAGGCGTCGATCTCCCACGTCAGCGCACCGTCGGCCACGGCGTAGCGGCGCTTCGTGACGCGCTTTCCGGCAGTCAGCGCAAAGAGCGCGGCACCCAGTTCGGCGCTGGTCTCCTCCTCGACCTCGATGCGTGAGAGCCCACGTCCGAGCTTCACGGTGCGCATCCAGCGTGTGATGCCGTCGCGGGTCTCGCGGCGAATCCGTTCGATCAGCTCCGCGCCCGGCAGGTAGCCCTGCTCGAACTCGGCTGGCGTGACCGTGCCCGTCTCCGGCGGGAGCGCTGAAAGCAGCCACTTGCGTTCGATCTCGCGCGGGAGCGGGTCTGTCATCGGAGGGGTGGAGTCGGCGCGTGGGCGGGCGCGGAACGCGGCGGGCGGCGAAACGGGACTCCCGGCTCGGGGAA
>JAYWIJ010000258.1:0-2040 GCA_043788935.1 Gemmatimonadaceae bacterium | reverse complement strand
TGATCCGATACCAAGAGGGCATGACTTCGGGGACGACCGCGTCCACGAACTCCCGATTGTCGTCGGCCTTCCACTCGCCTGCCCATGTTTCGCAATCTGACTCTCCGCGCGAAGATCCTTGCCCTGCCCGTCGTGGCTGCGCTCGGATTTCTGGTGACTCTCGGAGTCACCATCTCGTTGAATCGCACGGCCAAGGCCGAACTTGCCCTGATCCAGAACGGCTACTCGCCGGCGCTGGAAGCGAGCCGCCGGCTCGAGAGTCGCCTCGATGCCTACCAGCGCGCCCTGCGCGACGCGATCGGCGCCAGCGATACCGGAGCAGTCGCCGCAGCGGACACGCTCGTGAAGTCGTTTGCCGCCATCGTGGACACGATGCGAACGAACCCGACGGTGGACACGGCGTCGACCTCCATCCTGCACACCGCATTCGTCGACTACGCAAAGCTCGCCCGGGCCACGAGCACCGGCATGATCACCGGCGCGACGGAAGACCTGATGGGTGGCATGACGAACGTGAAGACCAAGTACTCCGCCCTCAGCAAGTCGCTCGCGGGGCAGACGGCCGCGAACGAGGCGCTCATCGCGAAGGCGTTCACGAATGCCAACGCCGTGCAGAACAAGGCGCAGTGGCTCACGACGACTGTGCTCGTGGTCGCCCTCGTGCTGCTCGGCTTCCTCGCGATCGGCACGCTGCGCAGTATCGTCGGCGCCATCAGGACGCTCTCGGACGCAGCGACGGAGATCGCGAAGGGCCGCATCGAGCAGGAGATCGACGTTCATACGAAGGACGAGATCGGCGAATTGGGCACCGCCTTCCGCGAGATGGTGCAGTACGTGAGTGGTGTCGCGCATGCCGCAGACCGGCTTGCCGCGGGCGACCTCACGAACAAGGTGACGCCGCGCTCCGAGCACGACGTGCTCTCCCGCAACATCAACCGCGCGTCGGACACGCTGCAGAACATCATCGGCGAAGCCAAGCTGCTGATCGAAGCCGCGCAGCATGGTGAGCTGAGCAAGCGTGGCAACCCGGATCGTTTCGAGGGCGCGTACGCTGAACTGATCGCCGGTACCAACTCGATGCTCGACGCCGTCGTGCAGCCGATCTCTGAAGCGCAGGACGTGCTCACGCGCGTCGCCAACCGTGACCTCACCGCACGTGTCGAAGGCGTGTACCACGGCGATCATGCGGCGATCAAGCAGTCGCTCAACTCGGCCCTCGACAACATCGCCGAGGTGTTCGCCTCGCTGACGACGGCGATCAGCCAGGTGAACGCCGCGGCGAGCGAGATCGGATCGGGCAGCCAGGATCTCGCGAATGGTGCGGGCGATCAGGCTGGCGCGATCGACCGCGTCTCGCATCGCATCAGCATCGTCGACGAGCGCACGAAGGCGAATGCGGCCGACGCGAACGAAGCGCGCGCCACGATGGAGCGCGCCAAGACCGACAGCGAGCAGGGCGTGGAGCGGATGGATGCGTTGGCCATCGCGGTCGACGAAATCAAGAAGTCGGCCGACAGCACGGCGAAGATCGTGAAGACGATCGACGAGATCGCATTCCAGACGAACCTGCTCGCGCTCAACGCTGCCGTCGAAGCGGCGCGCGCCGGCGACGCCGGCAAAGGCTTCGCGGTCGTCGCCGACGAGGTCCGCAGCCTCGCGATCCGCGCATCGGAAGCATCGCGGAACACGGCGGTGCTGATCGAGGAGTCGGTGCAGAAGGCGGAGACGGGCGTCAAGCTGAACGAGAGCGTGCGTCGCCGGCTCGAAGAGATTCGCACCGGCGTGCAGCGTGCCGCGACGATGATGACGAACATCGCGGAAGGCGCCGTGGAGCAGGAGAAGGAGCTCGCCGAGGTGACGGCCGCGATGTCGCAGATCGGGACGCTCACGCAGCGCACGGCCGCCAACGCCGAGGAATCGGCGAGTGCGGCCGCAGAGCTGTCGGCGCAGGCTGGCGAGATGCACGAGCTCGCGACGCAGTTCATCGTAAGCGATCGCCGCGAGCTGGCGACGCATGCATCGGCGTCGACGACCCGCCGC
>JAYWIJ010000257.1:0-90796 GCA_043788935.1 Gemmatimonadaceae bacterium | reverse complement strand
AGCAGCGAGAGCACGGTGGCATCGACCTCGTCGCGCGCCACTGGCACCAGCGAATCACCGACGACCTCGACCAGACCACGCACCGTCCCGATCCAGGTGCGACCATCCGCTTCTGGCAGAATCGGCTCCCGGTCGTTGTGCAACAGCCCCTGCGGCACGATCGTGCGGAACTGACCGGCACGCATCCTGACGACATGTCGCTGCTCGGTGATCAACCACAGATCGCCGCCCGCGCCCTCCCGAAGCTGGATGATCCGATCACTCGGCAGCCCGGGACTGTTGGCGGTGTTGAAGATCGTGAATCGCACGCCGTCGAACCGTACCAACCCGTCGAACGTCGCCGCCCAGATGTACCCGTCACGCGTCTGCACCAGGTGATTCACCGAGTTGACCGGCAGCCCGTCGGCCACCGTCCATGACTCGTGGACGACGGCAAACCCACTTGCGCCCGGTGCCGTCGTCTGCGTCACGTTTTGTGCGCGCAGCGGCGTCGGCGCGATCATGCCCAGAACGAGCGAGGCCTGCGTGATGCGGCGAACCCAGTCGTGTGTGTACGGTGTTCTCACGGCGTTCTTCGTCGGGCGCGGGTGACGGTGGGACCTCCAGACACGCTCAGCAGGAAAGTGCACTGCCGGCGGCCGATTTGCTGCGCACGGCCCGGCGCCCCCGGCAGTACCTTCCGGACACCCCCCGATCCGGTGACGGCATGCCTGACGATTCCCTGCAAGCTGAGGTGCAGTCCGCGCTGGCCGGCACCTTCCTCATCGAGAGGGAACTGCCACGCGGCGGCATGTCGCGGGTGTTCGTCGCCACCGAAACGGCACTCCGGCGACAGGTCGTGATCAAGGTGCTCGCGCCCGACCTCACCGCCACGCTCTCCACCGAGCGATTCCGCCGTGAGATCGGACTGGCCGCCCGACTGCAGCACCCGCACATCGTGCCACTGCTCTCGTCCGGACTCGCGGACGGACACCTGTACTACACCATGCCGTTCGTGGACGGTGAATCGCTCCGCGACCGGATGAATCGCGAACGGCCGATGGCCATCAGCAACATCATCACCATCGTCGAAGCGGTGGCGCGTGCGCTTGGCTATGCGCATGCGCAAAGCATCGTGCATCGCGACATCAAGCCCGAAAACGTGATGTTCTTTCACGGGCAGGCCGTGGTGCTCGATTTCGGCATCGGCAAGGCGCTGATGAAGGCGACCAACACCGACAGCGATCAGCTTCGCATCACGCAGGTCGGCATGAGCCTCGGCACGCCGATGTACATCGCGCCCGAACAGGCGGCCGGTGATCCGGCGCTCGACCATCGCGCCGATCTCTACGCACTCGGCGTCGTGGCGTACGAAATGATCACCGGGCATCCGCCGTTCGCGAGCCGCTCGCCGCAGCGCATGATCGAGGCACACGCGCAGCAGAAGCCCGAGGCGATGCACCCACGTCGTCCCGAGCTGCCACGCCATGTCGATGCGATCGTGATGCGGATGCTCGAGAAACTGCCCGCCAACCGCCCGTCCACGGGTGACGACATCGCGAAGGCACTGATCGAGCCCACCACCGCCCGCAGCTCCGGGCGCGGGCCCGTCGTGGACACCATGGCCAGCGCACCGTTCTGGGTGCCGTGGGCGATCGCAGGTGCCGCCACACTCGTTGCGCTGCTCATGACGATCCTCTACCTGCGACGGACGTGACGCACGGGATCACCGCACGCTCGACCAGCGCGATACCATTCCCTGCATGACAAGAACCAGTGACGTCGTCATCTGCGGCGCGGGCATCGCCGGCATCGCCACCGCACACGCCCTCGCCACGCGCGGCATCACCAACGTCACCCTGATCGACGAACGCGCTCCGCTCACGCTCACCAGCGACAAGTCCACCGAAGCGTATCGCAACTGGTGGCCGGGGCCGGACGACGCGATGGTGCGCTTCATGAATCGCAGCATCGACCTGCTGGAACAGTGGGCCGACGCGAGCAACGACCGGTTCCTGCTCAACCGTCGGGGCTACGTGTACGCCACGGCCAACGCCGAGCGTGCGAAGCAGTTTGCCGACGACGCCGCGCGTGCGGAGTTGCAGGGTGCCGGCAATGTGCGCACCTACCACACCTCGGCCGACGCTGCGGCATATGTGCCGAGCGCCCACACCGGCTATCGCGATCATCCCACCGGTGCTGACCTGTTCCTCGACCGGGATGCCATCCGCGAGCACTTCCCGTGGCTTGCCGGCGACGTGATTGCGGTGCTGCATGCGCGCCGATGCGGCTGGATGAGTGGCCAGCAGCTCGGCATGTGGCTGCTCGAAGAAGCGAAGGCACTCGGCGTTGAGATATTGTCAGGCCGTGTCGAATCTGTCGGCGTGACCAGCGGCCGCGTGCGCGATGTGCGTGTCGCCTGCACCGACGGCAGTGACGTCACGATTGCGACCCCCGCCTTCGTGAACTGCGCCGGCCCCTTCGCGAAGGAAGTGGCGGCACTCACCGGCGTGTCGCTCCCACTGTTCTCAGAGATGCATCTCAAGGTCGCGTTCGAGGACACGCTCGGCGTGATCGATCGCAATACCGGTCTCGTGATCCTCGACGACGCGCAGACGCTCGACTGGTCGGAGGAAGAACGCGCTGAGTTCGCGTCGGACGATGCCACACGCTGGCTCACCGAGCCGCTGCCCGCCGGCATTCATCTGCGGCCCGAGGGATATCGTCAGAATCAGACGGTGCTGATGCTGTGGGATTATCACAGTGCACATCGGTACGACGTGGCCGGGTTGCCGCTGGCCGATGATCCGTTCTATCCGGAAGTCGTCATCCGTGGCATGGTGAAGCTTGCCCCTGCGCTGGCGCAGTATGTGGAGCGTCTTCCGCCCGTGTACGTGGACGGCGGCTACTACACCAAGACCGAAGAAAACCGACCGTTGATCGGACCCACCGGTGTCGGCGGAGCGTACGTGAATGCCGCGCTCTCCGGCTACGGTCTGATGGCGGCGCCGGCTGCAGGTGAGCTGATCGCGCAGCACGTCACCGGCGGTGCATTGCCAGCCTACGAGACGTCGTTCCGCCTCGATCGCTACGACGATCCGTCGTACCGCGCCATGCTGGCCAGTTGGGGTTCCACCGGACAACTGTAGCACGCCGCAGCGCTGTCTCACCGGCGCGTCGTCACCGACTCGAACACTTCTCCGCGGAACGCATGCAGAACAGTTGGCGGGTGGTCACGGTGCTCTGCCTCGTGACTGGCATCGCGTATGTCACGCGTACCGACATCGCCGTCGCACAGGAGCGGATGGGACCGGCGCTCGGTCTCACGATGACCGATATGGGTGCCATCAACGCCTGGGCGTTCCAGCTCAGCTATGCGCTGCTGCAACTGCCCTGCGCCATGGCTGGTGAGCGCTTCGGTGCACGCCGCGCACTCGCGCTCAGCCTCGCCGGCTCCAGCACCGCATCGCTTTTCACGGGCCTGATGCCCGAGTCGATCGCCACCGGTACGCTGATCGCCACGCGCGTGCTCCTCGGCGTATCGCAGGCTGCGGTGTTTCCAGTCGCCGCCATGGCAGTGTCGCAGTTCGTCGTGCGCGATCGACGCGTCAGCGCGATGGCGATGGCCATCTCCGCCGCGTCGCTCGGCGCGGCAATCGCACCGCTGATGATGGCACCGGTGATGGAGGCGTATGGCTGGCGTGCCGTCTTCATCCTCAGTGCGTTCCTCAGTGCCGCGGCCGCCATCGCCTGCACCGCCATGATGCCCGACGCCGAGACGGGCAACGACACCATACCCGTGCAGCGTCTGGCGGACATGCTTCAGGGAACGCGCACGTTGCTGCGACACGCGAGTCTCCGATGGTTGACGCTCGCCTACCTGCTGCACTCTGCCGTGCTGTTCGTGTTCATCTTCTGGTTCTTCCGCTACCTCGTCGAGGGGCGTGGATTCACCGTGCTCGCGAGCGGCGTGTGGGCCAGCCTTCCCAACATCGCCGGCATGGTCTGCGCGCCCATCTTCGGGGCTGGCGCCGACCGACTCGGCCGACGGATCGGCAGTGCCCGCGCACGGCGCCGGGTGGCGATGGGGTGCCTCATCGGTGCCGCCGCGTCTGCGCTGGCAGGCGCAGTTGCCCCCGGCGCAGTGCTGGCGATCCTCGCGCTCAGTGTGTCTTCCGGCTTCGTGAATGGCGCCGAGTCGCCCTTCTTCACGACGGCGACGGCCCTCGGCAGCGCCAATCCGGGGGCGGCGGCTGGCCTCCTCAACCTGATGGGCAATCTCGGTGGGGTGCTGTCGATCTGGCTCGTGCCGCGCATGACCGACGCGTGGGGATGGAGTGCGACGATCGGATTCTGGGCGGGAGTGGCGTTCCTCGCCGCCATCCTCTGGCTGGGCGTCCGCGAGCCGGACTACGACTCGCCGGTAGCCATCAACGCCTGACCCGTGGTGTCGGCGGGTGTCAGAGCAGATGGTGCGGCCGCTGCGTAGACTGACGAGATCATCCGTCCCTCCAGCGATTCCCATGATGCCTCGACCTCTCCGCACCGCCCTGCGCCTTGCCGCCCTCGGCCTGCTCGCGCTCCCGCCCCTGCACGCACAGCAACCCGGCGGCTTCGATCGTCGCGCAGCGCAGGCGCTTCGCTTCCGCAACGTCGGCCCGTTCCGCGGCGGCCGCGTCACCACGGTCACCGGCGTCCCGCAGCGCAAGCACGAGTTCTACATGGGCTCGACCGGCGGCGGCGTGTGGAAGACCACCGACGCGGGGCAGAACTGGATCAACGTCTCGGACGGATTCTTCTCGACCGGTTCGATCGGTGCGATTCGTGTTGCACCGTCCAATCCGGATGTGGTGTGGGCCGGCACCGGCTCCGACGGCATTCGCTCCAACGTGATCGTCGGACGCGGCATCTATCGCTCCAATGACGCTGGCAAGACGTGGACGTTCCGCGGCCTGCGCGACGTGGGCCAGATCGCCGCCATCGTCGTCAACCCCACCAATCCCGACATTGCGTTCGTGGCCGCGCAGGGACTGCCCTTCGCCGCCACCAAGGATCGCGGCGTCTATCGCACCAGTAATGGCGGCGAGTCGTGGGAGAAGGTGCTGTTCGTGAACGACTCCACCGGTATCACCGACATCGTCGCCAAGCCGGATGATCCGAACACGTTGTATGCAGCCGCCTGGTACGGCGTGCGCCGTCCGTGGGCGATCATCTCGGGCAGCAAGGACGACGGCGGCATCTACCGTTCCACCGACGGCGGCAGCACCTGGACGAAGCTCGGCGGCGGTCTGCCGACGGGCATCATCGGCAAGTCGAACATCGCCGTTTCCGCCGCCGCACCGCGACGCGTGTACGTGCTGATCGAGGCGGAAAAGCCGAAGGCCGGCGTGTACCGCTCCGATGATGCCGGTGAGACGTGGACGCAGACCACCGACATGAATGCGCTGGTGCTGCGACCGTTCTACTACACCAACATCGACGCCGATCCCACCAACGCCGACAACGTCTGGGTGCAGAACGAGACGATGTGGAAGAGTACCGACGCCGGCAAGACTTTTGCTGCAGCGAACACACCGCACGGTGACAATCACGACATCTGGTTCAATCCAACCGATCCCAACATCCTCATCCAGTCCAACGATGGTGGCGCCAACGTTTCCATCGATGGCGGCCGGACCTGGAGCACGCAGTACAACCAGGGAACGTCCGAGCTCTACCAGGTTTTCCTGGACGACAGCTACCCGTATCGCCTGTACGGTGCACAGCAGGACAACACGACCGTGATCGTGCCGTCACTGCCGCTGTTCAGCACGCGTCCCGATCAGCCGGCCCAGTACTGGATGGCTGGTCCTGGCTGCGAGACGGGCCCCATCGTCCCGAGTCCGTGGAACGACAACGTCGTGTATGGCGCCTGCAAGGGTCAATTCTCACGGCTGCACATGGTCACCGGTCAGGAGCAGAACTCGTGGGTCGGCGCACAGTCGCTCTACGGCAACGACCCCAAGGACCTGATCTACCGCTTCCAGCGGGTGTCACCGATGGACGTGTCGCCGCACACGCGCGGTGTGGTGTACTTCGGCTCGCAGTTCCTGCATCGCTCGCGCGACGACGGGATCACGTGGGAGCGCATCTCGCCTGACCTCACCGCCAACACGCCGCAGACGCAGGGTATCAGCGGCGGTCCGATCACGCGCGACGTCACCGGCGAGGAGTTTTACTCCACGCTGTATGCCATCGCCGAATCGCCGATCGAACCCGGAGTGATCTGGACTGGCGCCAACGACGGTCCGATTCACGTGACGCGCAACAACGGCATGTCATGGACGAAGGTCACGCCACCCGACCTGCCGCCCGGCGGACGTGTGCAGCAGATCGACGTCTCGCGCCATCGGAAGGGCACGGCCTATGTCTCCGTCTATCGCTACCTGCTCGGCGATTTTGCGCCGTACGCCTATCGCACCACCGACTACGGCAAGACGTGGACGCGCCTCACGACAGGAACCAACGGTGTGCCCGAGGACACGCCGACGCGCGTGCTGCGCGAAGATCCCGATCGTCAGGGCCTGCTCTACCTCGGCACCGAGTTCGGTTTCTACGTGAGCACCAACGACGGCGCGTCGTGGCAGCAGATGCAGCTCAATCTGCCCGTCACACCGATCACCGACATCAAGCTGCAGCGTCGTGACCTCGTGCTCTCCACGATGGGCCGCAGCTTCTGGATTCTCGACGACCTGACCCCGCTCGTGCAATACGCCGACGCCAACACTGCGAAGAAGGCCGTGCTGCACTCACCGCGTCCAGCGATCCGCTGGCGGCATCAGGGTGCACCGGCCGCTCCTGGCACGCCGGAATATCCCGGACCCGGCGCCACCATCGACTACTGGCTCGGTACCAAGCCGGCCAGCGCACCGGTCCTCGAGATCCGTTCGCCCGCGGGCATTCTCGTGCGCACGTTCACGACCGCCGGCACGGCAGCACGCACCACCACCGAGCAGGCCATGCGCGCTCCGCGTCGTCGCACGGCGGCAGGAACGACCATCACCGACAACGTCGGCGAGAATCGCTTTTCGTGGGACCTCATGCACACCGATTCACCCGGCGGTCGTGGCCCCATGGTCGCACCCGGTCGCTACGCAGTGCGGCTGATCGTCGATGGCGACACCATCTCGCAGCCGCTGGTGGTGCAGGCGGACCCGCGGGTCCGCACGGATGGCATCACGGATGCGATTCTCGTGGCACAGGAGCGGCATGAACTCGCCGTGCGAACCGCGATCGAGGAAGCACGGAAGCTGGCCACGCGTGCCCGCGACGTACGCACGCAGATGCAATCGCGCGGCGCCCCGATGCAGCGCGACGCCGAAGACATCGTGCGCGCGTTGGAGACGGCCGAGGGCCGCTATCAGGCGCCGAAGCTGGTCGCACAGTTCGAGTACCTCTACAGCATGACGCTCGGTGCCGACCAGCGCATTCCCGTGGACGCAGCGAAGCGACTGGTCACGCTCAAGGCCGAACTCGCCGCCATCACCAAGCGCCTCGACGCGCTCTCCCGCGCCAACACCACGGCACTGATTCCCTGAGCGTGCACGAACTCTCGCGACGACGTGACCGTCGGAGCTGAAGCGAAAAGGCCGGTGCTCACGCAAATTGTGAGCACCGGCCTTTCGGCATCACTGCTGCGGATCTACTGATACTGGATATACAGCGGTTTGGGCCAGAGGCGCAAAACTTCGCCCGGCACCATCATCTTCGATCCCGCGCGCACATCGTTCTTGTAAAACAGCTTGAACCCTGCGAACTGCACCGGCTCCGACTGGATGTACGCACGAAAGCTCGAAATCTTCACCGGCGGAGTTCCCCAGCCGTCCATGTGCATCACGACCTGCACATGCGGATCAAACGCGATGTTGCGGTAGTTGGTGATCATCGGACGAGTGTAGCGATGCACCACCAGCACTTTCGGCGGCAGGTTCTTTTGCCGGATCAGCTGCGACATTTGCTCCTGCACCCAGTTGATGTCGCGCGCGTCATACGTCCCGACGCGGCGTCCCGGGTTGGAGCCGTCCTTCATCGAGAATTCGGCATCGATACCGAGGTGCACGTTCGGCCGCTCGAGCCACTTCATCAGCGGCGGCAGCTCCTGCTGAATCGTGCTCTTCGCCACCTGAATGTCCAGGAACACGATCGCATTCCGCGTCTCGGCCCAGCGGATCACCTTCATGATCAGCGAGTCACTCATGCGCGCGCGCCACTTGCCATCACGTCCAGCCGACCCCTGCGCCACGGTGGCGATCACGTGCAGCGCCGGGATGACGGGTGTCGCCGGATCCGCACGGCGCCAGGCCGCGACTTCGGTGTCGAGCTTTCGCAGCATCGGTTCCGGATCCAGTTCACCCAGGATGCCCATGCGCCGTGACAGCGGGTTGCCGTAGAACGCGATGATGCGGTTGCGGGGCAACAGTGCGCCGGGCGCGTACGCGGCGGTCCGCACTGGCCAGCGCGTGTCGCCGACGGAGTCACGGTCCAGCGATGCAATGGCGCTGCTGTCAGAGGCGCGGCGCCCACGCAGCACGGGTGCACGAGGCGGCGTTCGCGGGCGGGGTGGCGTGGTGTCACGTACCGCCGCCGCACCAGGCTTTTTTTTCGTGGTTTTCCGACGCGTGGTCTGTTGCGCCGCGAGCATCCCGGGCAACAGCAGGCACAGCAGCAAGAGCGACGTGCATCGGCGCACGTCTGCGAGTTGGATCCTGAACGGGAACAGAGTCACGGCGTGTCGGCGGGATTGAGTGATGCGGTACGAGACCCAAGCCTACACCACCCCGACGCCACGCTCCAGCCGAACCGGCCCCAGCGGCAAGGGTATCGCTGTCGATGGTCTGTTCAAGGCGATCCAAGGCTCGATCAAAGGGCCAGACAACATGATCGGCATTCGGACCGATCAAAGGGTCAGACACCACGATCGCGCACGCCATCTCACGAACGAACGACTACGCCAGTCCCGCCGCCTCCGGGCCCCGCAACGGCGGGCCTGCGAGCAGCATCTCCACCGCTTCCTCATCGGTGAACAGCCGCGATCGCGTGAGAAAACGCACCCCCTCCGGCGCCTCGAGCGAAAACCCCGCCCCCCGCCCCGGCACCACATCGATGGTGAGCCGCGTGTGCTGCCAGTACTCGAACTGCGCCGCCCCGATGTACACCGGCGTGTCGCCGTGAATGATGCCAAGGAGCACATCCCGCGACCCGACCCTGAACTCGCCGCGCTGATAGCACATCGGCGCACTGCCGTCGCAGCATCCGCCGGACTGGTGAAAGAGCACCGTACCATGCTGCGCTACCAGGCGGTCGATCATCGCCGCCGCTTCGGGCGTACAGTCCACTCGCTCAGCCATACCGCACCATTCCGTCGTTGGAAGCTCGCTGCAGTGCAGCATCGATCACCGCACGAACACCCTTTCACCCTTTTCAATACGAACGATGGAAAGTGCAACCGCAACTTCATAAACGCAAAACTGCTACGGCCGCAAAACTGCAATGCTCATACAGCTACACATTGATTTTTTGAAGCGGTTTCGAACTGAGTGCGCCATTTCGCTGAGCGAGTGCAGTTTTGCGGCTTTCCTGTTTTGCGTTTAAGCAGTTGCAGTTGCTGTCGCAGTTGCTGTTTCTGTTGCTGTGGTCGTTGTCGTCACCACTCAGGTCAAGACTTCGCGGCTCAGAAGAACCCGAGCGCCTTCGGGCTGTAGCTCACCAGCATGTTCTTCGTCTGCTGATAGTGATTCAGCATCTTGAGATGATTTTCCCGGCCAATGCCGCTCTGCTTGTAGCCGCCGAACGCGGCATGCGCCGGATATGCGTGGTAGCAGTTCGTCCACACGCGCCCCGCCTGAATGTGCCGGCCAAAGCGGTACGCTGTGTTGATGTTGCGCGTCCACACGCCCGCGCCCAATCCGTACAGCGTGTCGTTGGCGATCTGCAGCGCGTCCGCCTCATCCTTGAACTTCGTCACCGACACCACCGGGCCGAAGATCTCCTCCTGGAAGACACGCATGCGATTGTTGCCCTCGAAGATCGTCGGCTTCACGTAGTAGCCGCCCGCCAGTTCACCATCCTGCACGAAGCGCTCACCACCCACTCGCACCGTGGCGCCCTCGGCACGACCGATCTCGAAGTAACTCAGGATCTTTTCGAGCTGATCGTTCGACGCCTGCGCACCCACCTGCGTGCTCATCTCCAGCGGATGTCCCAGCGTGAATGCCGCCACGCGTGACGCGGCGCGCTCCATGAACGCGTCGTAGATCGATTCCTGCACCAGCGCGCGCGACGGACAGGTGCACACTTCGCCCTGGTTGAGTGCGAACATGCCGAAGCCTTCGAGCGCCTTGTCGAAGAACTCGTCGTCGGCATCCATCACGTCGGCGAAGAAGATGTTCGGACTCTTGCCACCCAACTCCAGCGTCACCGGGATCAGGTTCTCCGACGCGTACTGCATGATCAGGCGGCCCGTCGTCGTCTCGCCAGTGAAAGCGATTTTCGCGATGCGATTGCTGCTCGCCAGCGGCTTGCCCGCTTCGATGCCGAAACCCTGCACGATGTTCACGACGCCAGGCGGAAGCAGGTCGGCGATCAGCTCCATGAACGCCATGATGCTCACGGGCGTCTGCTCGGCGGGCTTCATCACGACGCAGTTCCCTGCCGCCAGTGCCGGCGCGAGTTTCCACGTCGCCATCAGCAGCGGGAAGTTCCACGGAATGATCTGGCCGACCACACCGAGCGGCTCATTGAAGTGGTACGCGACGGTGTCGTCGTCGAGCTGTGACAGGCTGCCTTCCTGCGCACGGATGCATCCAGCGAAGTAACGGAAGTGATCGATCACCAGCGGCATGTCGGCGGCCATCGTCTCGCGGATCGGTTTGCCGTTGTCGATCGTCTCGATCACCGCCAGCGCCTCGAGATTCGCTTCGACGCGATCAGCGATCTTGTTGAGGATGTTCGCGCGTTCAGCGGCTGCCGTCTTGCCCCACGTCCGGAACGCCGCATGTGCTGCGTCGAGCGCACGATCGATGTCCTCGGAAGTGCCGCGTGCGACATCGCACAGGTGCTCTCCGGTGACCGGGCTCGGATTGCTGAAGTACTGCCCCTTCGCCGGCGGTGCGTACGCACCGTTGATCCAATTCTCGTACCGCGACCGGATCGGGATCGTCATCCGCAACCGACGTGCTGCGCCTGGGACGGTCGCGATACCGTCCTGCTCGAGCGTTGCCGACATGCTCTGCTCCATCTGCGTGATGTCACACCGCCACGTCCGCGGTGCTGGACGCTGCTCACCGGTGAGCAACCCTACGACGGTGACCTTACCCACGGGACCGCCGTGCACCAGCCAAGCCTTGGGTACAGCGCTTTGTTCCGAGCGGCCTGACGCATCACACCGTCGAGGCTGGCTGGTATGGTCGTGCTAGTGCGCGTCCGAGAGCGTGCGCATCCAGCACTCACGAAGTCCCGACGCGCCGAGCGCACTCGGCTCGTGTGGGCTGCGCCGCCAGAACCATCGCTCCGCTTCCGGCGCCGTCAGCCCATGCCCATGGAATGCCGCGTGTGCTGCCGCCACGAGCGTCCCCTCCATCTCCGCACCGCGCGTGCGCAGCAGCGTGTTGAACAGCAGCAGCGCCGACGCCGGCACGGCGACACCGTCGCGTTCCTCCGTGAAGACACCCAGCCCGTCGGTCGGATCGGGAAGCGTCGTGAGGATCAGTGTCAGGTCGGTATATTTGCCGTGCAGTGTCTCACCCAGTGCGATCACGCCTTGCACGGCATCACGCACGATCGCCTCCATGCGCGCCGGTGCCGGCTTGGTCGCGACGGCGCTCAGCAGATCGATCGCGCCCGCCGTCAAGGTGATCAGCATCGGCAGATCGCTCGGCTCGAGGTCGATCACCTGTTCGTCGAAGATGTCGCCGAGGCTCGCACCGTCGGTACAGAGTCGCACGATCTCGTCACATCCCGTCAGCGACCGCAGATCATCACCGATGAAATCCGGATAGCGATCCGCATCGTTCTCGAACAGCAACGACGCAGCGCCGACAGGCGGCACCTCGCCACTGCGCGCATCACGTTCCAGCGCCACGCTGATCTCTGCGACCTTCAGATCCAGCGCCGGCGTCAGGTCGGCGGAGAGCCCATCGCCGAGCGCCAGATAGCGCGCGAATGCCCGCAGGCCCGGCCCGCTCACCCGATCAGCGCCGGGTCGATACCCCGCGTCTGGAAAATGCGCGACACGGCTTCACCGATCTTGTTGTTCGGCGTGCTGGCGCCTGCCGTGATGCCGACACGTACCGTACCGGTCGCGGGCATCCACCCGGCGCGCGTCTCCTCGTGCATGTGCAACCCGATGGGACGGTACCGCACCACGCCCGTGGCTGGATCGATACCCTCCGCGTCTTCCACGTGATACGTCGGCACCTTGTCGGCGCATATCGCCGCCAGCGACAGCGTGTTGCTGGAGTTGTAGCCGCCCACGACGAGCATCACGTCCAGCGGCTCCTGCAGCAGTTCGTCCACCGCGTCCTGACGATCCTGCGTAGCGGAGCAGATGGTGTCGAAGGTGCGAAAATGCGTTGCACGGTATTCGTCGCCATGTGCACGCGCCATCGCTGAACCCACTTCCTCACCGATCGCCAGCGATTCACGCGCGAGCATGGTGGTCTGGTTCGCCACGCCGATGCGCGTCAGGTGCAGATCGGGATCGAAGCCCGGCGACGCGCGATCCGCCGCAAACTTCTCGAGGAAGCTGGCGCGATCCCACCTGCCTTCGATGTAGTCGCAGACCAGCCGCGCTTCGGCCATGTCACGCACCACCAGGTAGCGCCCTTCAGGATACTTCTGCACCTGCGACGCCGTCGCACGCGTCTCTTCGTGATAGTGCTTGCCATGGATCAGCGACGTGAAGCCATCGCGCGCGTATTTCTCGACGCGCTTCCACACGTTGAGCACCGAACCGCACGTGGTGTCCACCATGATGCAACCCAGCGCACGCAGCGTCTCGAAATCCTGGATCGTCACACCGAAGGCCGGCAGGATCACCACGTCGTCCGGCTTCACCAGGTCATAGTCGAAGCCGGTTCCCTTCGCTTCGAGGAAGGTGATGTCCATCTCGCGCAGCTTCTGGTTGACGTGCGGGTTGTGAATGATCTCGCCCGCCAGGAACACACGACGGTCCGGGAACTTGCGACGCGTCTGGTAAGCGTATTCCACCGCCCGCTCCACGCCGTAACAGAACCCGAACTCCTTGGCGAGGCGGACGGTCACGTCACCCGAGGTCAGCGTGTACTCGCTGGCCCGCAGCAGGTCCACCAGCCGACCGGTGTAGTCGTCGGCCAGCGTGTCCTGCACGTCCGACTTGAGGCCGAAGCCCTTCCGGTAATACGTCTCTTCGTCTGCGGTTGCCATGCGAGGAAATCTAGCCACCCCGGGCCCATCCGCCTCCCGCAGCACCGTTATGGAGCGCCGGTATGATGCGCCGACCATGGCGACCATGGTGTCTGACCCTTTGATCGGCGCCCGGGACGACCGCGGTGTCTGACCCCATGATCGGCCCGTGTGGCGGCTATGCCGTCGCCCCCGACGGCAACCACAGCTCCGCGGCGATCCACCGAGCCAGCGCATACGTCAGCAGTGGCTCGTATGCAGCCTGTCGCGTGAGCAGGTTGCCGGTGAGCACACCGACCGCGCCGCGGCCCTGTTTGATGTTGCTGGTCTGTACGATCGCGTCCATGGCGTGCCCCAGCTCCATGCCCTGCTCCAGCAGGGCGACGACAACCGGTGGCAGCGGCATGGCCAGCGATCCACCGAGGCTTTCGACCCCCGCCCGGTCCACCACGGCGGCCCAGGCGCAGCTCCGGACGGTCCCATCCGTCTCGCGCACGACGCCACCCTCCAGCCCGACGCCCAGGTCGGCCGCCTCGTCGGTGGCCAGTGCGGCGCGCGCGCGCGCGCGATCGCCCCGGCGCGTGTTTCCGCATCACCCCACGGCTGATCGGGCACGCCGGACGGCACGGCAACTCCATATACCGCAACGGATGTGGTGCATCGGGCCAGCACCGCACGCACCGCGCCGAGCTTCACCGGGTTCTCGGAGCCGACCACGACGCGACCCACATTCGGCAGGAGGATTGACGCTGTCATTCTCCCAAGTTACAGCAGCCAGTCGCCCATTTGCTTGCGGCAATGCATTCCGGGGGTAACGTCGACCGAACCCCCTTCAGTGAAGGCCCATGTGTCCGCTCTCGTCGTAGCTCCTTCCGATCGCCGCACCTTCGTCTTCGTCGGCGATCGTCTCTGGCTGGATTTCGTCAACACGGACGACATCGAGCTCGGTGTACGCCGCGACGCCCTCCGCGACTTCGGCACGATGCTGGAGTGGTTGGCCGCCGTCGGTGTGATCGATCATGACCGCCGCGTCGCCATCATGCGACGTGCGGAACAGCAACCCGCCGGTGCAACCGCCTCGCTGCTCGACGCACGACGGGTCCGCAGCGCCCTCAGGGCACTCGCCGAGCATGGCGGCGTGTCCAGCGACGCCCGCACCGAAGCGGTAGCCGAGATCAACCGCGTGCTCGGCCGAAGCGCCGGCACACGACGCCTCGAACTTTCCGCCGACGGCACCTACACACGCAACTTCGTCGCAGGTGGCGATGCGTTCGCTGCGCTGATGATGCCGATCGTCGATGATGGCGCCGACTCGCTGATTGCCGGTGAACTCGGGCGTGTGCGCTGCTGCGGCGACCCACGCTGCCGACGCGTCTTTCTCGACAGCACCAAGAACGGGCGTCGTCGCTGGTGCGACATGGCCACCTGCGGCAACCGCGCCAAGGCCGCCCGGCATCGAGCACGCGAGCCCATGCGGACGCTCGCGCCAACGTCGTCCTTCCGGCCGTTCACCGCGTCATAGCGGCGTCTGGCAGTTCGCTGCCTTTGAACTGTTGTCGCGGAGATCGCGGAGGGGCGGAGGAACGCGGAGATGGACCAAAAAGAACTGCTGTAGTAACGGCGCGCGTCAGCGGCTGTTCCTACAGCAGTCAGCTTTTCCCCGCGTTTCTCCGCCCCTCCGCGATCTCCGCGAGAACAGTTGCAGATCCCGCTATGCCGCTTCGGGCACCGACTTGATGTACCCCATGTCCATCGCGTAACCGACCAGCTTCTTCTGCAGAATCCGTCGTCCGCGGAACAGGCGACTCTTCACCGTACCTTCGGGAACACCGAGGATGTGTGCGATTTCGGCATAGCGCAGCTCGTGGATGTCGCTCAGGACGACGGCTGCACGATATTCGTCGGGCAGGTTGTCGATGGCCGTCGTGATTTCCGCATCGAGGAACGTCTCGTAGAAACGTGCCTCAGGATTCGGTTCACCCACCGGCTCGAACGCGCCCCATCCGTCCGTCTCGTCCGTCGCCTGCACTTCACGTGCGTCGATGCGGCGCTTCCGGCTGACGAAGACATGGTAGAGAATCGTGAACAGCCAGGCGCGGATGTTCGTGCCAAGACGATACTGTTCCCACCGCTCGAACGCTCGCAGGATGGTGTCCGACACGAGGTCCTCCGCGTCGTCACGTGACCGCGACAGCTTCAGTGCGAAGCTGTACATCGCGTCGAGATGCACCATCGCTTCGGCCTCGAACCGCGCACGTCCCTCAGGCACCGCTTCGCTGCGCGGCGACGTACCCATCACCGTTCCCGTTCGATCCTGACGCTGCGTGGCAGCCATGGTATGCTCCAGAGTGGATCCAGTCATATCGCCGGCGTCAGCGCGACGAGCGCGCCGCTGCCTGCCATTGGTGTCATGCATTCGCCAGCACTCCGGATTTGGATGCAGCAGGCGCCGGCTCACGTACCGGCTCCCGCGCTGGCTCACGAACGTGCGACGAGATGAAGCGCTTGAGATCGTACGCGATGCCTTCCAGCACGACGATGTCGCGCTTTACCCGAGACATCATCAGCCCGCCTTCGAGCGCCGCGATGATGAATCGCGACAGCCGCACCGCATCCACATCGTCCTGCAACTGCGGACGCGCCTCCCACAGCAACGACTGAATCTGACTCGCCCAGCGTACGAACACCTGTGCAATCCGGAGCCTGAACCCCTCATGCGCATCAGCCATCTCGGCAGCCAGCGTCCCGAACGGCGATCCGCCGTGGCACCCACGCTCCGCATGCGCCGCGACCAGCGAATCGATGAACAGGTGCAGACGCTCGAGCGGATCGATCATCGGCTCACGCAGAATCGCGAGACCGCGCTCGGCGAAACGCTCGAACTGACGGTCCAGCACTTCGAACCCCAGTTCTTCCTTGCTGCGGAAGTAGTGATAGAAGTGACTCTTGCCACTCAGCTTCGACTCCCGGATCACGTCATCGATCGACGTCGCAGAATAGCCCTGCCGTCCGATGAGGATGGCTGCAGCATCGAGGATCTGGGCGCGGCGAGTATTCACGAAGCGGAAACTAGGACCACATGGTCCTAATTGCAACCCCTCGCGATAGAATTCGTCAAATGATTGCTGTACAACGACTTACGAGGCGTCATCGGAAAACCGAGCGCCTCGCAATTCGTCCGCACTGCCGAAATCGTAGACTGATCGGTCCTAGTCAGCTCCGTCCTGCGGGCGTCAACGTCCCTTTCGGCCGCGACGCTTCGGCGGGATCACGGCCCTGCGCTCCTTGCCGCGCTGATACTCCTCGCGTGACCGCTCGCGGCCACCCTTTCGCTTGTCGTAGGTGTCGCCGACCGACGCGAGTTCGTCGGGCATCCACGGTGCATCGAGCGCATCCTGCAACTCGTCGAGCGTGCGCCCCCGCGCCGACCCGCGCTGACCGCGCACCACCACGAACCGATACGGGCGATCAAACGGCGGCAACTCTTCGGTGACGAGCGTGCGCGCCAGCTTCTCCGGCAATCGCAGACGTGCCACACCGACATACGACCCATCATCACGCTCCTCCACGTCATACTCGATCGGCACCTGACGATCACGCACCTCGACCATATGCGGCAGTTCGTCGTAGCGCGCGCGCTCCTCAGGCGTGATCCAGTCGTCCCACGACATGCGCAACTGCAGATGTCGCAGGTCCATCACCGACTCGACACTCGCAATCCGTTCGCGATACCACGCCGTCACGTCACCCTGCAGCACGCGCCGGGTGACACCGCCGCTGCGACGCCACACTTCGCGCGCTTCCGCAATCATCGGCCGGTTGCGCTCCACCGCCGGGTGACGCATGCGCTCCGTCGCGAACGCCTCGGCGATCACGTCACGCGCGAGCTCTGCATTCTCTGGCGTGAAGTCACCGATGATTTCAGTCTCGCGCTCCAGCTCGAACGCACCGTAGGTGACTTTCCGCGTCCGTACGAGCGCGCCCTGTTTCTTGTGCGGATCGTACGCGATCGTGCTCTCGCCGAACGTGGCGTACTTGCGAATCAGCGCGGGCGTGAGCTGCGTCCCTTCGATCGACGCGCGCGGAATCCCCATGCGATCGGCAAAGAACCGGAGCGTGCCCGCCACCGCGCCCCAACTGCCGCACACGCTCGTCTTGCCCACGCGCGCACTCTCGCCCCACGCCGTCTGCTCGTCCATCACGAGATCGAACGGCATCACCTGCGCGATGAGATCACTGAAGCGCGCGCGTGTGGCCTCCGTGGCCTTGGGCAACGTCGCAGGCAGTGGCGCGTTCAGCGCGCGATACACGCTCGCCATCGCCAGCGCCGCATCCTCCAGCGATTTCACCAGCACGCCCTTCATCTCCGCCCATTCCGCGATCTCGTCGTGGAAGAGCTGGCGCGGCAGTCCAAACACGTTGCCGACGTACCCGTACTTCGTGAACGCCTCGGCATACACGTTGTACGCCGTGAGATGATCGCTGCCCGGGATCAGCATGCTGTCCAGGTTGCGATCTTCACGCGTCATGCGATGCAGACTTTCCACGCCACTCATCACCGCCACGAACGCCACCAGATCGTCGTCGCTGTTCACGAGCAGCTCGGCCCACGGCCGTTCCACCGGCATCTTCTCGACCTGTCGACCATAGTCCGTCAGGCGACCGTTCTGCACGATGTTGCGCGTCTCGAGCAACGCCACCGCCCGACGATAGGCGATCTTGTCGAGCGGCACAGGCAGTTCGAGATCGTCGGCACGCACACCGATGGCGGCACAGGTCAGCGCCACGCGCTCGCTGTCGCCCGCCAGCTGGAATTCAGGCAGCTCCGGCTTGAGCGACTCGAACGGAATGCGGCGATCCGACAGGATAAACACGCGCCCACCCGCCACGCGGCCATGCACGCGTCCTGCCATCTGCAGCAGTTCGTTCGCACCGAGATGGACGCGCGTGAGCACGTTGCGTCCCTTGTCCACCATGTTCGTGAAGCGCGTGTCGTCGATGATCACGGTGTCCAACCCCTGCACCGTGATCGCGCTCTGACCGGCCGCCGTCATCGACAGGAAGAAGGGCTTCGGCACACCGCCTTCGTCGAGGTACTGCCGGATCACGCGGATCGGCTCACCGCCATGATAGTGCTGCGCATGGATCTTCGGAAAGCTTTCCTGCACGTGACGCGCGGCATCTTCGGTGCCCGCGCGCGTCGGCAGAAACATCGCCACGCCGCGCTTCTCGGCGATCACCTTCTTCAGGAACTTGTCGTCGAGGAAGTCAGCGGGGCTGCGCGTGAGCACTTCCACCTTCGCCTTCTTCGCTTCGTCGAAGCTGTACACCTCGAGCACGTCACCGCTGCCAAGGTACTGCGAGTAGAACGACGGGTCGACGGTGGCCGAAAGCCAGATGAAGCGGCAGCGCGCACGCTTGCCGAGTGCGAGGCAGAGTTCGAGCTCCGCGGACGTCTGGTGGATTTCGTCCACGACCACCGTGTCGTTCTGGTCGATGTCACCGTCCTGAAACCAGCGACGTGCGATGCCAGTGGTCACGATGATGACGTTCCACTGCGGCGTGTCGGGCGTCGCTTCGCGCTCGCGGTTGATCACCCCCACGCGGAGCGCTTCGCCCAGAATCGTCTCGGCGATGGGCCGCACCGCCAGCGTCTTGCCGGTGCCGGTACCGGCGACGATGCCGAAGCCACGCCCACTGGCCGCCAGTTCGCGAAGCCGTTCGCCGTGATTCGTCTCCAGATAGGTCTGGAGGTTCAGGGTGAAGGCCAGCTCGATCGTTTCGCAGGCCGCCCGCGTCGGGGCGATGATGATGACGCGCCCACGGGCGGGTCGCGCCGCCACGAAGGCGTCGTGGTCGGGCGGGAGGTACCGGTCTCGGATGTCGCGCATGTCTCCAATCTACCCGTCACCCGGGAAGACACGGCCCCACGAGCGGGCTGTACTTTGGCCCACCTTTTGCTCCCCGTGGCCAGTCACTAAGTCACAGGGAGCGCCGCCGACAGATTTCTCCGGCAACGGCGCCCCGCCCATTTTCCCCGACCGCTGCCGTTTGTCTCCCCACGCTGGAGCATGTGCATGAATCGCTACTGGACACTCGCGCTCTCCCTCCCCATCCTCGCCGCCTGTGCCGCCGACACGCCGACGCCGGCCGCTCCGGATGCCGCCAGCTTCCGCGTGCTGCCGGCGGGTGACGCCGAAGTCATCCCGGGGCAGTACATCGTGGTGCTGAAGGACGATGCGCCCGAAGTGGCCGCCGCACGTGGACGGAGTGGTGAGGCGATGCGCGCGGTCGCGGAGAAGCTCGCGTCACGTCGCGCGGCCCGCGTGGGTCATGTGTACAGTGCTGCGATTCGCGGGTTCTCGGCGAAGATGACTGAGGCAGACGCACGGGCAATGGCCAACGATCCGGAAGTGGCGTTCGTCGAACAGGATCAGGTCATGCACGCCGACATCACACAAGCCGGCGCAACATGGGGCCTTGATCGCATCGACGAGCGTGCGCAGCTGGTTGGCGCTGACTTCACGTACAACAGCGCCGGCGTTGGCGTCACCGCGTACATCATCGACACCGGCATCCTGCTCGGCCACAACGAGTTCACCGGCCGACTCGCCGGTGGCTACGATGCCGTGACCTCGGGTGGTAACGGAAACGACTGCAATGGCCACGGCACGCATGTCGCTGGCACAGTTGGTGGTACCACCTATGGCGTCGCCAAGGGCGTCACGCTCATTCCCGTCCGTGTGCTCAGCTGCTCTGGGAGCGGGAGCAACGCCGGTGTGATCGCAGGCGTGGACTGGGTCCGGGGCCACCATCCGGCCGGTGTGGCTGCGGTCGCCAACATGTCGCTCGGTGGCGGTGCCTCGACGGCGCTGGACAATGCAGTGGCAGCGGCCATTGCCGACGGCGTGACCTTCGCCGTGGCAGCCGGCAACAGCAATCGTGATGCGTGCAGCTACTCGCCCGCCCGTACACCCGCAGCGATCACCGTCGGCGCCACCACCAGCACCGATGCGCGTGCCAGCTACTCGAATTACGGCAGCTGCCTCGACATCTTCGCGCCTGGCTCCGCCATCACCAGCGCGTGGATCCGCAGCAACACCGACGTGAACACCATCAGCGGCACGTCGATGGCCAGCCCGCACGTCGCGGGCGTCGCAGCGTTGTACCTGCAGACCAACGGGACGGCGTCGCCGGCCACGGTCCGGAACGCGCTGGTCAACAACGCGACCCCGAACCTCGTCACCAGCGCTGGTCGCCGTTCTCCGAACGTGCTGCTGTTCACCGCATACTGAGGTCGCCGCAGCGCGTATCTGACGCGCAGCAAAAGTTCGTGCCACGCGGGCCGATCCGGATCTCCGTGTCGGCCCGCTGCGCATCGCAGGCACGTCTGGCCGCTGTCGCAGCGAAGCCGCCGACCCGCCACTACCGCCGCCCCGCCCTCCGGATCGCCCGCGCCTCCACACTCACCGGCAACGAGTCCGCCCA
This sequence comes from Gemmatimonadaceae bacterium, assembly GCA_043788935.1. GTDB lineage: Bacteria > Gemmatimonadota > Gemmatimonadetes > Gemmatimonadales > Gemmatimonadaceae > JACMLX01. The sequence continues at coordinate 69,910 of JAYWIJ010000257.1, read as the reverse complement.
GTACCCCGACTCACTCCGCGACGGGTCGGTCTGCAGCAGTTGCCGATACGCCCGATCCGCCAACCGCACCGCCATACGCCGCTGCGCCACGGTCACACCGGGCCGGTCGAAATACGACGCGAACGCACGCAGCGCCAGCAGCCGCTCCGATCCGTCACGCAACGACCGGAACATCCGCGTCCGCTCCCCGAGGCGCGTCCACGGCAGATCCCAGCCCTGGCGCATTTCCGCGTACTCAGGGTTCAGCGCGTAGTCGCGGCTCATCATCCCGCGATAGAAGTACCGCGATGAATCGGCGAACATCCGGCCCCCGATGCCGGAAAGCGTCGTCGCGTACCGGAGCAGCCCGTCGTTCGACATCGTATCGCGCACGAACATTCCGACTCTCGCGTACAACGCAGCACGCCGTGCGTCGAACGGCCGCACCTGCGCCGCCGCCGCCGTCCAGTGCCCCGCCTGCGCCGCACGCATCGCCAGCACCAGCAACGCGTCGCGCGACGCATCACGATCGGCGGATGTCGCCACGCGGCTGACGACACTGTCCGGTGTCAGCACCCACACGATGTAGCGGCGCGTCCACTCGTCCAGATGCGGTGTCGACGCGGCCGCGACGTAGTCACCACGCGTCAGGTGAATGCGTGCCGCGAGGTTCACCGCGTCACCGGCGAGCATCGTATCCTGCGCCACGGTGATCGGCACCGTGGTGTACGGCAAGGCCTCATCCGCCCGTCCGGCGCGCAGCAGACTGGCCGCCCACAGGTACCGCCAGAGCGGCGACGCCGTGGCGCGCCACGACGGAAACGACGGCGGCAGCGCGAGTGTCGGCGTCGTGTCTGCCGCCAGCACGCCCAGCAGTCGCTCCTCGAGGTTCTCGCGCACCGCGTCACGCGATCGCGCAGTCGCTTCGCGAATCAGCGCGGCCCACGCCACCTTCGACGGACGCATGTTGCCCACCAGCGCAATCCGTACTTCCAGCGGGACCCGCGCGTCCGTCAGGAACGCCTCCGACGGCTGTGCCATCGTCAGCAGCATGTAGCGCATCTCGGCCGCTGCGCGCACGGGATGCGTGGCATACAACGAGAGCGCCGCACGCCATGCACTGTCATTCTGCGACGCGAGGTAGAACAGCCGCACCTGCTGCAGCCTGACCAGCGTGGCGTACGGATGCTTCGGGTACGTCGTCAGCCACGTCCGATGTGCTGCATGCAGCGAGTCCCAGCGCGCAGGAAGCACCTGCTTGAGAATCTCCTCGCGCGTGTCATCGGGAATGCCTGTGCGCACCGCACGGCGCAGGGCCGCGTACTCCAGTGACGCGCGGCGCGGGTGCTGCGTTTCACGCGCCAGCAGCAGCGGCAACGAATCGAACGACAGGCGACGCGTCGGTGTGGCCAGCCGTTCGAACGCAGTACGTCGCGCGGTGACCGGCTCCGCCACTACCAGCGGTGCCAGCTCGATGGTCTCCACGGCCAGCCGCAGCGCCGCGTCACGCGACGATTCGGCATCGAATGGCAGCGCCATGATGCCCGACACCAGCGCACGCGCCGACTGCACGGCGCCATCCGCATCGCCACGCGCCCACGCACGCACCAGCGCGCCGGACGTCGGCTCTGGCACACGCGCCGTCGTCACGGTGTCCCACCATGGCGTGCGCATCGGGTTGCGGCCAATCAGCCCTGCGAACCGTACGCTGTCGGCGCGCACGAGCCCGGGCAGAAAGCGGATCTCGTCACGCGCGGTACTCTCGAGCATGTCGACGATCGGATACAACCCACGCTCAGCGTAACTCGTGGACGGCTGCAGCGGCCCGTCCACGTAGTACGCCATCGAGCCCCCGCAGGGAAATGCCACCGTCGCCAGCGTCATCAGTGCTGTCGGTACCAGCCAGCCACGTCGCGTCACAGCGTCTCCCTGTACAGTGTCACCCACCGCTGTCCGGCGGGAAAGATCCACACACCTGCATAGCCCGGCACCGTGGCGAAGGTCGGTATCGCCGCGAACCACGCACGATGGGTGGTTCGCCCGCGCGACGTCTCACGCTCGAACGCGCCAAGTCCCACGCGGAACGGCATCGCTGCCTTCCGCGCCAGCTGCACCGCTTCCGTCACCTGCGAGGGTGTCGCCAGTTCGCCGGTGTCGAACACCTGCAGCACATGCCCCCGCACCACGTCGCGAAACAGCGATCCGTACGCCGGTTCCCGCAGGTGCGCGATGATCGACGTCACCCACACGGTGTCCGTCGACAACGCATGCGACCGCAGATACCGCACCGACGCGGCCCACTCGGCCAGGCGTCGCTGCGGGGCGTCGTGATCCAGATGCACCGCGCTGTACGCCACGTTGCCTCCGCGCACCCGCAGCACGCGCACCGCGCTGTCCAGTCGCTGTTCGAATACCCCTTCGGAGTCTGACACAGTCCGGCACGCGTACAGTCCATCCTCCAGACGGATCACGGCCACCGGATGCGGCACAGCGACCGTTGCCGGCGGCAATCCCGCCCGGGCCACCACGCGACGCGACGCGGTGTCGCAGCGCACGGAGCCGATGAACACCCCCGCTTCGAGCGCCGGGTGCACCGCAGACGATTCGTCGTAGCGTGGCACATCGGCGCGTGTCCAGATCCATTGTCCGAGCGCAGCGGGCGTCGGCGACAGGTCACGCACTGGTCTCGCCGTCTCGCATCCGCTCACCGCGAGCAGCAGCAGCAGCGCACACGGTGCGCAGCTTCGTGATCGGAACCGGATCAGTGGCAACACGGTCCTTCCGCGTCACTCACTCGTCGTGCTCACACATCGCTGCGCTGTGCCGTGTCTCAGGCATCGTCGCATACACCACCAGGCTGACCGCGATACACACCGTCACGTACCAGTAAAACCAGCGTTCGTGGCCAATGTTCTTGAACCAGAGCGCCAGGTATTCCGCCGTGCCGCCGAACACCGACACCGCGATCGCATACGGAAATGCCACGCCCAGCGCACGCACACTCGTCGGAAAGAGCTCCGCCTTCACCACGGCATTGATGGCGGTGTAGCCGCTGACCGCCAGCAGTGCGAGAGTCAGCAGCGTCAGCGCTGCGCCGAAGCTCGTCGCTCGCGAGAGTGCGGTCAGCAACGGCAACGTACCGAGCGTTCCGACCACGCCGAACGTCATCAGCACCGGTCGCCGACCGACACGATCGGAAATCGCTCCGACCAGCGGCTGCACGCACATGAAAATCGCGAGTGAGGCCGCCGAGATGAGGGTCGCGTCGGCTTTGCTGAACTCTGCCGTGTTCACGAGAAATTTCTGCGCGTATGTCGTGAAGGTGTAGAACGCGACAGAGCCACCCGCCGTGAGTCCGATCACCGTGGCCACCGCACGCGGATGATCGAGGAGCGTGCGCAGCGTCGATTCGGAATGTGTCCCTGGCGTGCGTGCCTTCGTGAACGCCGTCGTTTCAGCCATGCCGCGCCGCAGCCGCACCGCCACCAGCGCACAGGCCGCGCCGATGACGAACGGAATGCGCCACCCCCACGCTTCGAGGTCGGGCACGCTCATCGTGCGCTGCAGCACCAGCAGCACGCCCAAGGCCAGCAACTGCCCCATGATCAGCGTCACGTACTGGAAGCTCGACCAGAAGCCTCGATGCGTCGCGCCGGCCATCTCGCTGAGATACGTGGCACTGGCACCGTATTCACCGCCGACACTCACCCCCTGCATCATGCGCGCGAACACCAGCAGCGCCGGCGCTGCGATGCCGATGCTGGCGTACGACGGTGTGATCGCGATCAGCAGCGATCCCGCGCACATGAGCAGCACCGAGGCGGTGAGCGCGGTGCGACGGCCATGCCGATCGGCGTAGCGGCCCATCAGCCACCCACCCAACGGCCGCATGAGGAAACCGACCGCAAAGACCGCCGCCGCATTCAGCAGCTGGACCGTCTGGTCGGCCGGCGGGAAGAACGATTTTGCGAAGTAGAGCGAGAAGGCGGAGTAGGCGTACCAGTCGTACCACTCCACCAGATTCCCGATGGATCCGCCGATGATCGAGCGGAGGCGGTGCGCGGCGCTGGTGGGGTCAGGGCTGGCCATGGCCGCATTCTATCGCGGTGCGCGACAGTGTGGTCAGACACAGTCCGTCGCGATCAATGGCGATCATGGTGTCTGACCCCATGGTGTCGTGTCAGCGCACCCGCCGACCATGGTGTCGGACCCCATGATATCGTTTCAGCGCACGCCCACCCCGGCGCCCACCAGCGGCATCACCTGCTCCGCAAACCGCTCCATCTCCTCCAACTGCGGACTGCATTGCAGCAAGAGCAGGTTCACCCCAGCCGCATCCAGCGCACGGATCCGGTCCGCCACCTGCTCCGGCGTGCCCACCAACCCGGCCCGCAGCCCACGGTTGCTCACCGAGTAGTCGTGCAGCGACACCTGCTGCTCGAGCTGCGTGTTGCCAATCCAGTCCTGATAGTTGTGATATCCCGGCGACCCCGGCTCGACGTTCGTGATCCGCTCCAGCTCACGCTGCGCCTCGGCCTCGGTGTCGCGCACGATCGCATACGCCGCCATGCCGAACTGCATCGGACGCCCCCCTGCCGCCCCGCGACGCGCACGCATGTCGGCGATCTTCGGTGCCACACGCTCCAGCGGATCGCCGTGCATCACGAACGCATCGCACTGTGATGCGATCAGTGACTTGCCCGCCTCCGACTCACCACCCGCATACAGCACGGGATGCGGACGCGACCAGCTCGACACCGGCTTGGGTTCCACCACCAGCTCATCCACGGAATAGAACTTCCCGTGATGCGTGACCGACGGCTCCGTCCACGCGCCCTTCAACACCGTCAGCCACTCCGCCGTCCGCGCGTAGCGATCGGCATGCTGATCGAATGTGCCGCCATACCGGCGCGCCTCGTCCTTCCACCAGCTCGACACCACGTTCAGCGACAATCGTCCATTGCTGATGTGGTCGATGTTGGCCGCCTGCTTCGCCAGCGTCGCTGGATGATGAAACGTGGGACGCACCGCGACCATCAGCTCCAGCCGGGTGGTCACCGCCGCCAGCGCAGCCGCCGTGCTCCACGCATCCATCGCCGGCGCCGCCAGGCCCTTGATGTCATTCAGAAACAGCTCCGCGATCAGCGTCAGGTCAAAGCCGATTTCCTCGCTCCGCCGCGCCAGTCGCTGCACGTACGGCCACGTCGCTTCCATGCCCTCGTCGGGCACGTTGCGCAGCCATCCGCCGAACACCGGCAACCAGTAGCCGTACCTCATGTCGTCACCAGCGATGGCGCACCATCCACGCGCGCCTCGAGGTAATCCACGAGCTTCACGAACGGATCGAAGCCGATCACGTTCGGCGCATCCGCCACGAAGTTGCTCAACGCGTTGATGTCGTAGAAATAGTGCTGACCATCGCGATCATCCACCAGATATTCGATGCCGCCCACGTCGATGTTCGCCGCGCGCGAGATCTGCTCCACCTGCGCGATGATGTGTGCGGGCGGTTGCGCCGCCTCCACGCGCATCCCCGACTTCGGTGCATCGATCGCGCACGCACCACGCACCAACTCCGCACCGGTGGTGGTCTGGCAGGCATCCGCCGGGCACAGGTCGAAGCTGTCCTGCGGCGGATACACGTTGATGGCATACAGGTAGTTGCCGCCCAGCGTCTCCACCCGCGTGATGTGTCCATCACGCAGCGGTGCCGACTCCTGCACCAGCGCCGTGTTGTCCACACCGAGATCCACGGTGCCCGCGACGACCGCCTCAGCCAGCGCCTCGGCCGACTCGTAGCGCACGATGCCGGCACCGCTGCCGCCGATGTTGGCCTTCACCAGCACGGGAAAGCGGAAACCCTTCGTCGCCTCCACCGCGCGCGAGGCATGGTTGATCACGCGTGCCTTCGGGTACGGCAGGCCGAGTTCGCGCAGCAGGTCGAGCTGCGTCGCCTTCGACAATTCATACGCATACGCCTGCGATCCGTTCACCACCGGCACGCCGATGCCTTCGAGATGCCGCAGCCAGTGCAGCGTGTGGAACGTCGTCTGCGCGTGATTGCGCAGGTATGCCGATGGGCTCGCGCGGTTGAACACCAGCGACCAGGGCGACGTGGTCTCCGACGGATCGAACAGGTGGGCGGCGGCGTCGAGCTTCTCGTACGCAATGCCGCGGCGCTCGAGTTCCGCAAACAGCGGGCGGAACCAGTCGGGGTGTTCGTGATAGATGGCGATGGGCAGACGGGACATGATGCTCTCTTCGGTCACGGTGATGCCGGCCTGGTGGGTCGTCATGGAGTTTCGTCCGACACGACAGACGGGATGCGACATCCCGCGACGGCACGACGATCTCCGGTAACGACCCACCACCAACGACAAAGCCCGGCGCATTGAAGCCGCCGGGCGTCGCGTTTTAGCTCTTTATTTTGCGTGGCGGCAAGAGGCGGCAAATGACCACGGTGTTCGATTGTTCTCGATAGTTAGCCGTTCAGGATTGGCTGTCAATGGCTGCATCCGTCCGTACTTTTACGTCTGGACCGTGGTCCGAAATGCTGCGCGTCACTGACCGATCACGCGAATGCGCGTGCCATCATGATTGAACAGTTCCACCCGATCAGCCCGCCCATCACCGTTGCGGTCGGTCCAGATCTGCACCACATGCCCGTCCATGTCGAACCACTGCACACGCTCCGGCGACTGCCCGCGCGACGGCATCGCGAAGCGCGCGGCGACGTTCATCCCGCCGAACCACCGCTGCAGATCGGCGGGGCGCTGGCCTTCGGTCCATAACACGGCGCTGCGCATCGATGGCAGCGCCGGCGCAGAGTCATCGCAGCGCGTGTCACGCGCATCCACACACGACTCTCCCCCCTGCGCCTCGTCGCACAGGCCGTCGCGGTTGCTGTCGGCGCACACCTCACTCCCGCTCCGGAACGGCGTCCGTGTGCGATCGTCGTCGCGTGTCCGGCGCTCCGACGGACGTGACCAGTCGCTCGGCGTGAAGCCGTTGCGTTTCGGCTCGGGACCATAAATCACCGTCGAGCCCACAGGCTTCGTGCGCAGTGCCGATCGGCAGTCCGTCGGTGCCGGCTGCTGCATGGGAGGCACGTCGCGCAGCCACACACGACACATCCCCGACGGCGGCACATATGCGGCAGGCACGGTCGGTGACGTGGACGGCGACGACTGCGCTGCAACGACCGCAGCGCCTCCCGCCAGGCACAATCCTGTCACCGCCGTCCGCCAGACATTCATCACGACTTCGACTCCTTCCACCGGTTGACGCGTCTCACCCGCGCGTGACGCTCCTACCCCGCTCAAGCAGGGCCGGTGCCACATCCCGCCAATCCGGTAAGCAGTTCGTGCGCAAGCACTTACCGTTTCACGACATGGCTCGCAATCGGCGCGTCCGTCCCCTGCAGAGGACAACTGTCTCCACAGCGGAAACGCTGCGGACGCCGACCGGTCAGGTTCCCGGAGGGAATGAAATCAGTCGCCGAACGAGATGCCCGTCGCGCGCGCGGTCCGCACGATGTCGTGGTTGGGATCCACACGCTTCACTTCACGCAACGCCTCGACGATCGGAATGGTCACGATGTTGGGCGAGTGCAGCGCCACCATGTGGCCCCAGCGACCCTCCGCCACCGCACGCACCGCCTCACCACCGAATCGCGTGGCCAGCAGACGATCGTAGCCGGTGGGCTGCCCACCGCGCTGCAGATGGCCAAGCACCATCGAACGCGCCTCCTTGCCCGTCTTCTCCTGCAACGTCCGCGCGAGCGGGCCGGCCAGACCACCGACGCGCTTCGCCTGCCCCGGCATCGACGGCCCGAGAATCGACTCTTCACCACCGATCGGCACCGCACCCTCGGCCACTACCACGATCGAGAAGCGACGCCCGGCCAGATCGCGCGAGCGGATCTTCTTCACCACCGTATCGACATCGAACGGGATTTCGGGGATCAGCACCACATCGGCACTCGCCGACAACCCGGCGTGCAACGCGATGAATCCCGCGTCACGCCCCATCACTTCGAGCACCATCACGCGGTCGTGGCTCTCGGCGGTCGTGTGCAGCTTGTCGATGGCCTCGATGGCCGTCGTCACCGCGGTGTCGAAACCGAACGTGGTGATCGTGCCGCTGACGTCGTTGTCGATGGTCTTCGGAACCGCGACCATCTTCATCCCCTTCTCCACCAGACGCTGCGCGATCGACAACGAGCCGTCACCACCGATCGTGATGATTGCGTCGATGCCGAGCGCACGGGCATTCGCCACCACTTCGTCGGAGCGGTCGATTTCGCGGTACGTGCCATCACCGTTGGCGACGGGATACGCGAACGGGTTTCCGCGATTCGTGGTGCGCAAAATCGTCCCGCCAAGATGCCCGATGCCGGCGACCATGTCGCGAGTCATCGGCACCACGTCGTCCTCACCGAGGAGACCGTAGTAACCGCGCTTGATACCAAGGACTTCCCAACCGCGATCGAGAGCGGAAAGGACGGCCGCGCGGATGACGGCGTTCAGGCCCGGCGCGTCTCCGCCACCGGTTGAGAGGGCAATACGCATGACGTGGGTGTTGGGGTGTGGAGTCAGACCGCAAAGTAACCGGCCCGGGCCACGTTCCCACGGGTAGCGCTAGATTTTTTCCATGCGACTCATCACTGCCCTTGCCTTCGTCAGCCTCGCCGCGACCTCCCTCGCGGCCCAGGTGCCGCTCACGCCGCCGATCCCGGCCGCAATCACTCGCGACCTCGACGCCCGGATCGCGAAGGTGGCGCCCCGGGTGGTGAGTTGGCGCCGTGACCTGCATGAGCACCCTGAGCTCAGCTACGCGGAGGAGCGCACGGCTGGCGTCGTTGCGGCGCACCTGCGCGCCCTCGGGCTCGAGGTGAAGACCAACGTCGGCGGCACCTTCAGCGTCGTTGGCGTCCTGCGCGGCAGCAAGCCGGGCCCGGCCGTTGCACTGCGAGCCGACATGGACACCCTTCCGGTCACCGAGCAGACCGGCCTGCCGTTCGCGTCCAAGGTCACCACGCAGTACAACAACCAGACCGTCGGTGTCATGCACGCCTGCGGACACGACGCCCACACCGCCATCCTGATGGGCGTGGCCGAGGTCCTGGCCGGCATGAAGGCGACGCTGCCGGGCTCCGTCACCTTCCTCTTTCAGGCCGCCAAGGAAGGGGCGCCCAACGGCGGCGCCAAGGCGATGATCGAGGCCGGCGCGCTCGACAACCCGCGCGTCGAGGCGGTGTATGGCCTGCACACCTGGCCCGGCCCCACCGGCAGCGTCTCCACCCGCAGTGGCGGCCTCAGGGCCAGCGGCGACAACTGGCGCGTCGGCGTGCATGGGAAGCAGGCCCACGGCGCGCAGCCCTGGCGCAGCGTCGATCCGATCGTCATCGGCGCGCAGATCATCGGCGGGCTGCAGACCATCGTCAGCCGCAACGTCGATCTCACCGCCGGTCCCGCCGTCCTGACTGTCGGCGCGTTCAACGGCGGCGTCCGCGAGAACATCATCCCGGATAGCGCCGTCATGATCGGCACCTTCCGCACCTTCAACGAGAAGGCGCGCCAGACGATCGCCACGCAGATCAAGGCCATCGCCGAACAGTACGCCACGGCCGCCGGCGGCCGCGCCGACGTGACGATCTCCTTCGGTTATCCCACCACCGCCAACAACCCGGCGTGGTTCTCACGCGGCGCCAACGTGCTGCGCAACACCGTCGGCACCGCCAACGTGCTCGAGAGTGCACCGTCGATACCCGCCGAAGATTTCTCGCTGTTCCTGAACAAGGTGCCGGGCATGTTCTTCTTCCTCGGCGTCACGCCACGTGAGCGCGACCCGTTCAACACACCGGCCAATCACTCGCCGATGTACGACGTGGACGAAGCGTCGTTGCCCACCGGCATCAAGGCGCTCAGCGCACTGGCGATCGACGCGCTGCTCAACGGCGTCCCCCCCGTCGGTGTGATGAAGTGACCGGGCGTCCGGGAGCCGTGCTGTTCGATTGCGACGGCGTGCTGGTGGACAGCGAGAAGCTGATGAGCGTCGTTTTCGCCGGCATGCTCACCGAAATCGGCCTGCCGTACACACCGGCCGACACGATCCGCACCTTCATGGGCCGTTCGATGGTGAGCTGCATGCAGATCGTCGCACAGCAACTCGGCCACGCGGCGCCGGACGATTTCCTGCAGCGGGTCGATGCGCGCGCCTACGCCGCGTTCGAGCGCGATCTCGAGGCGGTGCCTGGTGTCGAAGCGCTGCTCGACCTGCTCGACGTGCACGGCGTTCCCTTCGCCGTCGCAAGCAGCGGGTCGCACGACAAGATGCAGAAGACGCTCGGCATCACCGGTCTGCTGCCACGCATGGCCGGACGAATCACGAGCGCCACCGAGGTGGTACATGGAAAGCCGTCGCCTGACGTGTTCCTGCTCGCCGCCGAGCGACTGGGCGTGGCTCCCGACGAGTGCCTCGTCATCGAAGATTCGCTGCTCGGCATTCAGGCCGCCCGTGCCGCGTCGATGCGCGTGATCGGCTACGCGGCGATGACCGACGCCGACGCCATGCGCGCGGCCGGGGCCACGCACGTGGTGCTGTCGATGGACGAGATCCCGGCGCTGCTGGCCCTCTGACGACGCGTGTGTGCGCGTTCCGGCGCACACGCGAGACGCGCAGCCAAGGTAACGACACACCCACGCGCGCAAACGATGTCAGCTGCGTGAATTCGGTGTGCGTTTCGGTGCGGTGACGCGCATGATGGCTCCACCTGCCACACGGAGCCTCTGGATATGCGTGCCGGATTCACCATTCCCGAACTGCTGATCGTCCTCGCCGTCACCGCCATCCTGGCCGGGATTTCGCTGCCCGCCATGCTGGGCATGCGCGACCGGCTCACCGTCCGACTCGCCGCCACCGACGCGGCCCGTGCCGTCGCCGACGCTCGTACCGTGGCGCTCACCTCGGCGCGCCGCACCGCGGTCCGTATTGACGCGCGTGCCAACACGATGACCGTTTACGCCGGCACCGACACCGTCCGCACTCTGCATCTCGACGAATACGGCGTCCGCATGCGCACCACGCGCGACTCCATCGCTTTCGGCCCCACCGGCATCGGCTGGGGTGCCGCCACGGCCACCATCACCATCACCCGCGGCAACGCCTCCACCGCCCTCGCCATCTCCCGCATCGGCCGCATCCGGCGCACCTGACTGCATCAGCGCGATCGTTCACACGCCGATGCGATGTATGACCATCAGAACTGTTTTCGCGGAGTGCGAGGAGTGCGCGGAGAAACGGAGAAACGGAGGAACGGAGGAACGGAGGAGCGGAGAAGCGGACGAGCGGAGGAACGGACGAGCGGAGGAACGGAGAAGCGGAGGAACGCGGGGAAGGGCAAAAAATGGGAACCGCACTCGTTGGTCGAGCGCAGTTCCCACAAAAAGCTGTTCTCCGCGTTCCTCCGCTCCTCAGCGACCTCCGCGACAACAGTTGTAGATCTCCAAGCGTCAGGAACCGAAGTCATACCCCGGCACCGACACCCGCGGAATCGCCTGCCCGATCACCCGCTCGATCGTGCGCACCATCGCGATTTCGTCCGGTGCCATGAACGTCACCGCATCACCCGACGCCGCCGCGCGACCGGTACGACCGATCCGATGCACGTAGTCTTCAGCCTGCTGCGGCACATCGTAGTTGATCACGTGCGAGATGCCGTTGATGTCGAGCCCGCGTTGCGCGATGTCGGTCGCCACCAGCACGCGGATGCTGCCGTCGCGGAAACCTTCGAGCGCCTTGATGCGCTGCACCTGCGTCTTGTCGGCATGCATCGCCGTACTCGCGATGTCGTGCTTCTCGAGATTGCGCACCACCTTGTCGGCGCCGTGCTTCGTCCGCGTGAACACCAGCACCGAATCCATCTTGGGCTGCTGCAACAGGTGCACCAGCAGGTCCACCTTCTTCTCCGCCGGAACCGGATACACGGCGTGCGCGACGGTCACGGCAGCACTGGATCGGCGGCCCACCTGCACGACGATCGGACGACGCAGATACTTGCGCGCGAGCGCCTCGACTTCGGGCGGCATCGTGGCGCTGAAGAGCAGCGTCTGCCGGTACTTCGGGATCTGCTCCACCACGCGGTTGATCTGCGGCGCGAAGCCCATGTCCAGCATGCGGTCCGCCTCGTCCAGCACCAGCACCTCGAGATCGTCGGGCACCATGTTCTGCTTCTCGAGATGATCGAGCAGCCGGCCCGGCGTGGCCACGACGATGTCGACGCCGCGACGCAGTGCCGTTTCCTGCGGCTCGTACGGCACACCACCGAAGATCGGCGCCACCTCGATCCCGGTCCCGCGTGCGTACTTCCGCACGCTCTCCTCCACCTGTAGCGCCAGTTCGCGCGTCGGCGTGAGCACCAGCGCGCGGGTCCGCTTCGGCCCATCCAGCAGGCGACTGATCAGCGGCAGCGTGAACGCCGCGGTCTTTCCCGTCCCCGTCTGCGCCAGCCCGATGATGTCGGAGCCCCGCAATGCCAGCGGAATCGCTTCGCGCTGGATTGGGGTGGGGTACTCGTACCCGGCCGCGATCACCGAATCCAGCAGGCGCGAATCGAGGTCGAGCTGCTTGAACGTGACGCGGGCTTCGTCTGCGGCGATCTGTGCGGCGATGCTCTCGGGGGTCGACTGGACCGCCTCGGGCTCCGCATTGTGCTCCGCCTCGCTGACCGTGGTCGGAGCGTCGCCTCCCTGTCGGGGGCGTCCGCCGGTGCGCGGGCGTCGTGTACGTGATGGCACGTGATGTGGTGTGTTGCGCCCAGGTCGCCTGTGCGGCTTGCGCCGTCCTGTGGTGCGGTCGTCAACGGTCCCGGTCCGGTGCCGTCACGAGTGCCGCCCACAGCCGCAACGAGGAGCGTTGCGAACCGTCAGGGCGACCGCCGCGGGTGCACGGAGTGCTCGTCGCGTGGGACGCCGGCCTCAGGGCGCGTCAGAGGGACGCACGCCGCCGGTGAACGTGCCGCCCAGGCGCGAGCGGCCATTCGATTCGTAACGTACTCTGCCCATCTCGCCGCGCACACCCGAGCATTGAAACCGCTCGGCGGACTCAGCCGCATTCTCTCGTTTCAACGGGACGGCGATCTTGAGCGGAAAGCCCCCACTTTCAAGGGGACGGGGATCTTGAACGGATCGCCCCCTCGTGCGTTCAAGATCCCTGTCCCTTTGAAACGCCAAGGAACGGCAGCAGCAATTCGAGTGCCCACTCGGGCCGCTCTTCGGGCACCACATGCCCCGCGCCGTGCGCCACGTGCAGTGCGGCGGTCGGCAGGCACCGCGCCAGCGTCGGCACCACCTGCTGCGGCCGTACCACCGGGTCCTTGTCGCCGAACACCAGCAGCAGCGGCTGCGTCACGCCAGCAAGCTCGGTCGGCGTCCAGGGCGACCAGCGGAATCCGTGCAGCAGCAGACGCATCGCATTCAGGAACGCCGGGAACTGCGTCGGCGCCCAGTACTCGTCCACCTCCTGCTCGTCGCTCATGCCACGTTCACCCCGTGAATGCTGCAGGGCAAACTTCACCGCCCAACGCGGAATTCGTGACGGCAGCAGCGCCCAGGTGAGCGATGGCGGCAGTAGTTGCGACCACGACGCCCGGTCCACCAGCCCGAATCCGACAGGACCGAACAACGCGAGCTGCGCCACCCGCTCCGGTGCACGCAGGGCGAGCCCCATCGCCACCGCGCCGCCCATCGAATGTGCGACGATCGGTGCGCGCGACACGCCGAGCTCGTCGAGCGTCGCGACGACGTGATCGATCATTGCCTCGTGCGTGTACTTCGAGGGATCGGCAGGCCGGTCCGACAAGCCGTGGCCCCGCAGATCCACTGCGATCGTGCGAAATCCCGCGTCTGCGAGTGCCGGCGTGAGATATCGCCACGCATACGCGGAACACCCCCAGCCATGCAGGAGCACGACTGGGGGTGCCTCATCATCACCTGATTCCACCACACGCACACGCTCACCGCCGGGCAACATCACCCATCGCGCCGTCGACGCCTGTTCCTGTGCCGGCCACATCGACTCCGGCGTCAGGTGCACGCGTCGCACCCGCGGCACGCGCAGCATCGAGAATTACACCAGCGTCAGGTCGCGTTTGATCAGCTTGGCGATCAGCGCCACACGCAGCGTCACGTCGCTCCAGCGACGCTCTCCCTCCGTGGTCTGATCCTCCAGCGGATACCAGCCGATCAGGTCCGGAGCCGTCGTCGTCGGCATGTCGTCACCCTTCATCGGGTGCCAGACGCCGTAGCGATCCGCGCTCTCCACGAATCGCTCGAACATCTTGATCCACGGCTCGTGACGGCGGAACACATCGAGGCGCACCATGATCTCCAGCCAATGCAGCGCGGCCGGTACGTCAGCTTCGAGTGCATTGCGGTGCGGCAGGCGATCGCCGAGTACTGCGTGGGGCACCGACACCAGCATGCCATCGATCTGCTGCACCGGTTCCTGCCGCGGCTCGGGCTGCATCAGCTGACGTCCCAGCAGTTCCATGCCCATGTGATACTCCGTGCGGAGCTCGGGCATGAACGCCGCCATCCGCAGGAAACTCATCGTCGGCGGGCACGCCGCCTGATCGAGCACCTGCTTGTTGCCCACACGGATCCACGGCTTCGCCGCCAGCGGAGAGCGAAGGTAGTCCATGACCTTCTGCGTGGCACGAATGGCAGCGCCGCGTACGCGCGGGTCACGCTCATAGCCGGCCTGCGCCAGCAACGCAGCCGCCTCGACGCGCACATTGGCGCGAAGCCGCTTCGCCATCTCCTTGCTGCCCCCCGCCTCCTCGGCGAGTTCGAAGAGCATGGTCGGCTCCTCGTCCATCGCGAGCAGGCGGAACAGGAATCGACGCGACACAGCCAGCGGCGGCGAATCGCGATCCCAACCGCACTCGAGCAGATGGCGGAAGGCAGAGAACGTCGCCGTGTGAGGCGCGGCGCCAGCCTTGGGGAAGAGTCGACCGCCCCAGGTGCCGTCGAGGTTCATCGTGACCGCGCAACGGAGCGCACTCGCTTGCGCCAGTGTCACGGGCTGCGCGTCGAGCGCCGGCTTCAGCTTCCCGAGTTCCACGATGGCGCGGAACTGGACGGCTCCCGTGCCTTCCCGCATGAACCAGCGCACCGGAACTTTCACCGGCGAATCGGGCATGTCAGGGAGAACGGGCTTTGGCGGTGGCGGCGGCGGAGCCGCAGGCGCCTCGACCAACGGCGTCAGCGGCGCAGCAGGCAGGCCGGTTTCGAGATCTGGAAGGTCAGTCACAGGAGGGGTGCGGACGGAACACGTTGCGCCACAACAACCTCCAAGCTAGCACAGAGTGCCCGTGACGGCATGGGGAAACCGGCCTTTTCTGCTACTTTGGGCCACCTTCTGTCGTACTTCAGGCTGAACCGTGCCGCTTCCCGCCACGCGCGTGCTTTTATAGCACAGTTTGCTGCGGCACGGCAATGGCGTACCCTTGGTGGGCAGCCGACCCGCCTGACGGGGTCCTGCGTGCTGGCAGCGATGAAGCGGACCATCTGGCCGCTGTGGAATTCTGAGACTGGAGCAGCTGATTCTGATTCCCGGACGACAGGCGCGAGAGTAGTGCGCGGAGAATTTCTCGACATTGGCGGGGCGCGTCTCTATTACTACGCGGCCGGAACGCGCGGTGGCGGAGAGCCACTCATGCTCATTCACGGCTTCCCCACGGCGTCGCACCTCTGGCAGGACCTCGTTCCCCTGCTCCCGGACGGGCGCCGTGTCGTCGTGGTCGATCTGCTCGGGTATGGCCGCAGTGATCCGCCGGGTGAGCTCCCACTCGACATCAAGGCGCACGCCGATCGCCTCCTCGTCCTGCTCGACCTGCTGGGCATCAACCGCGCCTGCCTGATCGGACATGATGTCGGCGGAGGGATTGCACAGGCCGTCGCTGTCAAGGCACCGCACCGTGTGTCGCACCTCTGCCTGATCAGCAGCGTCGGATTCGATGACTGGCCGTCGCGCGAAGTGAAGATGGCGCGCGCCACACTGCCACTGACGCGCCACCTTCCGGCCACATGGCTACTGGGCGCGCTCAAGACCGAGCTGGCGCGCGGCTATGTGGATGCCGAGCTGGCCGGTCGCTCCATCGATCGATACAGCAGGAGCTTTTCCACGCCCGCCGGGCGCGACCTTCTGGTGGCCCACCTCGAGGCGCTGCAGCCTGAGGACACGATGGAGATCGGCGCCCGACTTGGCGCCGTGCCCGCACCGACCGCGATCATCCATGGCGCGCATGACCCGTTCCTCTCGCTCGCAGCCGCCCGGCGTCTGCACCAGGCCATCCGCGGCTCCACCCTCGAGGTACTTGAGTCGGCCCGCCACTTCCTGCCGGAAGAGAACCCCGAGCGGCTGGCCGAGCTGATCACGGGGCTGGTCGAGCGCTGACGTCGCGGGGACCCTGAACTGTCGTCGTGGTCTGCAGCGGGGACATCCAAGGGCATCCAAGGGGACGGAGTCCTTGCCCCCGGTCAAGGGGGTCAAGGGGACGGAGTCCTTGCCCCCGGAGTCCTTGCCCCCGGAGTCCTTGCCCCCGGTCAAGGGGACGGAGTCCATGCCCCCGGCCAAGGGGACCGGTCAAGGGAACGAAGTCCTTGCCCCCGCGTCCTCGCCTACCTCAAGCTGACGGACCCACATCGCTCAGAGCCGATCCGCCTCGCGCGCGCCTTCGAGCAGATACGCCAGATCCTTCGACAACGCCCGCGCCTGCTCCGTGGCCCGGCCAACCTCGCGCACCGCGGGCGCTTCCAGACCGAATGACCCCAGGCGCAGCACGTCCAACCGCAGGTTCTGCAGGCTGAGCGAGGCGCTCAGCATCTGTGAATGCAGTGCCGACCGGCGGCCCTCCAGATCCGACAACGACTGCCGCTGCTGCAACAGCTGCGACAACAGACGATCGCTCTCAGGCACCCGCTGCGCACGCAGCTCCGCGATGCGAGCGTCGAGTGACCCGTCAGCAACCACGCCCATGTCGCGGTCGAGCCGATGCAGCGCCGTCGCCAGTTCGCACACGCGCATCACCAGCGCTTCCACCGTCGGCATCATGTCGGGCAGCACCGCCCGCTCGTCACCGCCCAGGCGCTGCATCTGCTGACGGATCGCCGTGCGATCATCGACCGCCAGGCGAAGCCGTTCACCGTGTGCGCTCATGACGACATCCGGTGGCGCCAGCTGCGACACTTCCTCTTCGCGCAAACGAAACGCCACGGCCGCCGATCGCGCCGCATCGGCGTCGCGCCAGGTACCACGGAACACGTCCATCATCTTGAAGCCGAGGTGCCCAAGGGGCCGGTACGCGCGGTACGCGCCGATCGCCGACACGAATGCGAGCACCCCACCGGCGATGAACGGGGCGATCAGGGGCATAGCGTGCAATCCTGCGCCCACGATCAGCGACACCGCCGCCACGCCAGCCGCCACCGCCGCCGTCTTCACACGCCGGACGAACCGCCGCGCACGACCGGCGAGGCTGTTGCTGAACAACGTCGCCGGGACCGAACCCTCGATGCCCGCTGCCTGCACGGCGTTGCGATTGCGCATCACCGACGAAAACGACAGTCCTGCATCGCCCAGCGGACGCCACTTGGCGTTGAGCCCCATCAACATGCCGAACGCCGGGAACACGACCCACGCAAAGTGCGGAGACGTTGCGGCGTTCACGATGCCGAGGAAACCAAGCATGCCGAACGTGCGCATGGCGCGGCTGCGAAACACGTCAGCCTGCATTGCGAGACTCGGCGCATTCCCGGCCGCGCCATACACCCACGCTGGCACTGCATTCGCGCCGGCCAGTGGCACCGGCGGACGCGGTGGAACCGGAATGGACCACGCGGGCGGTGCGGCCGCAGTTTGCGCGGCGCGCGGCGCACGCACCGGCTCCGGCCGTCGGTCGGGCTCCACCAGCGGTGCACTCGGAAACTTGACGGCGCGCACACCGATCACCGGTGGACTTGGCATCGTCACGGGCGCGTCGGGTGCTGACACCTGCTGCATCGCATCGCGGAAGTCACGCACCGTGGTGAAACGATCGGTCGGCTTCTTCGACAGCGCGCGTTCGAGTGCCTGGATCAGCGACGCCGGCGCGGATGCAACCCGTGCGGCCAGTGACGGCAACGGCTCGCTGACATGCTTCAGCAACACCGCCGGTGTGCTCGTCGCCTCGAACGGCGGCGCACCTGTCAGCATGTGATAGCCGACGATCGCGAGTGAGTAGAGGTCGGAGCGCCCATCGATCTCGCTCTCCCCCATCGCCTGCTCGGGGCTCATGTACGTCGGCGTACCGACGGCCACACCGGTGAGCGTCAGGCGTGCATCACCTTCTGCCGCGCGTGCAATGCCGAAGTCGGTCACCAGCACGCGGGACGTGCCCGCCTCGAGGAGAATGTTGTCCGGCTTGATGTCGCGATGCACGACGCCGTGCGCGTGGGCGTACGTCAGCGCGTCAGCCACACTCGAGAGGACCCGCTGCGCTTCTGCAGGCGACAGCTTCCCTTCGCGTGTCAGTCGCGCGCCAAGCGTCTCGCCTTCGATCAGCGCCATCACGATCCACACCAGCGTGTCGCGCTCTTCGACACCGTAGATCGGCACGATGTTCTGATGACTGAGCTGCGCAGCCGTCTCCGCTTCGCGCATGAAACGCGCGCGCACTTTGGCCACGAACGCCAGCTCGGGCGGCAGCAGCTTGATGGCGACGTCACGACGAAGTCGAACGTCGCGCGCGCGGTACACGACGCTCATGCCACCGCGGCCGAGTTCTCCCTCGACGGTGTACGCCGGCGCGAGCGCTTCTGCGAGTCGGTCGCGCAGCGGATCACCGCTCGTTGTTGTCGCGATGGTCATGGGGCGCCCTGCCCCCGGCTCAGCGCGACGACGCGCGCGACTTCGCACTGCCGGCGGCCGCAATCACCGCATCGACGTCGCGAGCCAGTTCCTGTGCACGCTCGGCAAGCTGCGTGACGTTGCCCGTGTAGCCCGGCTGTGCGCCACCCGATCGCAGCTTCACCAGTTCCACGCGAATCGAGCGCAGCGCCGCACGCGCGCGCTCGAGTCGCTCGGCCGAGCGACGGCGACGATCGGAATCGCTGCTCGCCTGCCGACCTTCGCGGCGCAGGCGCACGAGGCGACGGATACGTTCCTCGCTGCGAGCCTCGAGAGGATTCGCCTGCGATTCGAGCTGCGCGATCTCCGCATCGATGCGTGCGACGTCGGTTGCCTGCACCGGGTTGCGATCGAGATCCGCCAGCTGCGCCGCTTCCGACTTCACCGCGGCCAGAAGTTCATCGGCGTTCGCGACGATGCCACTCGCGACGCTTTTGTCGCCCTTCGGCAGCGATTCGTACATCCGCTGAATCTCCGAGCGATCGCCGGTGCCGTCGCGCACTGCCTCGTACCACGCGCCGAACCGCATCTGCTCGGTGACCATCGCACCGCCACCCGTACCGTGCGGCATGGGCGCGCCGCCGGTCAGCATGCGATCCGTGTCGGAGAACAGCATGTCCCCGCTTCCCGACTGGCGACGCAGCCGCGCACGTTCACGCACCGTGTTCCGCTTGTTCGGATCCCACAAAGCGGCGAGATCGTCCGCCTTCTCCGACATGACGTCAGCCAGCAGCGTTTCACGCGGCTGCTTGAACACGTCGCGCCAGTCGAAGCCGGCCTGCCAGAGTTTGGCGTAGTTCATCGCGATGCCGATCGACCAGAACGCCGGCACGAACGTGAAGTCGGAGCCGCCGAACAGCTTGAACACCACCGAGACACCGGCGATGGCGAGGAACGGTGCGAGTCCCTTGCGGAACTTGACGACATGCGGCGAATACCAGCGCGCCATGTCATCGCCGGTGGCCGCCGCATACTGCGGCAGCGGAGCCGGAGCGTTCATCGGCGCACGTGAGCCGTCGAACACCCATGACGGCTGCTGCGATTGCCCCATCAGCGGCGCCGGCTGCGGCATGGACGGCGGTGGTGCGACATACCCCGACGGAATGCGCCCGTCGAGCGCCGCCGTCAGTTCATCTGCGCTCGCGAAGCGCGCGGCAGGATCCTTCTCCAGCAGGCGCATGACGATGCCGGCCAGGTCGGGTGGCGTGTCCGGTCGGCGCTCGACGATCGGCAGCGGCTTCTCTGACAACTGCTTCACCAGCAGCGCCGGCGTACTGTTCGCCTCGAATGGCAGACGGCCGGCCAGCATCTGATAACCCAGCGTACCAAGTGCGTAGAGATCCGCGCGGCCGTCGATCTCACGGTCACCGGCTGCCTGCTCCGGGCTCATGTACGCCGGCGTGCCGATCGCGATGCCGGTGGCGGTCAGTCGCGTTTCGGCACCGTCCTGCACGGCGCGGGCGATGCCGAAGTCGGTCACGATCGCGCGCCCGTCATCCTTGTCGATCAGGATGTTGTCGGGCTTGATGTCGCGATGGATGAACTTGCGCGCATGCGCGAAGGCCAGCGCCGCGGCGACCTCGCGCAGGATGCGGCGCACGTCGGCCACGGGCATCGGCCCCTGCATGGCCATGCGCTTGCCGAGGTTGTCGCCGTCGATGCAGGCCATGATGAAATACACCAGGCCATCCTTTTCATCGACCGAATAGATCGGCACGATGTTCGGATGCGACAGCTGCGCCGACATCTCCGCTTCACGGAGGAAGCGCGACTTGATCTCGGTACGGTAGGCGAGCTCCGGCGGCAACAGCTTCACCGCCACCGCACGCTTCAGCCGCGTGTCTCTGGCACGATAGACGATTCCCATGCCGCCGCGGCCGAGCTCTCCCTCCACCTCATACTGAGGGGCCAGGGCACGCTCGACTCGCGCCAGCAGTTCGGTGTCGGCGGTAGCATCTACCGGATCAGGCACGTGGGACCGGCGAAAAGTGACGGAGTTGACAGCGACGTAGGATAGCATCCCGCACCCACCCAAAGGAGTCGTGGTCGGGCTCGGCGGCAGACTCAGCATGACGAAAGGACCGGGAGATCGGTTTCTCGTCGCCGGTCGGCCGTGAGACTGACCCGTTGGCATCCCCTACGCCACGTCGGCTGGAAAAGTTTGGATCGGGATGCCGATGTGGCACGACGACGTGTGCCCGGGCCTTGCAAGAAGGGAGGACAGGTGACGCGACCAGCTTCATCGTGGACCGTACGCTCTGGCATGAGTGGCGGCCCGGCAGAATTCCGCAGGTCGTGTCCGTATCGTGTTCGGGGTCGCCGTGCCAGACGTCCCCGTGTGCCCGGAGTCAGCCGTCATGGCCGAACGTCAGACCCTGCCCGTCCTGCCCCTGCGAGGGCAGGTCATTTTCCCCGGCCTCACCGCCCCGATCGCCGCTGGGCGACCCGGGACGCTGCGTGCCATCGAGACGGCGCTCAAGGGCGACCGCCTCGTCTTCGCCGTCGCCCAGCGCGACACCTCCGAGGAGCCGTCGGGCGACGTCCTCTACACCACGGGCGTGATCGCCCGCATTGGCCAGATCCAGCGCGGCCTGGGCGGCGTGCAATTGCTGCTGCAGGGCGAGACCCGCGCCACGGCGCTGCAGTTCTCCAAGACCGACGGATTCCTTTCGGCAGTGGTCGTGCCGACGGCCGACATGGAGCCGATCGACCCGAAGGATCCTGCCTTCGAGGCGCTGCATCGCGAGACGCGCGAGCGCGCCACGGAGCTGGGCGAGAAGCGCGGGCTGCCTGAGGAGGCGGTGCATCAGGTCCTCGACAGCGTGACGGAGCCTGGTCGCTTCGCCGACCTCGTCGCCGGCTACCTCGACGTCGACGTGCCCCAGAAGCAGGCGCTGCTCGAAACGCTCAGCGTCGAAGAGCGCATCCGTCGTGTCCTCGTGCACGTACAGCGCCAGATCGGCATGCTCTCCGCACAGGAAGAGATCAAGAATCAGGTGCAGGAGGAGCTCGGCGACCGTCAGCGCGAGATGTTCCTGCGCGAGCAGCTCAAGGCGATCCAGAAGGAGCTGGGCGACGACGACTCGAGCAAGGAAGTCGAGGCGCTGCGCGAGAAGCTGGCCAAACTCGAGCTGCCGAAGGAGGCGCAGAAGGAGGTGGAGCGTGAGCTCGGCCGGCTCGAGCGCGCCGGTCGCGAGAGCATGGAGGCGCAGGTCATTCGCACCTATCTCGAATCGATTGCCGAGCTGCCGTGGAACACGCGCAGCGACGATCAGCTCGACCTCAATCACGCCGTCACGGTGCTCGAGGAGGACCACTACGGCCTCGGCGACGTGAAAGATCGCGTGCTGGAATTCCTGGCCGTGCGTCAGCTGCGTGCAAAGCAGCTCGAAGCAGAACTCAAGCAGACGGGCGAGCTGCCGGTTGCCAGAGTGATCGCTGATGATGAGGCCGCGCCGGCCAACGCCGAGCCGATCACGGACAACAAGGAAGCGAAGTCGCGCGCGATGGCGCGCGGCCCGATCCTGTTGTTCAACGGTCCTCCGGGCGTCGGCAAGACGTCCATCGCCAAGTCGATCGCGCGTGCGCTCGGTCGCGAGTACGTCCGCATCGCACTCGGTGGCGTGCGCGACGAGGCGGACGTGCGCGGTCATCGCCGCACCTACGTCGGTGCGATGCCCGGTCGCATCATCAACGGTATGAAGGCCGCTGGGACGAAGAATCCCGTGTTCCTGTTGGACGAAGTGGACAAGCTGGGCACCGGTTTCCAGGGCGATCCGGCGAGCGCACTGCTCGAGGTGCTCGACCCGGCGCAGAACAACAGCTTCACTGATCACTATCTCGGCGTGCCGTTCGATCTCAGCGAAGTGCTGTTCATCGCGACGTCGAACTTCATCCAGAACATCCCCGGTCCGCTGCTGGATCGCATGGAAGTGGTGGAGTTCAGCGGCTACACCGAAAAGGAGAAGGCGGGCATTGCCACGCAGTATCTCGTGCCGCGGCAGTTTGACGAGTCGGGGCTCAAGACGGCGGGCATCTCGCTCACACCCGACGCGGTGATGACCGTCGTCACGCAGTACACGCGTGAAGCCGGTGTGCGTCAGCTCGAGCGTCAGATCGGTGCCGTCGCGCGCAAGATCGCGCGCAAGCTGGCGGTGGGTGGTGACGACGCGGCGCAGGTGCCGACCGTCATCGACAGCAGCGACGTGCGCGATCTGCTCGGTCGTCCGCGCGTGCATCCGGAGAAGATCAGCGAGACCGATGCCGTCGGGATCGCCAACGGCATGTACTACACGCCGATGGGTGGCGACATCATGTTCGTCGAGGCGTCGGTGCGTCGTCCCGGCACGAAGACGCGCAGCAGCGACGTGCAGACGGTGGTCGAGACCATCACCGACGGGCTGGGCGTGAGTGGTCCCGTGTCACTGATCCTCACCGGCCAGCTGGGTGACGTGATGAAGGAGAGCGCGCGTGCGGCCTTCACCTATGCCACCAACAACGCGGCGCTGCTGGGTATTCCTGCCAGCCGGCTGGGCGCAGTCGAAGCGCACATCCATGTGCCTGCGGGTGCAATTCCGAAGGACGGTCCAAGCGCTGGCATCGCGATCGCGACGGCGCTGGTGAGCGAGATGAGTGGTCGTCCCGTGCGCCGAGACGTCTCGATGACTGGCGAGATCACGCTGCGTGGCCGGGTGCTGCCGATCGGTGGCATCAAGGAGAAAGTGCTCGGTGCACATCGCGCGGGCATTCGCCACGTGATCATCCCGAAGGCAAATGAGGCCGATCTCGAGGACGTGCCGGACGAAGTGCGTCAGACACTGACCTTCCATCCGGTGCAGACGCTGGAAGATGTGCTGAAGGTGGCGCTGGTGCCGCAGACCGAGGTGGAGAAGGTGATCGAGCGGGAGCTTGCGGCGCTGTAAGCCCGGCCCATCTATTCATACGAACGCCCCGCCGGAGCACTCCGGCGGGGCGTTCGGCGTGTCACAGGACGCGTGGAACCGATTCGGGGCGGTCCTGATATGCCCGGCAGCTGCAGCACCTGCAGCACCTGCAGCACCTGAGCCGATCAGCCCCCGATGGCGGAGTGACGACCGATGTCCGACGAGTCCCTGGTGCAGCGTCCCACCGATCCTGCGGCTGCAGACCGTGATCCACGCGCCCCGCACGGAGTGCCGCAGTCGGCGCGTGCCCGACACCATCCCATCGTGCGCATCACACATTGGGTGAGTGCCTTCGCGCTGGTCATCATGGGCGCATCGGGGCTGCGCATCTTCAATGCGTATCCGGCCTTCGCGCCGAAGGGACACACCTTTCCGTGGTGGCCGTGGGAGGGGACGCCGATTCCCGACGGGTTCACGTTCGGTGCCTGGCTTGGAGGCGCGAGACACTGGCACTTCGCGATGATGTGGCTGTTGGTGGCGAACGGTGTGCTGTACCTCGGTTATTTGTTCCTGCGCGGCGAATGGCGTGAACTGGCACCGCTGAAAGGGTCGCTGCGTGATGCCGTCACGATGGCGCGATTTTATCTGGGCCTGCTCAAGCGGCATCCGGTGCAGGGCAAGCACAACGCGCTGCAGAAGTACGCGTACTCGACGATGATCGTGCTGGGCGTCGTGTCGGTGATCACGGGCATCGCGATCTGGAAGCCGGTGTCGCTGGGCTGGATGGCCGACCTGATGGGCGGCTACTACCTCGCGCGGTGGTGGCACTTCGTGGCGATGCTGCTGCTCGGCGTGCTGGTGATCGTGCATGTCGTGATGGTGTTTGCCGTGGATCCCTACGCGCTGCGTGCGATGACCACTGGCGGGTATGACGACGAACGTTTCTCGCCCGAAGCCCGCAATGCGCGGCCCTTCGTGAACCTGGCGCCGGCACGTGCGGAGGAGCCGAAGTGAGCACGCATCGCGAAATTCTGCGGCGCGCCGATGAAACCATCGAGCGTGCGCGCGACGCCGGGCGTCTCGACCGCCGGAGCTTCCTGCGTCTCTCGACCGTCGGACTGAGCGCGACGGTTCTGGCCGCGTGCAACAGCAGCGGGCCGGAGTCGGCGCGGTCGCTGCTCACCCTGGCGACGCGTCAGAACGAAAAGTTCGAGCGCTGGCTGCTCGGACGCACCACCGCCTCACGCACGAGCGGAGTCGCGCCGGCTGGCGCTCGCTTTCCCACGTACTGGGTGAGTTCGACGGTGCCCGTGTGGAACGCAGCTACGATGGGCGTCTGGCGACTCGAGGTGAGTGGTGCCGTGAAGACGCCTCGGACGTTCACGTTCGACGACCTGACGGCGATGAAGACCGTGACGCAGCGTGTGCCGCACTACTGCGTGGAAGGCTGGAACGCCGTTGCGGATTTCACTGGCGTGCCGATGTCGACATTGCTGTCCGCAGTGCAACCCGCTGCCGATGCCGCGGCCGTCGATTTCATGAGCTTCGACGACGGCTATCACGAGAGTTGGGACATCGAGAGCGTGCTGCATCCGCAGACGATGGTGGTGCTGGCCAAGGACCGCCGTCCGCTGAGCCCAGGCTACGGCGCACCCGCGCGGGTGCACGGTCCGATCAAGCTGGGATACAAGAACACCAAGTACCTCACGAAGATCGTCGTGCTGCCGCGGGCGAACGGCGGGTACTGGAGTGACAAGGGGTACGAGTGGTACGGGGGGACGTGAGTCAGCGCGGGATCTCCCGGTTGTACAGCCACACCGCACGCGAAAACGCCTGCGCACTGCGGCTCAGCTGGACACCACCGTAGATCGACGCGGCACCACCACCGACGAGACTGATCCACTGGGTGTTACCGATGTCGGCGTCCGGCGACCATGTCGCGGAGCAACGAGACCAGCACGGTGGCGCCAATCGTCAGGGCGATGTTCCCACCCGAACACCTCGACACCGAGAGAGCACCTACCGCCCAATACCGCCCAGCTCCAGCAATCTCCACACATCCACCGGAATCGCGCCCGGCTCCGTACCGGCGACGAACCACTCGGTGTAGCGCTTGGTGGGGATGGTGGCCTCCGTCGCAGGCATGCCCGTGTCGCGATCCAGCTCCACCGACACCACGCCCGGCGGCGGCGTCCACGGCAACGTCGACTTGTTGACCGCGTAGTACGCCTGCACCGCACGTCCGAAGATCGGCGCCGCAACCGTGCCGCCCGCTGCCTGACCACCGGCAATCGGCTTCGGCGTGTCGTAGCCGACCCACACGGCGCCCACCAGTTCCGGCGTCATGCCGACGAACCACACATCAGTGCTGCCGTTGGTGGTGCCGGTCTTCCCGGCCACTGGAATGTCTTTCGACACATAGCGGCGCACCGACGTGGCCGTGCCGCGATCCACGACATCGCGCATCATGTCGCGCAACACGAAGGCGACGCGCGTGTCGAGCGCGTACTGCGGCGCGGCGATACGCGGCGTCCAGACGGTGCGGCCGGCGCGGTCCTCGACACGCTGCACGAAGCGGGGTCTTACCGCCGAGCCGCCATTCGCGATGGCGCCATAGGCCGCCGCCATGTCGAGCGGACGCACGCTGGCCGTGCCGATCGCACTCGACGGATACGGTGGAATCGTGGCGTCGAGCCCCATGCGCTTCGACAACGCCGCGATGCTGTCGATCGTGACCTGCATGCCCAGCTGCACCGCCACCGGATTGCGCGACAGCACGAGCGCCTCGCGCATCGTCAGCGGGCCGAGGAACTTGCCGTCCGAGTTGTCCGGTGCGTAGGTCTTGCCGGTGGGCAGCACGATGTTGAGCGCGGTGTCCTGCACGATCGTGTTGGCTGGGATGCCCTGCAACAGCGCCGTGCCGTAGACGAACGGCTTGAAGCTCGACCCAGGCTGGCGGCGCCCGTCGATCACACGATCGAACGACGACACCGAAAAGTCCTTGCCGCCCACGAGCGCCAGCACGTCGCCCGTGAGCGGTGACAGCATCACCAGGGCGCCCTGCAGCGTGCCTGCGCGCGGAGGTGCCGCCGCCCCCTTCTTCGGCTTGCGTCGCGGCGTCTCGGCGCTGCCCACCACTTCACGCAGCGCCGTCGCCGACGCACGCTGCAGCACCGGATCGAGCGTCGTGAATACGCGGAATCCGCCCTCGCCGACGTTCACGCCACCGCGCTCCGCCTGCACACGCGCGACGTTCACCATGTACTTGTAACTCTCGTCGATCACGCTGCGCGATGCGCCCAGCGGTGCCGACTGCGCCCGCGCCTTGTCGGCAGCGGTGATGTAATTCTGCTCGGCCATCAGCGCGAGCACCGTATTGCGGCGCTGCGTCACGCGATCCGGATAGCGCAGCGGATCGTACAGCGCGGGGCCCTTCGGCATCGAGGCCAGCGTGGCGGCCTCGGGAAGCGTCAGGCGCGCGGCGGCTTTGCCGAAATAGTGCCGGGCGGCGGCGTCGATACCGTACCAGCCATGGCCGAAGTGAATCGTGTTGAGGTACGCTTCGAGGATCTGCGCCTTGCCGTAGCGCTTCTCCATGTCGCGCGCGGCCGTCTGCTCGCGGAGTTTGCGTCCGATCGACCCATCGCGACGGTCGATGATGTCGGGGTGCATGTTGCCGACGAGCTGCTGCGTGATGGTGCTCGCACCGCGCGCGTCGCCCATCACGGCGTCCTTCATGGCCGCAGCCACGCCGACCAGATCCACGCCGTCGTGCTGGTAGAATCGCTTGTCCTCGACCGCCACGAACGCCTGCGCCACGTAGCGCGGCAGCGAACCGATGCTGACGCTCGTCCGCACCTGCCTCCCAAACTCACCGATCACCGACCCATCGCGGGCCAGCACCACCGACGACTGCGGCAGCGGGATGATCGCCGCCGGATCGCCCCGCTGGGCGAAGAGGGGATCAGCCAGCAGGATGCCGGCGGCAAGGAGCGGGGTGAGTCGGGTGCGGGTCACGAGTGGAATCTATCGGAAATGGGAGGGCTCACTCCGGACGGCCATCGCAAAGCTCCGGAGTGCCCTAGTTTTCAGGGATGCCACGCCTGCTTCGCCTCGGCCTCGCGCAGTTCCGGCCCGCCAAGGCCAACTACACCGCCAACCGCGCGCAGATCGCCGGCCTCATGGCCGAGGCGATCGCGCGCGATCCCCGTCCCGACGTGCTGCATTTCCCGGAGACGGCCCTCACGGGCTACTTCCTCGAAGGCGGTGTGCGCGATCTGGCCGTGACCGCCGGCACGCTCGCCGCCGATCTCCACCACGATTTCGCACGGATCGCCCCCGAGGGCGTAGTGCTGGACGTGGTGCTCGGATTCTACGAGCGCTGGCGGAACACACTGTACAACAGTGTGATGTACGTGACCCTCGGAGGTGCACAACCGGTCGTCGTGCACGTGCATCGGAAGAACTTCCTGCCGACGTACGGACTCTTTGACGAGGCGCGCTTCGTCGAAGCCGGTCGTGAGATCCGTGCGTTCGACACCCGCTGGGGTCGCGCCGCGATGCTGGTCTGCGAAGATGCGTGGCACTCCATCACCGGCACGATCGCCGCGCTGGATGGCGCCGAGGTGGTGTTCGTCTCGTCGGCAGCGCCGGCGCGTGGGCCGTGGCCGCGCACCGATGAAAATGGCGGCCCGGCCAGCGTGTATCGGTGGGAGCGGCTGATCCGCGACATCGCCGAAGAGCATGGCATGTACGTCTCGCTGAGCAATCTCGTCGGCAGCGAGGGTGGCAAGATGTTCAGCGGGAGTTCGATCATCTGCGGGCCGCACGGCGACGTGCGGCACACGCTGCCGTTGTTCACGCCGGCGATGGCGGTGCTCACCTGCGACCTCCGCGATCTCGTGCGGGCACGTGCCGATGCGCCGCTGCTCAGTGACGTGGCGCATGCGTGGCCGCACCTGACGCAGAATATCGACGCCGCGATGAGCCGCGCGCCCTTTGCGCTCGCCTACGACGCGGCCGACGAGCCGGTCGCGCCAGTCACTACGGCGCCTGCAGCGGCAACGACGCAGGCCAGCGGCGTCACCGGCATTTCCGGTGGCCCTGCGCCACTCGAGATCAATGCACCACTCGTCGAGCAGTGGCTGGTGCAGTTCATCCGCGACGAGATGGCGCGCCGCGGATTCACGAAGGCAGTGATCGGCTTGTCGGGCGGTGTGGACTCCGCGGTGACGACGTATCTCGCGGCGCGCGCGCTGGGCGCCGAGAACGTGCTGGCTGTTCGGATGCCCTACAAGTCATCGAGTGCTGACAGCCTCGCCCATGCGCAGCTCGTCATCGACGCGCTCGGCATCGGCTCCCGCGACATGGAAATCACGGCTGCCGTGGATGGCTACCTGCAACATGAGCCCGATGCCGATCCCGCTCGCCGTGGCAACGTGATGGCGAGGACCCGCATGATCACGCTCTTCGACCAGAGCGCGAAGCATCGCGGTGTGCCACTCGGTACCGGCAACAAGACCGAGCGGCTGTTCGGCTACTACACGTGGCACGCCGACGATTCACCACCGATCAACCCGCTTGGTGATCTGTACAAGTCGCAGGTGTGGGCCTTGGCGCGGCATCTTGGTGTGCCGCCGGAGATCATCGACAAGCCCGCATCGGCCGACCTGATTCAGGGTCAGACCGACGAAGGCGACTTCGGCATCAGTTACGCGCGTGCTGACGAGTTGCTCAACTGGATGCTGAACGGCTGGACGCCCCAGGAACTCGTGGCGCGCGGCTTCGATGCACGCGACGTGGAGATCGTGCGTCGCCGGCTGGAGTCGACGCACTGGAAGCGTCGTCTGCCGACGGTGGCATTGATCGGCCCCACGGCCATCGGCGAGAGCTACCTGCGACCGGTGGATTACTGATCATGCGGCAGTGGTATCGCAGCATCGCCACCTTCTGCGCGACGATGCTGATCAGTGTGACGGCGGAGGCGCAAGCCGTGACGGTGCGTGACGGCGCTGGTTTGCGCGTGACGGTGAAGACGCCGGCGAAACGCGTTGCGTCGCTGGTGGGATCGGCCGTGGACATCATCGTCGCACTGGGCGCAGCCGACCGGATTGCAGCGCGCACACGGTACGACACTTCGAGCGCAGTGGCGAAGGCCGTCAACGTGGGTGGTGGTCTCGATCCGAGCATCGAGACGCTGCTGTCGGCGCGTCCCGATCTGTTCATCGCCTGGAACGGGCAGCGGAATGCGGCCGTCGTGAATCAGATGCGGGCGGCGGGTGTGCCGGTCTATCTCGTCGAGACGAAGGACACGACCGCCTTGTTTGCGACGGTGCGCGATCTCGGTGCGTTGCTCGGCATGTCGCTGCGAGCTGCGGCTGCGGCGAATGCACTGCGCGCCGAGCTGCGTGCGGTGCAGCAGCAGGTGCCGCGACGTGTGCGTCCGAAAGCCGTGTACGTGATCAGCCAGTCACCAGTGATCATCTCTGCTGCAAAGAGTTACATGGCGGAGCTGATCAGCGTCGTCGGTGCCGACAATCCGTTCGCCGATGTACAGGGTGAGTTTCCGACGCTGTCGCTCGAGGTGTTTCTGGCGCGCGATCCGGACGTGATCATCACCGGCCATCGCGAAGATGGAACGCCGCAGCTCACGCGCATGCGTGCGATGCCGGGCTGGCGTGATCTGCGTGCGGTGAGGAACGGCGCGGTGATCGAAGTGGACGGCCGCGCATGGGGACGTCCCACGCTGCACTTCGGTGAGCTCGTGCGTGAACTCGCGGCGACGATGCAGCGGATTCCGGCGTCAGCGATCAGGGTGCGCTGACCAACCCGGCGATTCACGGTGCCTCCGTGTCGCTGCGCTTCCTGGTGTTGCGACCGCAGTTCAGCCAGCGCCTGCAGACCTACGCCGCTTCGGCATCCGCCCACGCGAGACTGACCGCACGTCGCGCCGAGCGCTTGAGCTGCCGGTGCACCGCGCGCGCATAGCGCATGAAGTTTTCGCCGGCACCGGGAAATCGCGCGAAGAACTCCTGCGGGTTCAGGTCCGCTTTGAGTCGATTGCATGGTCCGCACGCCACCACGAGGTTGCCTGGTTGTGAGCGGCCCCCGCGCGCGATCGGCTGCACGTGATCGAGCGTCGCGTCGGCGAAGGGCATCACCCAACCGCAGTAGACGCAGTGGTGATCGCAGTCGCGGTAGGCGGCGGTCTTGAGGGCGCGCCGGACAGCGGGAGCGAGGCTGTCGCGGCGTTCACAACGTTCGCCGCAACGTGGTGCGCGGCCGATCGGGCGCCGCAGGTGGTGGTGGTGCCAGAAGGCGCTCATGCCGCCTTCCCCAGACAATCTCCGAAGCGCAGTCCCGAACGAATCATCCAAAGCCCTCGTTGGCCGATGACGTCCCCTGTGCACGTGCGTCTGAGCAACACGATTGCCGGGTGGCGTCATCCAGCGCAAGGGCCGGTGTGCATCGGTCAGGTCACCGGTGTGTCGGGCTGGTGTGACGGGTCGGCACGGGGGGGACGCGGCAAGGGGACCGCGGCAAGGGGACGGAGTCCTTGGGGCCGAGACGGTGGGGCCCGCTCAAGGGGACCGCTCAAGGGGACGGAGTCCTTGCCCCAGAGTTCAAGGGGACCGTTCAAGGGGACGGAGTCCTTGCCCCAGTTCAAGGGGACGGAGTCCTTGCCCCCGTTGGGCCCCGTTCAAGGGGACGGAGTCCTTGGGCCCCGTTCACGGGGACGGCGTCCTTGGGCCCCGTTCAAGGGGACGGAGTCCTTGCCCCCGGCCCCTTGCCTCCCAGTTCAAGGGGACGGAGTCCTTGCCCCTTGCCTCCCAGTTCAAGGGGACGGAGTCCCTGCCCCAGTTCAAGGGGACGGAAGACGCAGTAAACAGGAAAGGAATCCCTGCCCCAGATCATGAGGGACGCAGTCCTTCGCCCGAGTATCCCTCGACCAAATCCTTGGCCCGCTCCCCTCACTCCGTGTCGGTACTCCGGCGCGCGTGACGAATCGCCGATTCGCGGATGC
This sequence comes from Gemmatimonadaceae bacterium, assembly GCA_043788935.1. Lineage (GTDB taxonomy): Bacteria > Gemmatimonadota > Gemmatimonadetes > Gemmatimonadales > Gemmatimonadaceae > JACMLX01. Next base: position 38,077 of record JAYWIJ010000257.1, on the reverse strand, counting down.
GCATCGGATCGTGCAGCGCGGTCAGGATCTGCGCGGCCGTCGCGTCCAGACGCTGGCGCGATGTCGGATCGCCACCCGCGAACGGGAGCGGAACGTCGAATCCGTCGCCATGCATGCGGGGAATGACGTGCACGTGATAGTGAAACACGTCCTGACCCGCCGCGCTGCCACTGCTCACGAGCAGATTCATGCCGTCGCATCGCGTCACGTCACGGATCACCTCGCCAAGCCGCCACGCCACGTCGAACAGGTGTTTGCCAAGGGGTCCCGGAATGTCCTCGAGCGAGGCGTAGTGCTCGCGAGGCACGACCAGCGCGTGGCCACGGTTCACAGGCTGGATGTCCATGAACGCCACGGCGTCGGCGTCCTCATAGCAGATGGACACTTCACCTGCGCCCTTCATCAGGTCACAGAACACGCAATGCGATGACACGTGGCGGATACCGGTTGGAACGTTGAGTGATGCACCGTGACGCGATCGTGCGTCGCCCCAGCCATACGATACGGGGGCGACGGCGTCACGCCCCTCTCCCCTGAAGAGACGGTGCGAACAGAGGCTTGACCAGTTGTCGCAGTGCAGGTGCCGCGCCAGCCCGTAGGTCCAGCGGGACACGACGCTTAGATTCCACCCGTTGCGCCGCTCGCCGGGACACGGCCTGATCCGCAGCCACACAACCCAGCGCGCCGCGCCGCGCGCGGGTCGATTTCCCTTCCGACCGAGACACGGGATGACTTCCCTGGCCACGTCCGAGACATATACCGCGGGACTGTCGCGCGATCAGCTCCTTGCCGCCTGGCGCACTATGCTCCTCTCCCGTCGCGTCGACGACAAGGAGGTGCAGCTCAAGCGCCAGAACAAGATCTTCTTCCAGATCTCAGGCGCCGGACACGAGGCGATTTTGACCGCGGCCGGCACGGTGCTGAAGGGCGGCCACGACTGGTTCTATCTTTACTACCGCGACCGCGCCCTCTGCCTGCAGCTCGGCATGACGGCGGTGGACATGCTCTATTCGGCCGTCGGCGCGGCCCGCGATCCGAATTCCGGCGGACGGCAGATGCCCAGCCACTGGGGCAGCACGGCACTCAACATCGTGTCCACCTCGTCGCCGACCGGCACGCAGTTCCTGCAGGCCGTCGGCACCGCCGAAGGCAGCATGCGGAACCGCCTGCTCGACGGCAGCCAGACCGATGAGGTGACCCTCGTCACCACCGGCGACGGCACCACCTCGCAGGGTGAGTTCTGGGAGTCGCTGAACACGGCCTGCAACCTCAAGCTGCCGATCGTCTACCTGGTGGAAGACAATGGCTATGCGATCAGCGTGCCGGTCGAGGTGAACACCGCCGGAGGCTCGATTTCGAAACTGGTGAAGGGATTCCCGGGTCTCTACGTCCAGGAAGTCGACGGCTGCGACCTGATCGCCAGCTACGAAGCGATGCAGCGCGCCGTGCACTACGCCCGCGAACGCAATGGCCCGGCCTTCGTGCACGCCAAGGTGATCCGCCCGTACTCACATTCGCTGTCCGACGACGAGACGATGTACCGCCCCGCCGCGGAACGCGAGGCTGACGCGGAACGTGATCCGCTCCGCACGTTCCCCGCATGGCTGCAGCAGAACGGATTCGCCACGGAGGAAGAGCTGGCGATCATCGCCGACGGCGTCGAGGCCGAACTGTTGACGGCCACCGACGACGCCCTCGCTGCCGCGCAGCCGGATGCGAGCACGGTGTACTACGGCGTGTACTCGCCCGACGTGGACCCGACCGGTGAGCAGTTCGACACCGAGGATGATCCGCAGTTCAGCGGCAGCGAGACCACCATGGTGGAATTGATCAACGCCTGCATGAAGGACGAGATGCGGCGAGACCCGCGCATCCTGATGTTCGGCGAGGACGTGGCCGACGCGAGCCGTGTCGAGGCGCTGGAGACCGTGAAGGGCAAGGGTGGCGTATTCAAGGTCACGCACGGCCTGCAGAAGGAGTTCGGCAGCGCCCGCGTCTTCAACTCGCCGCTGGCCGAAGCGAACATCATCGGTCGCGCCATCGGCCTCGCCATGCGCGGATTCAAGCCCGTGGTCGAAATTCAGTTCTTCGACTACATCTGGCCGGCGTTCATGCAGATCCGCGACGAGGTGGCCACGATGCGCTGGCGCTCCAACAACGCCTTCGCCTCGCCGATGGTGATCCGTACCACGTACGGCGGCTACATCCGCGGCGGCGTGTATCACTCGCAGACCGGCGCGTCGTTGTTCACGCACACGCCCGGCCTGCGCGTGGTCTGCCCGAGCAACGCCTTGGATGCCAGCGGCCTGCTGCGCACGGCGATCCGCTGCGAAGACCCCGTGCTCTTCCTCGAGCACAAGCACCTGTATCGCCAAACGTACAACAAGGCGATGAATCCGGGCCCGAACTTCATGATCCCCTTCGGCAAGGCCCGCATCGCGCGCGCCGGCACCGACGTGACCGTGGTGACCTACGGTGCCACGGTGCAGCGCGCCCTCGCCGCCGCCAACCAGATGGCGGACGAAGGCGTGAGTGCGGAAGTGATCGACCTTCGCACCCTGTCGCCGTGGGACAAGGAGACGGTGTTCGAAAGCATCCGGAAGACCAACCGCGTCATCGTGGGCTACGAGGATGCGCAGTCGTGGGGGTACGGCGCCGAGATTGCCGCGTGCATCGCCGACGAGTGCTTCGCATACCTCGATGCGCCCGTGATGCGTGTGGCCAGTACCGACACCTTCGTCGGCTATGCGCCGCAGCTCGAAGATGCGACGCTGCCGCAGCAGGAGACGTTCCGGCAGGCGTATCGGAAAATCGTGGCGTACTGACCGTCGTCGTGCGACGCACGAACGCCCGGCCTCGCGATGCGAGCGCCGGGCGTTCATGCGTGATCAGGGCTTCGTCGGCTTGGCTGGCGTGACCGGCTTTCCTGACTGTGTCAGCGGAGGCGCTGCGTCGTCCTCGCGCATGTCCTCGACCATGCGCTTCATCATAGCCGTGACGTCGGTCACGATGAACCCACTGGGGACCGTCACGTCGGCTGCTGAAACACCGCCGCGCGCAAATTCCGTCACGCGGAACGATGACTTCACGACCGTCTCGTTGCCGTTCATGCTCATCTGCATCACCTGTTCGGAGATGAGCGCGAAACCTCTGGGCTGCACTCTGGTCAATGCGGCGAGTTGTGCCGTTGCCGTTCCCGCGAGCGGCATGCCCGCGTCCGTCATGAACTTCGTCCTGAACGCGTCGAACGCCGGATCGAGTGCGGTGATGGCCTCGCTGACCTGGACCGTGGCGACGGTCGCAACCTTTGCCGACACCACCGCCTCACCCAGACCCATGCCCATCGCGTAGCGGATGCTCACGCGATACTTGTGCGTGGGAATACCGAGCACGGTCTGGCCCGGTCCCAGATCTTCCAGCTGCGACGACGTGTCGGACATCGTCATCGCGGGCATCCCCTGCACGGCGGCGAGCGTTTCCATCGAGTTCATCGACGTGATCTGCCGGGCCACCGTATCGACGACCTGCATCCCCATCGTGCTCGCGTCGAGGAGCATGTACATCCCCTTGCGCATCATGGGACTGACGTCCTTCGCGAAATCCATTCGCATGACGCCGTCGCGAATCCGGACCTAATAGGTGACGTCGCTGGACGGCATCGCAGCGGCCAGCATCCCGGTCGCCGTCGTCGAGCCGACCATCGTCATGCGGTAGCCACTCGCGTCCGGCACGGCCTGCGCCGTGCACACACCTGGAGCGAGCAGCGCACCGATCACAAGAACCCGGAACAGTCCGTGTTGCATCATATCGTCGCGCTGAAGGGTGAACTGTGTGAGGCTTCTCTCGTACCCAACGGTGCTCTACGGCTTCGCTGCGGGACGTATCTTCTGCATCGCTTCCATCGCTTTCTGCATCTGCTCAGCCGACACCCCCGACTTCTTCATCGCGTCGTTCGCCTGCGCCTGTGCGCCGCGCAGCTGCGCGCCGACATCGGTGCGGGCATAGTCGGCCGGCACCACGAAATCCACCGGCTCCACGCCACCACGCGCCAGCTCCGTCACCCGGTAGCTGCTGCGCGTCTTCGTGGTGTCGCCGTTGCGGATGATGCGCGATTCGAGGTCCTGCATCAGCGCGAATCCCTTCGGCCGGCTGGCAGTGAGCATCCTGATGACGCTGGCGGCCTCGTTGCCGGCCATGCCGCCCATCGTCGATCCGAATGACTTTTCCAACGCCGAGAAGCCCGCTTCGCGCAACGTGGCCTCGTCGCTGACGTGCGCCACCGTGACCTGCTCCGTGCGCATCGGTATCGCCCGGCCCATCATCGACATCTCCATCGTGTATGCCGTCGTGATGCGATACTTGCGAGTGGCGAACCCGAGGATCGTTTCGCCGGCACCGAGGTCCTCGACGCGCGACGACGTGTCCCGGACGGTCATCTGCATCATGCCACCCATGCCGCCCATGCCGGCAAGGTTGCCGAGTGAGTCCATGACCATGACGCGTTTCGCAGCCGGATCGACGATCGACATGCGGCCACCATCCGGCTCGACGAGCATCCATCCCCCTTCCGCGAGACCGGGCGCCGCGCCACGTGCGAAGTCGATGCGCGCCTTGCCGTCGAGCACACGCATGGTGGTGGTCGTTGCCGTCGGTGTCCCGGCAGCGGCGGGAGCACCCGGCGCGGCAGCCCGCTCCGAGGTACCGGACATCGTCAGCCGAAAGCCCTTGCCGCTGCCGCTGATCGTGCCACCCATGGTGGCGACGTCACCACCGGCACTCTCGGCGGCGCCTCCTGATTCCTTGCCGGCACACGCAGCCAACGTGAAGCAAGCGACGAGCAGCGCGCCGCGGCGGGGCATTCTGGACACGGGTCTCTCCGGAAAGGATGGTCCGACATGAGGGCGCAGGCCCTGTCGTTTCAACGCCGGCGTCGGCGCACTCCTCCCACAATCTGTCCGGTTGCACACCGATGGTGGCACTATGCCCCCATCCGCCGGGGCATTCCGCCGCGGACCAGTGCTACGGCCTGCCCCGCGGCTGCAGCAGCCGCCGCACCTCGGTGATCCGGTAGCCAGCGGGCACGCGGAACGAGGCGGTATCCACCATCACGCGCTGCAACGCCGACATGCGTCCCTCCGACTCCACCCGTCCGCTGTCGGCACCCGTGACCGTCGTCGTGACGACGCGCGTCCGCACCGGGACACCACGGGGAAGGCGGGGCTGCTTCGCCTGCAACGCCACGCGCACGGCCTCCGGCTTGCCGAGTGCGCGCACGAACAGCCGGTAGAACGCGTCGAAGCCGCGATCACGCGCGCCGAGTGCGGCACTCAGATCCAGCGTGCTTTCCTCCGTGACCTGCACCACGCGCTGCATCTGCTGCACACGCACGGCCATGGTGTAACGCTCGTCGACCGTCACGCGTGTGGTGGCGTACGTGGCCATCGGTTCGGACGCTCCACCACGGCGCAGCGTGCTTGCGACATCCGTCACCGTGAGCTGCATGGTCCCGGCGGCATTTCCCATGGCGGAGAGCTCACCGGGCGACGCGACCAGTGCTTCGCGACGCGCATCGTTGAGCACCGTCAGCAGCGAGTCGGTGGCGCTCACGAGAATCACCCCGGAGCTGGAAAGCAGTGCTCGGGTCGCCGCCTGCCCGCCGCGTGGTGTGATGCGCGCGATCCCATTCCACACGGCAACGTCGAAGGTCACCTCACCCGCCGGGACGGTCTGTCCGCGGAGCGACGACGTGATGGTCCACGTGAAGCTCCACCCCTGCACCCCAGCCTGTGCACGCACCGGTGATGCGCCGATCAGCATGGCGCAGCCTACCACCAGCCGCTGCAGGCAACGCGACACGACGACGTTCACGCGAACTCGTCGCGGAGGATCTCGCCGTCGAGCATGCGGAAGCACTCGAATTCGGTGCCCGCGTCGAACACCGCGAACGACGCGGGCGCGCCGCGCCGCAACACCGACTCGGCATCGGGCAACGCCAGCACCGCCGCGCCTTTCATGTCGATGATGCGAGGCCCCTTGCCAGCGAACTTTCGCACCTCCGCACTCGATCCGACCAGCACGAGCGTGGTGCCGGCAATGGCGAGAGCGTCTGCCACCGGGCGGCGGGGGTCACCGGTGCGAATGCGGCCGTTGACCAGCGCCAACGTCACTGCGGTCACTCAGCTACCGCGTCGATCCATCGAGTCGCGCAGGTCGAGCAGGATCTCGAAATACAGCTGCTCGCGGCGGTAGGCGAAGTCGAGCGCGATCTGCTGCGACGGATCCTCGGATGCCCTCGCACGGTCGAAGGCTTCCTTGTACATCTCTTCCAGGTTCTGCAGAATGCGTTCGCGGGTGCGTGCCATGCGGAGCGTGTCCAGTGTATGAGCCGTGAGTCGGGGGATGTCCTGCACGTCGTCGAGATTGCCGGCAGGCGCATCGGGATCGTAAATCAGCTTGCGGGCGGCATCGAAGAACAGCCGCCGGGGATCAGGAAACTCGACCATCGTGAAACGTGAGGCTGTGTTCGAGAGGGACGAGTGGCGGTGCGTGTACTGCGCTGAGCAGTTCGCGCCTTCCGCACTGACGATCGATCATGTGCAGCCGCAAATGCGTGGCGGCGACAGCTCCGGCGGCAACGTAGTGACGGCATGTGCCGCCTGCAATTTACGGAAAGGTCACCGTCGGCTGGCGGAGTTCCTGCTCGACGAACCTGTCGCCCTCACCAACTTCCGCCAGCACGCCCGGCACGTCTGGCCCCGCCACCTGCGCGCGCTGGACGAAGCGATCACGGCACTGCGCCGACGTCGCGACACGCCTCAACCGCCGCCGCCCAGACGATGAAACACGTGCTCGTCGACGACCTGCCCCTGCTTCAGGTGCTCGACGACGATCCGCTCCAGCACTGCGCTGTCCACGTTGGCGTACCACACGCCCTCCGGGTACACCGCCACGATCGGTCCGGCCGCACAGACCCCGAGGCACGGGGTTTCACCACGCTTCACGCGTCCAGCCCCGAAGAGCAGTTCTTCGCGCTGCAGCAGCCGCGCCAGTTCGGAATAAATCCGCCGGCCGCTCCGATCGGGTGAGCAGTACGAGCCGGTGCAGACGAGCACATGCTTCGCGTACGGGTCCATCTGAGGCAGCATCGATCAGTGTCGGAAAATGGCCAGCAGGATCTCGAGCACGATCAGGAGCACGATGGCGACTTCGAGCGCTTCACTCCGCGCAGATTGCTGCTCGTCGTTGAGCATGGCGTACGTCTCACGAATGATCGTCAGCTTGCGATCGATCCCCGAGCGCCACGCTTTCCCGCGGAACAGCTCGAGCGCGGCGCCGTAGATGCGCGCGAGATAGACGTCGTCGGTCACCTTGAGCGCATTCTCCACCCGCTCCACCAGCTCCGTGCTGTCGGCCACCGTGCGCTGCAACTCCGCCAGCACCGGCGCATACCGGCGGTTGAACAACGCCAGTGCACGCACCCCGGGACGCGCCGCCTCGATGCGGTCGTACATCCGCGGCAGCTCGGCATCCAGCGTCGCGTCGTAGAATCGCAGCTCCAGCAGCTGCGCGTTCGCGAATTCGAGGATGAACTGCACGTCCGTGTCCACCAGCGAGGGATCGACGATCAGCGCGTTGTCCCATGTGAGGATGGCGAGGTCCTCTGACGTGTAGCTGAAGCGATGCGGCAGCAGTTCGCGCATCGCGTCGGCACTGAGCGTGCGCCGATCGTTGAGCAGCAGCGGTGACAGCAGACGTTCATGCAGCACCGACGGCAGCGCCTGCGTACCCTGCACGTCGGTCAGCCGAGCGACGCGATAGACGATGTAGTCCTCCGTCTGCGCGGCGATCGCCGGACGCTCGATGCAGGTGGCGAGACGCTCCGCCAGCGACCGCACGTGCGTGTCCAGCAGCAGCGGGATCACCTCGGCGCCGTCCAGCACCTCACCGAAGTCGACGAAACCGGCCCAAGTGATATCGGCAGGCGCCGGCACCCGCGCCCGCATGCTCACGACACCGAAGTCGAAGATGCGCGCGCTCACCTCGAGCGTGAGCCGCTCGCCGCCGAGCACCACGTCCTCGGTGCCGAGGATCACGGTGATCGGTGGGTTCGGGATCTGCAGGGCCTGCGCCTCGCCGCGGACAGGTCGCACTCTGGCGGGAGCCTGCGTGGCCAGCAACCCGAGCACCTCGTCCAGCGCGATCTCGTAGCCGACGTCGTACAGTCGGTACACCACCGCATCGCCGGAAACACGCAGCGCGTCCGCCGAGACTGCGGGCACGAGCGAGCTGGAGAGTGGGGTCATCGATTCACGGGCCATGCCGCAAGCTACCCAGATCGTGCGATCTCCGGCCCGCACTGGCGCAACGGCGCATCTGGCGCGACGATACGAAGGGCACCGGAGCGCAGACTGCGCCTGACGGGTACGCCCCAAAAGCCGACTGTTCGGTTCCCGTATATCCGCACCTCTGACATGACGTCTTCAGTTCTCGCCGCCGACCCGGCCATCGCCGGCCGTGGCTACAGCAATCCCGAAGTCCTGGTCAGCACCGACTGGCTGGCCGACCATCTCGCCGACCCTGCAATCCGCCTGCTCGAATGCGACGAGGATGTGCTGCTGTATGATTTCGGACACATCACCGGCGCGCAGAAAATCGACTGGCATACCGACCTGAACGATCCCGTGATGCGTGACTACGTCTCGCGGGAGCAGTTCGAGTCGCTGCTCCGCCGGCTCGGCATCGACGACGACACGCTGGTGGTGTTCTACGGCGACAAGAACAACTGGTGGGCAGCCTATGCCTTCTGGGTGTTCCACCTGTTCGGATTCCGCAATGCGCGCCTCCTCGATGGCGGTCGCATGAAGTGGGAAGCCGAGAGCCGTCCGCTCGTGAGCGACCGTCGTACGTATCCCGCGTCGGCGTACGTGGCACGGGAACGGGATGATGCAGCGATCCGCGCCTTCCTTCCTGACGTGCTGGCGCAGGTGAAGGCCGTCGGTCAGCTGGTCGACGTACGCTCGTCGCCGGAATACACCGGCGAGAAGCTGCACATGCCCGAGTATCCGCAGGAGGGGGCGATGCGCGGCGGCCATGTGCCCGGTGCGCGCAGTGTGCCCTGGGCACGCGCGGCCAACAGCGACGGCACGTTCAAGTCGGCCGACGAGCTGCGGGCGATCTACGAGGTCGAACACCAGCTCAACGGGAGCGCCCCCACCATCACGTACTGCCGCATCGGCGAGCGGTCGTCACATACATGGTTTGCGCTCACGTACCTGCTGGGCTACCGTGACGTGAAGAACTACGACGGCAGCTGGACCGAGTACGGCAATGCGGTCCGCACGCCGATCGTCACCGGCACTGCACCATTCGCCACGACGGCACCATGACCACGCCTCCGACCAAGGCCGTTTCCACGATTCAGCTGAACTGGGCCGGCGACCGACGCTTCGACACCGGACGGCCCGGCGGCCCCACGATTCGTCTCGATGGCGATGGTGTCACGGGCCAGAGCCCGGTGGACGCCGTCATGAGCGCGCTCGCCGCCTGCACGGCCGTGGATGTGGTGGACATTCTCGCGAAGCGGCGCACACCGCTGTCGGCGCTTTCGATCGATGCGGTCGGCACGCGTGCCGATGCGACACCAAAGCGCATCGTCGCGGCGTCGCTCACGTATCACCTCACCGGCGAGGGTGTGGATCGCACACATGCTGAGCGGGCGATCGAACTGGCGATCACGAAGTACTGCAGTGTGCGCGACACGCTCGATCCGGCGCTGCCAGTGCACTACAGCGCCGTGCTCAACGGCGCGCCGGGTGATGTGCGCGTTGCGGGGGCGTCAGCCGAGGGCTGACGCGGGTTCAGGCTCGGGGCAGCGTCGTAGTGGCCGATGCGACGATGCATCGGCAGGAGCGCAGTTCGCCGCGATTACGCCAGTGCGCCGTGATCAACGCCGACGCGGCAACCAGTACGATGCTCAGCTCGAACATCGAGGGCGGCATGCGAAGCAGGCGGGCCATGAACAGGATCGCGATGCCGCCGCTGAAGAGCACGAGCGGCATGGCGTGCCGATGGCGACGGTATCCCGGCACGAGAGCCAGCAGTCCGACGATCGTCGAAGCGCCCAGGAAGAGCCAGTCCACCCACGGCTGCGCGACGATGTCGAGCACCGGCGCGATGCCGAGCAGCAGCGCCACGCCCGCACAGTGCACCGCACACACGACAGACGCCGTGGCCCCGACGATGTCGAGCGACGCTTCCGTGATGTGCGTGACGCGAACTGAAATGGCCATCGACCGCGCGGGAGAGGGCGAAAGCAGCGCCGGGCGACGCGCTGCACGGGGCGCAACGGGCTCCGGGTATCAAATTATAGTGAGAGCGCCATCTGATATGCAAATCTCATCAAGTTCTCATTAAGGCTGTCCCGCACGAGGCAACCGGGCGGGGGAGGTGGGGCGAGCCCCGGGCGCTGCGGGAACGGTGTCACGGTCGGCCCCCTCCCGCGACGGCCGGAGGCTGACTACGTTTCGAGGCTTGCCGGGAAACTGTGTACCCCGGCGCGTGACCCTCAAGACGAGTCTGCAGCCATGAAGGACGGTATTCATCCCGCGTACCACCCGGTGATCTTCAAGGACGCCTCGTCGGGTTTCGCGTTCGTGACCCGCTCGACGCAGTCGAGCGACCAGATGATGGAATGGACCGACGGCAAGTCGTATCCGGTCATCACCATGGAAATCACCAGCCACTCGCACCCGTTCTATACGGGCCAGCAGCGCATGATCGACACGCAGGGTCGTGTCGACCGCTTCAAGAAGCGTTACGCGCGCTGAGCGACGGCAGGACTTGAGCAAGGCAAAGGGCGGGCAGCGCATTATATGCACCGCCCGCCCTTTCGCATCAGGTGAGGTTCCTCACCGCACGAAGCGGCAAGGAATCGGTGCACCGATCACTGCAGCTTGAACATCAGGCCGAGGTTGAGCGTCGAGGCACCGGGACCGAGGTCGCCGTAAAGCGCCAGGTTCGGCTTCAGGAAGTAGCGGCCGCCGGCGCGACCAATCACGTACAGGCCACTGCTCGTGCCACAATCGTTCACGCCGAAGTTGCTGCAGCTGATGGAGCGGAAGCCGAGACCGGCGCCAAGGAACAGGTCCACCTTGTTCGCGGGGTCGATGCGGAAGTGGTAGTTCATCGTTGCGCCGATCGGGATGTAGCGGATGTTGCCACGATCGCGCGACACGGTGTAGACGTCGGCACTGACCATGAAGCCGAGCATGCCGTTGCCCAGATCGGGAAGATTCTTGAAGACGTTCTCGTAGCGGCCGCCGAAGGCGAGACTTGCGTTGCCGATATCCCCGATGCCGAGCACGAAGCCGATGTCGGAGTATCCCTTTCGAACCTGAGCGGCAGCGGGAGCAGTCCCGATGACGAGCAGGGCAGCGGCGAGTGCGACCGCGCGAATGTTTGTGCGCATGTGATATATCCTGGACGTGTCATGGAAGTGAAGCGCCGCGAGGCGGCGCACCGAACTCGAGTGCACGTTTGATGCCGATGACACGTGCATGATCTCACGAACGATATTGGCGCTCCGCGGAAACAGACCGCCGTCATCGTAATGTGCCGAGCCCGTCAGATCATGCGACGTCGCAAGTCGTGCATCGTCCGAACAGCATGACCTCGTGCCCATCGGTGACGAATCCCGGCGGTGCCAGCTTCTGGATGTCCGCAGGACACCCTTCCACCTCGAATACCTTGTCGCAGGTCCTGCAGTGGAAATGATGATGGTGTCCCAGATGCGCGATCTCGTAGCGCGGTGCTTCTCCCGGGATGTCGATGCTCTGGATCTCCCCTTCGTCCATGAGCGTCTTGATGGTGCGATACACCGTCGCGATGCCCATCGTCGGCACTTCCATCTTGGCGGCCTCGAGCACCTCGGACGGCGACAGCGGGCGATGCAGCGCACTGAAGACGCGCCGAATCGCTCCACGCTGCCTGGTATTCCGTTCCATTCGTCCTCCGACACTCTGTGATGACGGGCTCGACGGCAGAGGGGAGCTCTGCTGCGAAACCGTTATTGATAACTACATGATAATTGATGTGACGAAAAAAAGACAGCATCGTCAGGCCACTCGGAGTCTAATGCGAATGCGCTATCTCTATGTTGCTATTGGAGTTCTGGTGTCGGCAGCGGCGTGCTCGGCGCCCGCATTCAACGGCGTCCTGCTCGATCCACCGGAGGCGGCACCCGTACTCGAGCTTGCCGACAGCACCGGCAGCACCTTCAGACTGAGCGCGCAGCGCGGAAAAGTCGTGCTCGTTTTCTTCGGGTACACGCACTGTCCGGACATTTGCCCCACCACGCTGCTCGACTGGAAGAAGGCGGCGACGGAATTGGATCAGGATACGACAAAAGTCGAGTTCGTCTTCGTGAGCGTGGATCCGGAACGCGACACACCGGCGGTGGTGCAGCGATATGCCGCAGGCATGCATCCGCGCTTCACGGGACTGAGCGGAACGCGCGACCAGATCGACGGCATGTTGAAGCAGTGGAAGCTGGCGGCGTTCCGGGATGGCGTGCCTGGAGACACCACATCGGTGTACACGGTCAGTCATCCGTCGCAGGTGTTCGTGATCGACCCGGCAGGCCGACTTCGCCTCCTGCACCGCGCCGGATTGACGCCGGCGCAGATTTCCTCCGACATCCGGGCACTCCTGTGAGGGCCCCGCTCCCGTGGTTCCGCTCCGCCGCCGCCGTGCTGCTGCTCATCGGCATGTCAGGCTGTTCCTCCAGCGATGATGCCGCCGCCCCCTCCGCCGACATGCCGCACATGCGCCCGGCTGAGCAGGGAGCCTCGTCGGCACTTTACTTCACCCTCCGGAATCCGGGCGCCGACACGCTGGTGCTGCTCGGCGCCGACATCGACGTGGCCGGGTCCGCCGGCATTCATCAGTCAATGGACGAGGGCGGCATGGCGAGCATGCACCCGCTCGACTCACTGGTGGTGCTGCCGGGCGACTCGGCCGTGCTCAGCGAACGGGGACTGCACGTGATGGCGAACGGGCTGCGGGCACCACTGGCCGCTGGAGACACCGTTGCGGTGCGCCTGCGGTTTCGCGGGACACGCGTAGACACCTTGCGCGTGCTCGTTCGTGAGTGAGCGCCGGCGCCGCCTGTTGGCGATGGCAGGAGTGGTTGCGCTGACGTCGGGTGCCACCTGGTGGGCCTGGCCCCGGCCGGCGCTCGACCTGCGCATTGCCCGGGGTGGCCGCGGCGTGGTCGTTGACCGCTGGGGGCGGACCAGCCCGCTACCCGACACCATCGTGATCGAGGCGCAAGGCCGGAACACCAAGGTTCGCGTGGTGAACGAAGACACCACATACCAGACGCTCGGCATTTTCGGTGTCGCGGCGAACTCCTCGCGCACCTTCAGCGTTCCACTACCGGGTACGTACGGCGGATACTGCTCGGCGCACGCCTCAGGCGGCACGATCACCTACGTGGTCCGCTAGCTATTTTTTCGTCCCGCCTTCCCCACTGACCTTCTGCCCATGCTTCAGTGATACTGACGTCCGAGGTGGTGCATCGCGAAGAGATTGTCAACGCGGTCACGCACGGAATCGGTGCACTGGCCAGCGCCGCCGCAGGCGCCGTTCTGGTCACACTGGCGACGCTGCATGGCACGCGCATCCAGCAGGTGAGCGCGATCGTCTTCTGCACCTCGCTGCTGCTGCTCTACACTGCCTCGACGCTGTACCACGCCATCCCGAACATGACGGCGAAGCGACGGCTCAAGATCTTCGATCATTGCGCCATCTACCTGTTGATCGCCGGGACGTACACGCCCTTCGCACTCAACGGCCTGCGGGGGCCCGTGGGCTGGTGGCTGTTTGGTGTGGCGTGGGGACTGGCGGTGATCGGCGTCACGTTCAAGCTCTTCTTCACCGGTCGATTCAAGCTGTTCTCGACACTGGTGTACATCGGCATGGGCTGGATGGCGATCTTCGCGATCAAGCCGATGCTCATGAACATTCCGCGACCGTCGCTGATCTGGTTGCTGGCGGGTGGCGTGGCGTACACCGCCGGTACCCTGTTCTATCACAACGAGCGCCTGCGGTATTCGCACGCCGTGTGGCACCTGTTCGTGCTGGCAGGCAGCGCCTGCCATTTCATCGCCGTCATCAGTCAGGTCGTTCCCGCCTGAGGTGACACCCGGGTGCGCGGCGCCGCGTCTCGCGACGCGCCGGATCGGCTAGGTTTCTGCGCTCACACGCTCCCACTCGAATTCCGCGCGCCGGATCCGGCGCCGACTGCCTCTTCCATGACCACTTCGACTGCCGCGCCGGTTTCGGCGTTTCTCCGCCACAACTTCCGTCACTTCAACGCCGCGGCACTGATCGAGGCGGCGGACGGGTACACGGCGCACCTGGCCGCTGGCGGCAAGATGTTCGTGACCCTCGCCGGCGCGATGAGCACGGCGGAGCTGGGCGTCTCGCTGGCCGAGATGATCCGTCAGGGCAAGATTCACGGCATCAGCTGCACCGGCGCCAACCTCGAGGAAGATGTCTTCAACCTCGTGGCGCACGACTACTACGAGCGCATCCCGAACTGGCGCGACCTGACGCCGGCGCAGGAGCAGGACCTGCTCGACCGTCACATGAATCGCGTGACCGACACGTGCATCCCCGAGATGGAAGCGATGCGCCGGATCGAGAGCGTGGTGCTGGAAGAGTGGGTGGCCGCCGACAAGGCGGGCGAGCGTTACTTCCCGCACGAGTTCATGTACAAGATCCTGCTGTCGGGCAAACTGAAGGACAGCTACCAGATCGACCCGAAGAACTCGTGGCTGCTGGCAGCGGCCGAGGCGAACCTGCCGATCATCGTGCCGGGTTGGGAAGATGCGACGCTGGCCAACATGTTCGCCGGCCATGTGATGAGCGGCGACGTGAAGAACGTGCATACGGTGAAGACGGGCATCGAGTACATGATGTACCTCGCCGAGTGGTACACGGAGCTCACGAAGACCGCATCGCTCGGCTTCTTCCAGATCGGCGGCGGCATTGCGGGTGACTTCCCGATCTGCGTGGTGCCGATGCTGCATCAGGATCTGCAGCGCGACGACGTGCCGCTGTGGGGCTACTTCTGCCAGATCAGCGACAGCACGACCAGCTACGGGTCGTACTCTGGCGCGGTGCCCAACGAGAAGATCACGTGGGGCAAACTGGGTGTGGACACGCCGAAGTACATGATCGAGAGCGATGCGTCGATCGTGGCGCCGCTGGTGTTCGCGCTGGTGCTGGGCCAGTGAGCCCGCGCAGCATCATGCGACGGGCGCTGCTGGCGCTCGTGATCGTCGGCGCGCCGCTGGCAGCGGGCGCTGCGATGCTGCATCTCAAGCTGTCGCGCAGCGAGCCGTCGGCGAACGCCGTGCTGACGGCGCCGCCGACGCAGATCAAGCTCTGGTTCACGCAGAAGCCGGAACTGAGCGTGACGTCGATCAAGGTGAAGTCGGGCACCGGCGCGTCAGCCGTGGAGCGCGCGCTGGCGCCGCTGGCGCGTGCCGAGGCGACGAATGCGCCGATCACCGCGTCGGTCGGTGCGGCGCTGGCGCCGGGTCACTACGAAGTGGTGTGGCGGACGATGGCGCGAGACGGCCACGTGCTGAACGGCGTCATCCCCTTCGACGTGCGCGCGGCGCGCTGACCGACGCCCGCACGTGGAGTGGATCATTGCGCGGTGGGTGACGTTCGTGGCCACCGTGCTGGCGTGTGGCGCCTGTGCGCTGGCCATCGCGGTGATTCCCCGCACCGCCGCAGAGACCGGCGCACGACATGACGTGGCGCGCGACAGTGCGCGCGTCGGCGTGGTCGCAGCGCTGGCGTTGATTCCTGCGGCAGCGATGCGACTGATGGATCAGCTCCTCGCGATCCGTGCCGACGGCGACCCCTTGCTGGCTGGTGTGTCGCCGTTGCTCACGGCAACCACGTGGGGCACCGGATTTCTCTGGCAGACGGTCGCCATCGTCGCGGCCGTCGCTGGCTTTGCGCTCGTGCTGGCCGCACCCATCTCACGCGCACGCTGGACACTGTCGACGCTCGCCTGCGTTGGGCTCTGCGTCACGCCAGCGCTGCAGGGACACGCGATCGGCAGCGAGACGTACACGATGCTCGCCGTCACGGCCGACATTGCGCATGTGACGGGCGCGGGACTCTGGTTGGGCGTGATCGGCGTGATCGGTCTGCTCGGCGTGGCGATGCCGAATGGCGATGGTATTGTGAGTCCGGCTCGCGCTGCACGCGCTGATGCGCGCCTGCGCCTGCTGGTGCCGCTGGTCCCGCAGGTCGCGTTGCCGGGCGTGGCGCTGGTGCTGATCAGCGGCGTGATTGCGACGGTGCTCAAGCTGACCGACGTGCGTGAGCTGTGGCTCGAGACCTGGGGCCGCTACGTGCTCGTGAAGACGGCCATCGTGCTGATCGTCGTCGCACTCGGCGCAACCAACTGGCGCCGCCTCGGGCCGCGACTGGCGCTGGCCGAGGGCGTGCCGGCGCTTCGGAAGTCGCTCATCATCGAGCTGCTGCTGGCGCTGCTCGTGCTGCTGATCACGGCGGTGCTCGTAGTCACGCCGTTGCCTGGTGAGAGCTGACATCCTTACGCGGCGACGACGGCAACTGCGACGGCAACGGCACATCGCAGAACTGCACGGCCGCTGAACGGAACAACCGCAGCACGCCAAAGGCGAACGACGTATCGCGAAACGGCAACGGCCCGCAAGACGGCATGAACGCGAAACGGCTCTCTCGGGCACACGCTCACGTCTCGACCTTCCGCCGCGATTCGTCGCTGCGCAATGGCAATGGAAACTGCCACGGCGAGCGCAGTTCCCAAAAAATCGGCCACGCATGGCAGCGATCTCCGACGGGACGGTACGGCAGTCGCGCTGTGTCGCGTCGCTGTTGGTTTGTGTCCCATGCCGTTCTGCGCGCAGTCGCCGTTTTGCGCTAAAGGAGTTGCAGCTCTGCGGTCGCTCGGTTCCGCGGCCGTGCAGTTCTGCGATGTGCAGTGGTAGTTGTAGTTGCCGTTGCCGTTGCGGAATCAGCGCACGGACTCGAGCCGCAGGATCTCCGGTTCCGCGAGACCATGCCAGCGGTATTCGATGTGACGGCCCTGCATGACGGGGAGCAGGGTGCGCGGGCGGTAGATCACGACGCACTCTCCTGCGGGATGGCGGACGCTGGTCCAGACGATGCCGGTGTCACCGCGGGCGCGCACCGCTTCGCCGAAGGCCTGCGATGCGGTGTAGTCGTCCCGATCATACAGCGACGGATGCTCGGCGTGACGGCCGCGCAGATCCAGCAGACGGACGTCGAGCGTGCAGACCAGCTCACGCATCGTGATCGACGCATCGAACCCCATGTCGGATGCGGCGAGGCGGCGCGTGTGATGGTGGATGGTTTCACGCATCGCCGTCTGCAGGTCGCGCGCGGCATACCACGCACCAAGCTTCGGGCCGTTGAAGCGGCCGCCTTCCGGTGCGGCGTGCAGGAATGCCGCCATGACGAGCGTGGCGCCGGGTACGCCGACCACCCAGTCGGTGTCGGGCAGCGCGGCGCTGCGCTCGATGGCAATCCGGATGCGGTCGTTGGTGAGGCTCTCGAGCTCCATGGCGGCGATCGCGTCGTCGGGCGAGGCCACGCGGTCGAATACACCAACGGGCGGGAATCGGGATGGGACCAGCCGGTGGGCGCGTCCCCGGAGCCTGACCAACGGGACGTCGCCCGCGGTCACGGCCAGCTGCCTCGCCAGCCGTCGAGATAGCGGCGCACGGCGTAGAGATCCTCGATCGATCCGCGCGTCAAGCGCTCGAGCGGCGATTGCCCGCCGAAGTCGGTGTCGCGATTGGCCGCACGGAGCCAGCGCAGCCCGGTGGTTTCGTCGGTGAAGAGCAGCCGGAGCGCCTTGTAGATCCCGAGCAGCAGCGAGAGGCGTTCGAGCTGATCGCGCGAGGGGACGCCGAGGTCGCCCTGTCGCCATTTGTGATACGTGGACGGTCCGATGCCACCGAGGAGAATGCAGCGAGCGGCGACGGGGAGTTGCCACTCGTCGGCGATGCTCACGAAGGTGCGCAGACCGGCACCGCCAAGGCGGCGGGCCTGTTCGGGACTCAGGTCGCGAAGGGCCGTGGTGCCGTGCGCGTCCGCTGGGGGTGCCGCCGGCGCGATGTCCATACGTGGAGTATGTGTCTCTAAATGGACGTCCGCAAGGTTCTCCGGGAGTGGACACCCTGCCTACCTTACGGCTCGGCGTGGTGGAACGCCCGCCCGCGCTGAACCGACTGCTGCTGGGGCAGCCCCCCTTGGAGGAACGCCGATGCGATCTGCACGAGTGATGCTGCTGGGTGCCGCGCTGTCGGCGTGCGGCACGTCGAAACCCGCGCCAGGCACTGACAGTGCGGCCGCATTCGCACCCGCCTCGATCGGTGCGCCGGCACCGGCGTTCGCCGTGGCCACGCTGAGCGGCGATTCGGTGCGCGTCGGCGGAAGTGCGCGGCAGCCGGTGACGCTGGTGAACGTGTGGGCGACGTGGTGCGGGCCGTGCAAAGCCGAGTTCCCGGAGTTGCAGGCGCTGCACACCACCTACGGGCCACGCGGGCTGCGGGTGGTCGCCGTCTCGATCGACACCGACGGCGACACGGTGGTGGCAGCCAGCGCCACGTCGATGGGCGCCACCTTCCTGATCGGGCGTGATCCCGCCGATCAGGTGCGCGGCCAGTTCGCGGCGGTCGGCATTCCGGAGACGTGGCTGATCTCCGCGGACGGGCGGCTCCTGTGGCGTCATTCCGGTGCGATCCCGGCAGGCGATGCATCGGTGCGCGCCGCCATCGACGCGGCGCTCGCGACGAGCGCCGGTGGCGCCTGATCTCGTGTTCCTGGCTGCGCGCTGAGATTGGACTGAATTGATCTGTCGGCAGTGCGCGGCGGCACCTCGCAGTCGTGTGCGTCGTGCGTATAGTTTGGTGATATGTCTTTCGACACCGTACCGTGATGGACGCGCGCCTGCCGCGCGTGACGCCTGCGGCATTCGATGCCATCGGCGCGGCGGGTCGCGACATGTCCCGAATTCTCGCGGAGACACTCGAGGCAGCGGTCATCGCGATGGATACCAACGGTATCGTCTCGTATGCCTCGCCATATTTCGAGGACCTGTTCGGGATGCCGCCGGATCGTTTCATCGGCGGGCACTTCACGGCGATGATGAGCGAGAACGAGCGGGCCATCGCGACGCTCCTGATGGATGGCATCGCGCGCGGTGAGCGTTTCCCCGTCGCCACCTGGCTGTTGCGACGCGCCGACCGCACGCAGCTCTGGGTCGAATCGCGCGTGTCGATCGTGCGCGATGACGATGGCGTCGTGACGGGCTACATCACCGTCACGCGCGACATGAGCGAGCGACGGCTGGCGCAGCAGATGCTCGCGAGGACGCGCGCGAATTACGATGCGCTCGTCCGGCGGGCGGTGTACGGCGTGTATCGCGCGGAGCGAAACCAGCGCATGCTCGATGCCAACCCGGCCATGCTCGCACTGCTCGGCTACGACACGCGCGACGAACTGCTGGCACTGGATCTCGCACAGGATGTGTACGCGGACATCTCCGATCATGAGTGGCTGGTGCGCACGGCGGAGAACGGTGAGCTCGATGACTGGGTGGAGGTCACCTGGCGCCGGCGCGACGGTGAACTGATCGACGTGCGGCTCTCGTTACGCATGGTCGAAGACGAGGATGGCGGGCCGCCGGTCTTCGAGGGCATCGCCGAAGATGTGACCGAGCGCCACCGGCGCGACGAGCGACTCCGGCGCAGTGAGCGGATGGCGTCGCTGGGCCACATGCTGGCCGGCGTGGCGCATGAGTTGAACAATCCGCTGGCGGCGATCAGCGGCTTCTCGCAGCTGTTGCTGCGCGGCTCGTGGCCGGACGACGACCGCAAGGCATTGGAGACCATCGGCCGCGAAGCACGTCGCGCCGAACGTGTGGTGCGTGACCTGCTGACATTCGCTCGGCAGGGCAACGTGACACGCAGCGAACTGGTGGACCTGCACGGCGTGATCCGTCACATCGTGGATACGCAGCGCTATGCGCTGGACACGCGCGGTGTGCGCGTGCAGCTCGCGCTGACGGAACAGCCGGTCTACGTACAAGGCGACACCGCGCGCCTCGAGCAGGTGATGCTCAACCTGGTCGTCAACGCGCGTCAGGCGCTGGAGGCGATGCGCGGCACCCGCGCCATGGTGCAGGCGCCGCTGGAGCTGCGCATCTCGACGGAGACCGAGAGCGACACGTACGTGGTGGTGAAGGTGGCGGACAACGGCGCGGGCATCTCGCCGTCACTGCTGGGTCGCATCTGGGACCCGTTCTTCACGACCAAGGAAGAGGGGGTCGGTACGGGGCTCGGTCTCAGCGTGGTGCACAGCATCGTGACGGAGCACGGCGGCGTGGTGGACGTGCACAGCGAGTTGGGGCGCGGGACGGAGTTCATGGTCCGGTTGCCCATCGTCGGCGCACCGGACGACACGGAGGACCAGCATGTCACCGGTGAATCGGCCATCCCCACGATGGACAGCGACATGCTGCCGAGCGGGAAGGCGCTGGACATCCTGGTGGTGGACGACGAGGCCGCGATCATCAGCTTCCTGACCCGGTTTCTGAGTTCTCGCGGCCACGCGGTGGTGGGTGCGAGCGACGGGATGCACGCCGTGCGCATCGCCGAGCAGTTCACGTTCGACGTGGTGGTCTGCGACCTCCACATGCCCGAGATGGACGGGGTGGAGCTCATCCGGCGCATGCGGATGCTGCCCAGTTGCACGGGGACACGGTACGTGCTGAGCACGGGCGATGGGCCCGGCTCGCCGATGATGGGCCGGGCGGAGGCGCTGGGTGTGGACGGGCTGCTGGCGAAGCCGTACACGATCGACCAGCTGATGCTCGTGGTCGAGGGCACGGGGCCGCTGAGCGCCTGAGGTGCAGTCGGGGGCACCGGGCGCTTCCGGTGGGTGTTATTGTTTCTGCTGCCGGCGGACAGGCCCCGGCACACCGTCGCACGAGGAGCATTCGCCAGATGGCCAGCCATTCCGAAGGACGTCACGTCCCCATCGAGCCGACCAAGGAAGGGTGGCCCTACGCCATCGTGACGACGCTCGTCGCCGTCGCACTCTGGTTCGGCGCCTGGAGCATTCACAAGGCGACGTATCGCGACCCCACCGATCCGATGTTCCGGGCGAAGGGCGCACTGCCGCACGGTTCGTCCGTGAAGCCGGCGAGCGCCGCGCCGGCAGCCGCCGAGCACTGAGCGTCACGGGTTGAAGTCACAGCGGGGCACACGACATCGTGTGCCCCGCTGTGCATGTGCGACGCGGCCTCGCGCGCATCGACACGTTGTATTGCGCGTGATATTGCCATGTCATTGCGAAGAAGAGACCGACCTGAGTCGCCGCTGTCGATCAGCAGACCACGGTGTAATTTCACGCAGCACGACCGGGTCCATGGCGCCGTTGCCGGATCGGAACGCTGACGGCGGCAACGTGGACGACTGGTGCATTTCGGAACACTTCGCGCATTGACATCGCTGGACGGACTGCGGACACTCCCGCCCATCCGTGCGACACTGCGCGCGCGCTTCGAGCGTGCGTTCCCGACCCCGCGCGGCACCGGGAGCCTCTGCGGTGAGCATGCGTCGTTCACCGCGGCAACGATCGCAGCGCCACGCACGATGCATCTGGGCTACGACGTGCAGAGCGCCGCGACGCTCTATCGTGACCGTATGCAGCGCGTGCTGCCGAAGGATTACCCCGCGCTGTACTGGCTGTCGCGCGAGATGCAGGACACCGCGCAGCTGTTCGACATCGGCGGGCATGTCGGCATCATGTACTACGCCTACGGTCGCTATCTCGACTTCCGCAGCCATCAGCGTTGGACCGTCTGCGACGTACCGTCGGTCGTGGCGCAGGGACGTGAAATGGCCGTGGAGCAGGGCGCGACGAATCTCGAGTTCACGACGGAGCTCGACGACGTGACGGGTGCGGACGTGGTGCTCGCCACCGGTTCGCTGCAGTACATCGAACGACAGATCGCGGATCTGCTCGCCGCGCAGCCACGGAAGCCGCGCGTGGTGCTGATCAACGAGACGCCGACGCACGACCAGCGCGAAATCATCACGCTGCAGAACATCGGCGTTGCGATTTGTCCGTACCGCATTGCACGCTTCGGCGACGTCGTGGCGTCAATGGAGGCGATCGGCTACGAGCTGCTGGATTCGTGGGAGGATCCCACTCGGCGCACGCAGATCGCCTACGTGACCGGCGCCAACGAGATCGCGTACTCCGGCTTCTGCTTCCGTCGGCGTGAGGCGCTGGGTGGCTGACGACGGCCTGCGGTAGAGCGAGGTGGTGCGGCGGCAGTTGGCAGCAGCGTGACCGCGCATGAATTTGCAGGCATGATGACGACTGCCGATCCCACGCCCGACGCTCAACTGCCCGTACTGCTTCCGGGCCTCGGCGTGACGGCTCTCACGCCCGACGATGCCGCCACGCAGGCGGCGGCGATGCTCATCGTCCTGCTGGCGGCGGACGGCGCGAACGTGGCCGCCATGGTGCCGGTCGAGACGGGACTGGATGATCCCTGCGAGGCAGGGAGCCGTGGCTCATTGATCCGGTGGGCGGCAGGGCACATGGATGATCCGCGCCAGGTGACGCCTTTCGCACTCGAGGCGGATCGTTCCGCCATGCACGCGGCCGACGCGACCGGGACGCTCCTGCATGGCGCCGCGTTCGATCTGGCGCGTGAGCGGTTGTCGGAGGGGCGCACCGTGCTTGTGGTGAGTGACGCCGTCGGTGTGCTGGACCCGATCACGCCGTCGCTGACGATGCTCGACCTGCTCGCGCGGTGGACGCTGAGCGTGGTGCTGGTGGAACCGGTGAGCCGATGGACCGTTGGCCATGTGCGCTTGCTCGCGTCGGTGGTGCAGTCGCGTGGCCTGTCGATCAGTGGCGTGGTGTTGTCAGCATCGCAGTCGGACGCTGCCACCGACGATGCGGCGGTGACCGCCATGCAGGAGACGCTCGCGGCGATGCTCGGCTGTCCCGTGTTGCTGCTGCCACGGGTACTCTCGGTGCACGACCGCGCCGAACTCCTGACGGCGGCTCGCGCATGCGGCATGCACCGTGTCATCGCGCACCTGCCGCCGCACGCCAGACCTTCCACCGCCTGATCTGCCCGAATGAGCTCCATTGCCGACCTGCGGCGCGACTACGCGCTCGCCTCGCTCGACATCACCGATGTGGTGGCGGATCCGATCGAACAGTTCCGCCACTGGTTCGCGAACGCCACGGACGCGCAGATCGCGGAGCCGAACGCGATGACCATCGCAACCATCGGCGACGACGGTGCCCCTGACGCACGCATCGTCCTGCTCAAGGGTGTGGATGCACGCGGCTTCACGTTCTTCACCGATTACCGGAGTCGGAAGGGACAGGATCTCGCGGCGCGTCCGCAGGCGGCACTGGTGTTCTTCTGGCAGGAGCTGGAGCGACAGGTGCGCATCCGTGGACACGTGGAGCAGTTGCCTTCGCAGGAGTCGGCGGCGTACTACGACTCGCGTCCGCGTGGCAGCCGGATCGGCGCGTGGGCCAGCGAGCAGAGTCGCGTGATCACGGACCGCAGCGTGCTGGAGGCACAGGTGCGCGAGGTGGAAACGCGATATCCGGGAGACGCGGCTCCTCCCCTGCCGCCGCACTGGGGCGGGTTTCTGGTAACGCCGGTGCAGGTGGAGTTCTGGCAGGGTCGGCAGAGCCGGCTGCACGACCGGCTGCGCTACCGGTTGCAGGACGGCGGCTGGGCACTCGAGCGGCTGTCTCCCTGACCGTCGGGGAGCGCGGCGTCGCACCTGACGCCCGCTCTCCACATCGCCCGAGAGGAAACCGCAGGCGGACTGCCGCCATTCGCCCGGCATGACCTCTCCCGTACATCTCATCCTCGGCGCCACCGGTGGCATCGGATCGGCCCTCGCCCGCCAACTCGCCGCGAATGGCGCGCGACTCGTACTCGCAGCACGCAACGAAGCAGCGCTGGCAGCGCTCGGTGCGGAGCTTGGCGCCACGACCGTCGTCGTCGATGCGACGGTCGCCGCCGACATCGATCGCGCGGTCGAGACGGCGGTGCAGACGTTCGGTCGGATCGATGGTGCGGCGAACTGTGTCGGATCGATCCTGCTCAAGCCCGCACATCTCACGCGCGCCGAGGAGTTCGACGACGTCCTCGGTGTGAACCTCCGCTCGGCGTTTTCGCTGGTGCGGGCTGCAACGCGACCGATGATGAACAACACCGAGCCGGCCGGTGGCAGCATCGTGCTGGTGGCGTCGGCCGCCGCGCGAATCGGGCTGGCCAATCACGAGGCCATTGCCGCGGCCAAGGGTGGCATCATGAGCCTGACGCTGTCCGCCGCGGCGAGCTACGCGGCAAAGCAGGTCCGCGTGAACTGCGTCGCGCCGGGCCTGGTCCGCACGCCGCTCACCGCCCGGATCACGGGCAATGCCGCAGCCGAGCAGTCGTCGCTGTCGATGCACGCGATCGGCCGGCTCGGTGAGCCGGGCGACGTGGCGCGTGCGATCGCATTTCTGCTCGATCCGCAGAACAGCTGGATCACCGGCCAGACGCTGGGCGTGGACGGCGGACTGGGAACGCTGCGCAGCCGCTGATCAGACGGCACCGACGCGCAGACGCGCGTCGGTCAGCCAGTCACGGGTCGAGCAGCCCGTGCGCGCGCTCCGTGGCGTGCCAGGCGCGTGCCGTCGGTGAAAGCATACCGCAGAGTCCTGCAAAAATTGCGGTCGCTCCTGCGAGGTAGGGCACGCCGCTCGCGAAGTCGGGCCAGGTGAGCATCACGCCAACGAAGAGCGGGCCCAGTGCACCGATCGCGGCGAGGAACATTGCCGTGCGCGCGAGCCTGAGCGCGCGGTAACAGGCATAGGCCGTGAGCGGCAGCAGCAGGAACAGGGCGCCAACACCGGGCGCGCCGCCGAGCGCGGTGGTGACGGCGAAGAGCACGCCGGGAACGGCGATTGCGACGAGTGACGCAAGCACGATCGTCGGCGGCCGGGTCATTTCACGCGATCGAGAGCCACTGATGCCTCCCGGAAGGACGGGTTGGTTCGCAGTGCCGACTCGTACGCTGCCTTGGCGTCCGCTTTCCTGTTCTGCTTCTCGTGGATCTGACCAAGCCGGTAGTTCGCGTTCGCGAGCGGTGGGTCGGCGGGAAGACGCTGCCCCCGCAGGTACTGCTTGAGCGCCTGTTCACCACGCACGAGTTGCTGCCCGGTGACGGCAGCGGTGCGACCGATGCTGAACAGCGCAAACATCGGGTGCGTACCGCGAGCCTGCCAGCGGGTGATCGTGGCGAATGCGTCAGCGGGTCGCCCGGCATCGGCCTGCATCGCCGAGAGGTTGGCCCATCCGATGGTGCTGTCGGGAAACTGCGTGGTGGCACCGAGCAGCAGGCGTTCCGCCGCGGGCTTGTCATTTCTCGCCGACGCGACGGTGAGGTTGGCGCCGAGTCCACGGTAGACGTTCAGTTTCGCGATCGCGGCGGCCTGCTCCGCCGCCTTGTCCTTGTCGCCACCGAGTGGTGCCGGTGCCTCGAGCAGATACTGCATCAACCCTTCACGCGCATCGAGGTTACGGCCGTCGAGCGCGATGGATTTGGCGTACGCGTCACGGATCGCCGGCGCGAGGCGCACCTTCGTTTCGACGTTGCCCATGCGTGCGCGCTGGCCGGTGATGTTGCCGACCCACAGGAAGGCGGCACTGCTCCGCGGATTGCCCGTCGCGGCGGCGTCGAAGTGCATGGCGGCGCTGTCCCACGCAGCCGACATCACGCTCAGACATCCGGCGGCAAAATGCGCGACCGAAGTCGTGCCGACGGCTAGTTTCTGGATCGCCGCACGGTCGCGCGCACTGCCGTTGATGGCGCCCTCACAGGTGCGCGCGTCGGCCAGCGTCTGGGCGTGGAGCGGCGCACCGGCGAGGATGAGGAGCGGCAGGAACCGACGGAGCATGGCGAAGAGATCGGGGCGTTGAACCGGGTGCGCCGCGACAGGCCGCGACGCCGTGCAGAAACCGCGCGAGTGGTGCGACGAACTCAGTGTCCCCGCATGACCGGCATCCATCGCGCGATCAGTTCCGGGCCGGGATACCCCGGGACCGTTTCGACAATGCGACCAGCGCTGTCGGTCCGCGCAAACACCGGCGTGCCGGGGATGCGGAAGGTGAGCAGCACCTGATCGCTCTCACCATCCGGGCCGGCGCTGAAGGCACCACGGACGCCAAGGGACGTGATCATCGCGCGCCCCACTGCCTCACCCTCCAGAGTGACGACGCGCAGCATCGGGACGCCGTCACTCCCCTGCATGGTGGCGATGTCCTCGAGCGCCGTGCGGCAGAACGAGCAGCTTCTGGAATTGACCATCAGGATGGCCGGCCGTCCCACGGGCGTGAGTGCGACGCGGCCGTTGGCGGAATCGCGGACCATGAGATTCGTGACAGCCGATCGGGCCTGCCCCACGGCGGGATCGTCACTGGCGAGCGGCGGTGGCGCCCGATCAAACGCGACGCGGCCGATCAGGGCCATGCCGAGCGCGCCGGCCATCACCCACGCAAGCATCTCGCGCCGTCCGAGCCGAGTGGTCGGCGCGTCGCTCACTCCCAGCTCTCCGCTTCGTTCGCGAGCTCGTCGAGCAGCTTCACGTACGTGTCGTAGCGCACGGCGGAGACGTCGTCGCGGCTGAGCGCCTCGCGGATGGCGCAGCCGGGCTCCACGACGTGCACACAGTCGGCGAAGCGGCACTCGCCGAGATACGGCCGGAACTCGGGGAAGTAGCCGTCGAGGTTTTCGGCCGTGAGGCCCCACATGCCGATTTCGCGAAGCCCGGGCGTGTCCACCACGAATCCGCCGCTGGGCAGCGGATGCAGGAGTGCGCCGACGGTGGTGTGGCGTCCCTTGTTCACGCTCTGGCTGATCTCCGCCACGCGCAGGTCGAGCCCTTCGAACATGGCGTTCATCAGACTGCTCTTCCCCACGCCGCTGGGTCCGCTGAGGGCGGTGGTGCGTCCTTCGAGCGTGGCGCGGAGCTGTTCGAGCCCGCGGCCGGTTTCGGTGCTGGTGACATGCACCGGATACCCCGCCCGCTCGTAGTCGGCGAAGCGGAGACGGACGCTCTCGGGCAAGACGAGGTCCGACTTGTTGATGACCACACGGGCGGCGATGTCGTTGGCTTCGGCGATGATCAGGAAGCGATCGAGCATGCGCGGATGCGGCTCGGGATTGGCGGCCGCGAACACCACCAGCACCTGATCGACGTTCGCGGCCACGATGCGCTGCCCCCACGCGCCACCCGGCGCACGACGGGCGAGCTGCGAGCGTCGCGGCATGATCTCGGCGATCGCCCAGCTGTTGCCCTCCTCGTCCTGCTCGATGCGCACCTCGTCGCCAACGGCGAGCTTGAGCGTCGGCGCTTCCTGCTCGTCGTCGCGCTTGTCGGCGCGTGACTTCACGCTGGCGCGACCGCGTCCGCCATCCTTGTCCACGCGCGCCTGCTTGCCCTTGGCGTCGTCGTAGCGCTTGAGCCGGCCGCGCAGCGCGGCATCGACCACCGACCCGTCGGCACGACGCACGCGCCAGACACCACCGGTGCCACTGAGCACGGTGCCGGCGTTGTGCGGCGAGACGTCCACGGGCTCAGTCATGCGACACCTGATCCTGCGGTGCATCCTCGGTGCGCATGACGTCGAACCACCGGCGTGAAGGCTTCGGCGCGGTTTCGGCGATACGCGTCTCGAGATGCTCGCGCACCTGCTGGAGCGTGAACGCACCGAGCGCGGCGCGCGCCTCGGGCTGCGTGGTGGCGCGCGTGAGGAAATCCGTTTCGAGATGGCCTTCGACGCCCGACTCACCGAGCCGGCGCCACTTCAGGAACAGCAGGTACGCCGCCCAGAGTGTGCCGGAGTCGTTGACCTGATCCACGCAGAGCTCGACGGAATACGAAAATCCATCGCTGCCCTCGAAGGCTGCCGGTCGACCATGCACGAGGGCGTAGCCCCCGATGGTGTTCGCGTCGCCCAGGCTGTGATCCGCCGGCAGATGCTGCCCGCTCACCGGCTCACCATCCAGATACGCTGCTCACGACCGCATCATGCAGACTTGCGTCCACCGATCATTTCCTTCATCACGTTGCCCGCCATGAATGCCACATTGGCGGGACGCTCCGCGAGTCGGCGCATGAGGTACGGATACCACTGCGTGCCGAACGGCACGTAGCAGCGCATGCGATAGCCTTCGCGCACCAGCGCTTCCTGCAGGTCGCGGCGCACGCCGTAGAGCATCTGAAATTCGTAGCGATCGTTGGCGATGCCCTTTTCCTTCGCGAAGCGCTTGGCCTCGGCGATGATCGCCTCGTCATGCGTGGCGATGCCGGGATAATTGCCGTGCTCCATGAGATGATGCATGGTGCGCACATAGCACTTGTCCACGTCGGACTTCTCGGGATACGCGACCGTCGCCGGTTCCTTGTACGCGCCCTTGCAGATGCGGACGCGTGCACCGAGTTCGGACGCGCGCTTGGCGTCGGCCTCGGTACGGAACAGGTAGCTCTGCAGCACGATGCCGACGTTCGCCTTGAAGTCGGGATAGAAGTGCTGCTCGAACAGGTCGATCGTCTTCTGCGTGTACGCGCTCGACTCCATGTCCAGTCGCACGAACGTGCCGTACTGCTTC
The DNA here is from genome assembly GCA_043788935.1 of Gemmatimonadaceae bacterium. GTDB lineage: Bacteria > Gemmatimonadota > Gemmatimonadetes > Gemmatimonadales > Gemmatimonadaceae > JACMLX01. The sequence continues at coordinate 9,272 of JAYWIJ010000257.1, read as the reverse complement.
GCGCGCTCCAGAATCTCGCGGGTGACCTTCACGCAGAGCGCGTCGGAGATGTCCATGCCCATCGCGGTGAGCTTGAGCGAGACGTTGGCGTCCAGCTTTTCGCGTGCGATGAGGTCCAGCAGCTGGAGATACTCACGCTGCGACGTGTACGCTTCCTTCTCGGTGGTGGTGCTTTCGCCGAGGAGGTCGAGCGACGCCGTGATGCCCTTGGCGTTGAGGCCGCGCACCGCTTCGATGGCCGTGGTCACCGACTCGCCGGCCACGAAGCGGGAGGCGAACGACTTGGCGACGCCGTTGTGGCGGACGAAGTCGAAGATGCCCTGCTGGTTGGACAGATACAGAAGCGCGTTGCGCAGCATCAGAACGCTGGGAAGCGGGTGAGCGCGCCGCCGCAATTCGCGGGACGCCAAGCCCAGAAATATAGCCGCGCGCGCCGGGGAATCTGCGCCGTCAGCGGGCCGTGACGGGCGACACCAGTCGCAGCACCGGGTGAAACTTGCCCATCCGCAGCCGCTCGTCGAAGAGATTCCAGGTGGTGGCGCCGTCATTGGACTGCGGTTCCAACAACTGTGCCGCGATGAGGACCTGCCGCTGCGCGGCGGGCACCCAGCGCCAGTCGGCGGAAGGCTTCATCCGGAGCGCCGCCCACGTGCCGAGGAGACGCACCTCGCGATGCCCCTGAAAGGCGCGGGGCGCCCGCTCCACCGAGTCGAATTCGAAGCGCTCGACGCCGAGCGCCGCGGCTCCCGGCACCCTGCCGCGCACCTGCACGCCATGCCGGGTGAGGAGAGTCACCAACGCCGTATCGGCCGCCTCGATGAGCCAGCCGGAGAGTGGGACGGACGTGACGCGGGTGGCATCGAAGCGGTCGCGGATCTCCATGCGCTGCGGAGCGATCCGCCCGGTGCGGCGAATGCCCGACGGCACACCGGGCTCGGCGGCGACGCTGTCCGGATCCGCCTCCAGCGCCTCCACGAGGACGTCGTCCTGACGGGGCGTGGCGGTGAGCCGGGTCTCGAGCACCACGCCGCGTGCCGCGACGCCGGTCGCGAGCGCACGACGGGTGGCGGTGACCCGTGCGAGAATGGAAGGGTCGGCGCCGACGGTGCCCAGCAGCTCGCGGATGAACGCATCGGTGCTGCGAACGCGCAGGGCGAGCGGGTCGTGCGAGTAGGCTTCGCTGAGCACCGAGATACCGCCGGTGAGCCCGAAGTAGTTGGAGCCGAAGCGCGGACGCGAGTCGTAGGTGAACCAGCCGTCCTTCTTCGCGTCGATGGTGACTTCGCGGGCGAAGTTGTTGCTGAAGTTGCCGTACGGGTACGTCTTCACGCCGCGCCGGTCGAGCCGGCGGCGGATACCGTCCAGCAGCGTGTCGCCGGTGAATGCAGCGAGCGGCGCGCCGGGGTGCAGTGACGGTGACCAGGTGAGGTTGTAGCCGTGATAGCTGCCGTTGGTGGTGTGCAGGTCCACGAACACATCGACGCTGCCATTGGTGAGCAACGGGAGCATGGCGCGCGTCTCGGGCGCCTCGGCCTTGATATAGTCGCGATTCAGGTCCATTCCATCACCATTCGCTCGCTCGCCGATGAAGGCCGGGCCAAGCTGTGCGCCGCGGTTGCGGGCCTGCGGCGCGAGCGCCTCGTTGCCGTCGGCGTTGTACATCGGCACGACAATCAGCGTGAGGCTGTCCAGCAGGTTGGGACGGGCGTCGGTGACGACTGTACGCAGCAGCGCGAGCACCGCTTCCTTCCCTTCCACTTCACCGGCATGAATGTTGGCCTGCAGCAGCACCACCGGGCGCTTGCGGGGTGCGACCATCAGATCGTCGCAGCTCTCGGCGGTGCGTGTGCTGCGTGCACAGGCCGTGACGGCCAGCAGCGGACGTCCCCGCGGCGAGGCGCCGAGTCGGGTGAGCCGCATGATGCGATTCGGCGCGGTTTTCGCGCGTACCGTATCGAGGAAGGCCATCGCTTCCTCGTACGATGTGGTCTCGCAGAAGCCGGTGCGTTCGGCGCGGGTGGCGGGCGACGGCATGACCGCCGGCACCTCGGGCGCACAGCGCCATGCGGGCGCACGACGCGGGGCCGTGCGCACCGTCTCACCGGCGATGCGCAGCCGCTCCATCGCGTCGTCCGGCGGTGGCGTGCGGCCCGTGGAGCAGGCCGCGAGCACGACGACTGCGCTGAGCACCACGCCGGCAGGCTTCACAGATTCTCGCGGAGAAAGCGGGTGAGCGACTCGTACAGGTGCACGGTGGTGTTGCCACCGCTGATGGAGTGCGTGCGGTTGGGGTAGAACAGCTGCTGCATCGGCTTGTTGGCCCGCACCATCCGCTCGATGAATTGTACGGAGTTCTGCGGATGCACGTTGTCGTCGCCGGTGCCGTGTACGAGCAGGAATCGGGCCTTGATGCCACCAACGTAGTTCTGCGGCGCCGTTTCGGCGTAGCCCACGGCGTTGTCCTGCGGGGTCCACATGAAGCGTTCGGCGTAGATGGTGTCGTACAGACGCCAATCGGTGACCGGGGCCACGGCGATGACTGCCTTGAAGATGTCGCCGCCCTTCCCGGCCACCATTGCGGCGAGATAGCCGCCGAAGCTCCAGCCCCAGAATCCGATCCGCGAGGCATCGACCCACGACTGGCGGCCGAGCCACCGGGCGGCGTCGATCTGGTCCTGCGCTTCCGTGAGGCCAAGCCGGAGCTGTGTGACCTTGCGGAAGTCGCGACCGCGGAACGCCGCACCGCGATTGTCCACCACGACGACCACGTACCCCTGCTCGGCGAGCGACGCGTGCCAGAGATAGCGCGCGCCGCCCCACTGGTCCACCACCTGCGGTGCGGCGGGTCCACCGTAGGCGTGCATCAGCACCGGATACTTCCGCGTGCTGTCGAACGCCGGCGGCAGTATGCGATATGCGTCGAGCAGTGTGCCGTCGGGCACGGGCACGGTGAAGCGCTGCGCCGGCTGCAGCCCCTGCGCCACGAGCTTCGCACGCACGGCGGCGTTGTCGGTGAGTTCACGCACCTTCATCATCTGTGGCAACGCGTGGAGACTCACGATCGGCGGCACACCGAGGCGCGAGTAGGAATCGAACAGGTACGACGCCGTCGGGCTCACGAGCATTGCATGCGCGCCGTCGCCGGTGGTGAGGCGCTGCTGCCGGCGTCCGTCGAACGACACGCGCATCAGCTGCTGCTGCGTGGCATCGGGCCATGCGACCTGCACGTAGGCCGCGCCCGATTTCTCGTCCACGGCCAGCAGGTCGAGCACGTCCATGCTGTCGCGCGTGATGCGGCGCACGAGGCGACCGTCGCGGCGGTAGAGGTAGTACTGCTGCCAGCCGCTGCGATCGCTGCGCAGCAGAAAGCGCTGACGATCGGCGAGCCAGACGACCGGTTCGCCTTCAGAGTTCACGTAGGCGGAATCGCGTTCGGTGACGATGGTGCGACCGCTGCCCGTGGCGGCGCTGACGAGCATCACGTCGAGCTGCTGCTGGCGGCGCGGCACACGCTGCACCGAGATGGAGTCCGTATCGACCCATTCGAGACGCGTGATGTACTGCCCCGTGTCGGGACCGACCTCCAGCTGTCGCCGGCCGCGCCCGTCGGCATCGATCACATGAATTGTGACGCGCGAATTGGCCGCACCCGCCTTCGGGTAGCGGAGCGTCGAGACACGGGGATACACGCCCAGTTCATCGACGATCGGAAACGCCGGCACCGCACGCTGGTCGAAGCGCCAGAAGGCGATCCGACGACTGTCGGGGCTCCAGCGGAAGGCGTCACGGAGGCCCAGTTCCTCTTCGTACACCCAGTCGGTGGTGCCGTTGATGATGTCGTCGCTGCCATCGCTGGTGAGGCGCGTCGCGGTGCCGGTGCGCAGGTCCTTCACCCAGAGATCGTTGGCGCGACCGTAGGCCACGCGCAGCCCGTCGGGTGAGAACTTGGCGAACATCTGGAGATCAGGATCGGACGCGCCGCTGGCGAGACCCGACGCCAGAAAGTCCGGTCCCTGCGTGCGCGTGACCGGCGCGACGGCGTCGACCGGCGAGGCGTCGACCAGCGGCGTCACGCGCTTCGTCGCGAAGTCCACGATGTGATAGACACCGCGCGTGTTGGTGCGCCAGACACGGACCGACGAATGGAAGATCAGCGCCTTCGTCTCGTCGGCGCTGAGTGTCACCTCCTCGACGTCGAGCGGCGTGCCCGCCGCATTCTTCAGCACTCCCACCGGCACCAGCACCGTCTCGGCGCCGGTGACGGCGTCGACCGTCACGAGCGCGGTGCCACCGATGTCGGCCTTCACGTTCAGGTAGCTGCGCCCGTCCTTCATCCACTGCACGTCGGGCAGCCCCTGCGCGGTGAACTCGCGGGAGCGGAAGAGGCGGTCGGCGGTGAGTGGTGCGGCTATGGTCTGCGCATGCAGCGCGGGCGCGGCGCAGGTGCCAAGCAGCAGCAACCGGCGCACGGCGTGATGCAGGGTCATGGGGATGTGTGCATCGGGCGAGCCGCGCTCAGGGTTCCGGGCGCGGCGGCATGCGGCGTCCCTCGCCTTCGAGCCGGAAGATGGCGATCGGTGAGCGCCACGCCGTGGAGTCGCGGTCGCGATACGCCGTGACGTACCAGCGATAGTTCTGTGTCAGCGAGTATTCGAACTTCTCGGGCAGGACGACCTGCGTGTCCGGTGTCACAGCCGTGAAGATCGGCACTTCGACCGAGTCGGAGAGCACCACTTCGTACCGCGAGGCGCCGGAAGCCGGGTGCCACGCGATGACGCGGTCGCCGACTTTCACGGTGCCGACGGGGGAGGAGAGCGCAACGGTGAGCCCTTCCTTGCCCGTCCGCGGCACGGCGGGGCCTTCGTCAGCGGGCTTGCAGGCGACGAGCAGGGTGAGCGACGAGACGAGCGGCAGCAGACAGCGCATTCGGGTGGCGACCAGGGGCGCCAGCGAGGTGTGGTCAGGAGATCGCGGTGTCCGGACACTGTCGGAGAATCGCGCGATCGGAAGCCGTCAAGATATCTGCCGGCGCCGGGGTGCTGCGCCGTCACGGTGACAAACAGTGCCGCCTGCAGGTGTTACGTCCGATGGCGCTGGACACCGGCCACTTGCTCATACATTACGCTCTACCATGCGATCCCTGCTGCCCGCCCTCGCCCTGTCGCTGCTGGTCCCGGTCGGAGCCGGGGGCCAGTCGCCGTCGTCCGCGGGTTTGGTCCAGGCAGCGGACAGCTTGCCGCCACGCGCACTGCCGGTTCTGGCGCTCCGCGCGAAGGCGGCAGGTCGTGTCAGGGCACAGGAGGGGGAGTGGCGCCGATGGGCCGCGGCGGCGCCTGCGTCTCCCGCGCCGCGACTGGCGCTGGCTGAGCTGGCCCGGGTGGACCTGCGCTACGACGACGCGCTGGCCTGGACCGACAGCGCCGCACGGCTGGCCACGCTGCCGCTGTGGCGGTCGGCCGTGGCCCGCGAACGCCTGGCGCACCGGCTCGTGCGCGGCGAGTTCAACGGGACCGAGGCGTTGGTGCAGGCGATGGTCGCCGACACGGCAGGGCTGCCGACCAGCGAACAGGCCGAAGTGCTGTACATGCGGGCGGCACACCTGCGTCGGGTGACGCGGCAACTGACGATGGGCAGCGTGGACACGATAACGTCGTTCACCGCGACGACGGACTCGTCGATGCGTGCCCGGTTGCACTGTTTGCGCGCCGTGGCCGATCCGCGCCGGGCCGAGCAGCACGCCGACTCGTCGATCGCCCTGGCGCTGGCGCTTGGCCTTCCCTCGATCGCGGCGAATTGCCAGCTCACCGTCGGCACGCTGTACGTGGGCTCCGGCGACATGCTGAGCGCTGAACGGTGGCTGATGCGGGCCGATTCCACGAGCCGCGCGGCACACGATGATCCCGATCTGGCCGCGACGCTGCAGTGGCGCGGCTACTCGCAGCGCACCCTTGGCTACGTGCAGAATGCGCGGCGCTGGTATGCCGAGGCGATTCGCGTGTCGCAGCGGATCAACGACCGCAACGTCGAGGCGTGGGCATTGCTGGGCGTGGCCGCCACCGCCCGCGACGTTGGCGACGCGAGTACCGCGAGCACCGCACTGGCCCGGTCGGCGTCGCTGTTCGATGCCACCGGCGACAACATCGGCGCACTGAACGCGCGCATCGAACGTGCGCAGGCACGAGTGCTCGTGCGCGACTTCGACGGGGCGGAGCAGATGGCGCGCGATGCGGCGCGCGAGGCGGATTCGCTGTCGTACGCCAGTGCATCGCTTCGCGCGCGGTATCAGCTGGCCGACGTGGCACTGCGTCGCGGGCGGCTGGCGGAGTGTGCGACGTACCTGAACCAGGCGGAGCCATTCGTCGAGAAGCTTGGCGTCGCGTGGCGTTCGCAGCTGGCCGAATATCGTGGCATGCTGGCACAGCGACAGGGAGACAGTCGACGCGCCATCGACGTCCTCACCGAGGTGCGCCTCAAATACGCACGCGCGCAGGATCTCTACCTCCACAACCTCGACGGCGCGTTGGCGCTGGCGTGGCTGGACGCCGGCGATTCGGCGCGATCGGCCGCGCTGTTGGACGAGTCGAGTCGACGGCTGGATGCGGTGCGTGACACGCTGGCCGTGTCGGGTTTGCGGAAAGTGGTGGGCGCGATCGACTACTGGGGCGCCACCAACGGCAACATCGATCAGGCGATGGCGGCCTTCGTGACGTCGCCGAAGTGGCTGCCGACGGTGTTCATGGTGACCGAACGCACGCGCGCACGGGCGCTGATCTCCGGCGCCCTTGCCAATGAATCCGACACGAGCACGTCGGAAATCCGCATGGCACGGCAGCGGGTTCGCGCACGCTCAACCGTGCTGGCCGATGTGCAGCGCGCAATGTCGCCGGGCACCGCGATGCTCATTTACGCCGGTGGTCGTGGACGTGCGCGCACGTCGATGATGCTCGTTACGCGCACGTCGGCACGCGGATTCACGCTGGCGCCCCTCGATTCGCTGGACGGCGACATCGTGCGCTGGCTGGCGTTGCTGGAGAGCGGCGAGAGTGGCGCCGGTGCCGGGAAGCGCGTCGCCACTGTGGTGCTGGGTAACGCCCTGCGCACGCTGCCCTCGGGCATCCGGCGGCTGGTGGTGGTGCCGCATGGCCCGCTGTACCGCGTGCCGTTCCAGGCGCTGCCGGCAGGGTCCGGGGTACTCGGCGACCGTGTGGTGGTGACCATCTCGCCGTCGGTGTCGCTGGCCATGGCGTACGCGGCCGACCCGCGCACCGTACCGGCGCACGTGCTGGCCATGGGCGCGGGCGACACGCAGGTGCAGAGCGGCGTGCCGCAGTCACTGGAACTGATGGTGGAGCGGTCGGCGCGAGGCAATCCGCTGATACCGCTGCTATCCGCCGGCGACGAGGCGCGTGCCGCCGCAGGCTGGGCATCGGGTTCACTCGCGCTCACCGGCACCGACGCGTCGGAGACGGCACTCAAGCGCGAAGCGCGGGGGCCGTACACGGTGCTCCATGCCGCCGCGCATGCGCTGACGAGTGATCAGGCGCTTGGCGCGAACTACCTGATCCTCCGTCCGGACAGCGTGGATGACGGATACGTGTCCGGTGGTGAGTTGGCATCGCTGAGCACCGGCATGTCGATGGTGGTGCTCTCCGGCTGCCGGACGACGGGTGACTTCGGATCGCGTGGCGACGCGGTGGACGGGCTGGTGGCGCCGCTGCTGGCGCGTGGCGTGCGCACGGTGCTGGCGAGCCACTGGGCGGTGAGCGACCGCTGGACGAAGGTGCTCATGGAGCGCTTCTACAAGCGGCTGGCTGCCGGCGCCACGACCGCCGAGGCGATGAACGACGCACAGACCTCGCTGCGCCGTGCCGGTGTGCCCGCGCGGTTCTGGGCAGCATTCAGCGTGATCGGCGATGGCGCGCTGTCGTTCATTCCCTCGCCGCCGGCGCAGCGCTGACGAAGGCGATCCGCCGGCCGCCGTTCAGCGAACGGTCAGCTTCTCGACGCGGGAGCGGATCTCGCTGCCGTCGGTGGCGCGGGAGCGCACCCACCAGCGATAGACACCGGCCTTGAGCGATCCGGGCGGCACCACGGCAGTGGTGTCGTTGGTTTCCCTGGTGAAGACCGGATCATCGTTGGCATCGAGAATCTCAATGCGGTAGCGCGAGGTACTGCGAAGCGATTTCCACGCCAGCCTGATCGGGGCGACGGCGGTGGCCGGTGGTGCGGCCTGCAGCTCGACCACGGAACCGAGCGCGCGGACCTCGTCGCCCCGTGCCGGCTGCGAAAACACATACCAGCTCGTGCTGGCCACCAGCATCAGCGACGCGGCCAGCAGGATCGGCTTGAGCGTGGCGTTGACGCTGCGCCGACGATCGGCCGATGGTGCAGCCGCGAACGCCAGCGGCACCGTGGAGATCGGCGTGTCTCCGCTGCCAGCGTTGGGCTCGGCGGTGGCACTCCGGGCTGCAACGAGGTGCGCCAGCGTCTCGACGCCCTGACGGCTGCCAAGGAGGTGGTCGACGATGGCGAGGCGCGCCTCGTCGTCGAGGTCGTCATGGAGCAGGCGATCGATGTCCTGATCGGCCGGGTGCATGCCGGGCACCGCGGCGCGCCTGGACGCCTCGGCGGCCGTGTACGCATCGCGGAGCGACGCGGAAACGGATCCGGGGTCGAGCGGCAGAGCCTGCTGATCAGAGTTGGTCATTTCTCGTTGTCCCAATCGATTCCGCGTGCCACCAGGTAGGCCCGCAAATCCGACAATCCACGGTACAGCAGGTTACGCGTCTTGGCCTCGCTCCAGCCGAGAAGGGCCTCGATTTCATCGCGGCGATACCCTTCGAGGTGCAGCTTCACCACGGTCCGACGTGCGAGGCCCAGCGATGCAACGCCGGCACGCACGACATTTCCCAGCGATGCTGCTTCGACGTCGGCGTCGGGTCCCGGCCCAGGCGCAGGCAGTGGAAGGTCCTCGACCGGGTCGTGCATCGCCGCGCGGCGGCGACGGCGCAGCAAGTCCAGCACTGCCGTCGTGACCACGCGTTGGAGATATGACGCCGAAAGTTTCGAGATGTTCTCAGGGTTCCCGCAGACCCGCCACAAACGGATGCGAACTTCCTGCTCCGCCTCGCCGATGTCGCTGGAATCGAGCCGGTACCGAGCACTCGTTGCACGAATTGAGCCCGAAAAGCGCCGAACGATCTCGTCCAGCTGCGCCGAGAGAGCCCGGTCCTCCGGGGGCGCAACGTCGGCCGCGGCGCTGAACGATTCCT
>JAYWIJ010000256.1:0-29496 GCA_043788935.1 Gemmatimonadaceae bacterium | reverse complement strand
AGGCAGCGGGCGTGTCGAAGGTCGTCTTCGACCGTGCAGGCTACAAGTACCATGGCCGCGTGAAGGCGGTCGCCGATGGCGCCCGCGAAGGCGGCCTGGAGTTCTGATATGGCAGATCAGCCGAACGTAGGTTCGACGTCGAGTGAGACGTCGCGTCCCGCAGGTCGCGGTCCGGGTGGCGGTGGTAGCGCTCGGAGTGGCGGCGGTGGCGGTGGACGAGGTGGCAGTGGTGGTGGTCGTGGTCGTGGTGGCCCGGGCGGTGGCCCCGGCGGTCCCGGCGGCAACCGCGGCGGTGGTCGTGATGGCGGGCCCGGCGGCGGAAGCCGCGATGGGCGTGGCCGTGGCGGCGAGAACCGTGGCGGTGAGCGCGAACAGTCCGACCTCGTCGAAAACGTGGTCGCGATCAATCGCGTGGCCAAGGTCGTGAAGGGTGGACGTCGCTTCTCGTTCAACGCCCTCGTGGCCGTTGGCGATGGCAAGGGCAAGGTCGGCTACGCCACGGGCAAGGCGAACGAAGTTTCGGAAGCGGTCCGCAAGGCCGTGGAAGGGGCGAAGCGCAACATGGTGTCGGTCCCGCTCACAGGCGCGACCATCCCGCACGAAGTGCTCGGCAAACATGGCGCAGGCAAGGTCATGATGAAGCCGGCCGCTCCGGGTGCCGGCGTGATCGCCGGTGGTGCCGTTCGCGCCGTGTTCGAGTGCGTGGGCATCCAGGATATCCTCACCAAGAGCCTCGGCAGCACCAACCCGCACAATCTGGTGCGTGCGGTGATGGCCGGTCTGGCGGAGCTGGTGACGGTGGACCAGATCGCACGTGAGCGCGGTATCGAGGTCAGTTCGATCCAGTACCTCAGCCGTGCCAAGTCGAAGGAGGTTGCATAAATGCCGCGTACGTTCATCAAGAGCCCGACCAAGGGGCCGAAGCATACGCCGAAGACCCTGCCGATGACCACCGGCAAACTGCGCATCGAGCAGGTGCGCAGCGGGATCGGCAAGCCGCAGGTGCAGAAGGATACGCTGAAGGCGCTGGGCCTGAAGCATCATCAGGATGTGGTCGTCCAGCAGGACAGTCCGTCCTTGCGCGGTCAGATCAAGCGGGTGCGTCACCTGCTCGAAGTGACCCCGGTCACGGAGTAACGGAGCCATGAGCGAAACCACAGAGAAGCTGGGCCTGCACAACCTGATGCCGGCCCCCGGTTCGCACCGCAACCGGAAGCGCATCGGTCGCGGTCCGGGCTCCGGCACCGGCAAGACGTCAGGCAAGGGTCACAAGGGTCAGAAGGCACGCGCGGGTCATCACGGCCCGGGTGGCGGCAAGCCGCACTTCGAAGGCGGCCAGATGCCGCTGACCCGTCGTATCCCGAAGCGCGGTTTCACCAACCCGTTCAGCATCGTCAATCAGATCGTGCGTCTCGACGAACTGACGAAGGTGTCGGGCATGGAAGTCACGACGGAGACGTTGCTGGCCGCCGGTCTGGTGAATGTGAACAAGGGTCCGGCGAAGCTGCTCGGTAACGGCGAAGTCACCGGCGCGTTCACGGTGCGTGGCGTGAAGGTCAGCGCCAGCGCCAAGGCAAAGATCGAGGCGGCCGGCGGTCGCGTCGAGGAGTAAGGGATGGCACAGGCCTCCGCGACGGACACCGTCGCGAATATTTATCGCACGCCCGAGCTGTGGCAGAAGATCACGTTCACGTTCCTCTGCCTCGTGCTCTACCGTGTCGGCTCGCACATCACCGCCCCGGGCGTGGATGTGCTGGCCGTCACGGCGTATTTCCAGAATCAGGGCAGCGGTGGCATCCTCGGCCTGTATGACCTGTTCTCCGGCGGTGGCCTGAGCCGCGCCACGGTGCTCGCACTGGGCATCATGCCGTACATCTCGGCGTCCATCTTCGTGCAGATCGCGGGTGCCGTGCTGCCGCAGGTCACGAAGATGCAGCAGGACGAAGAAGGCCGGAAGAAGCTCACGCAGTGGACGCGGTATGCCACGGTGGTGCTGGCGCTCATCCAGGGTTGGGGCTTCGGGCTGTTCACCGAGTCGCTGCCCGGTGCGGTCGCCGTTCCGGGGTTCTGGTTCAAGGTGCAGATGACGCTGTTCCTGACCACGGGTGCGATGTTCACCATGTGGCTCGGCGAGCAGATCACGGAGCGTGGGCTCGGTAACGGCGCCTCGCTGATCATCTTCTTCTCGATCGTCGAAGGATTCTGGCCGGGCATCTTCCAGACGTTCAGCTATCTCGGCAGCGGTGCAATCGGTCCGCTGCAGGTGCTGGTGCTGGGCGTGGTGATGCTGGCGGTGGTGGCGGGCGTGGTGACGATCACGATGGCGGCACGTCGCATCCTGATCCAGATCCCGCAACGCACCGTCAGCCGCGGTCGCATGCGCCAGGAAGCACGCAACTTCATCCCGCTGCGCCTGAATTCGGCGGGCGTGATGCCGATCATCTTCGCGCAGTCCGTCATCGTGGTGCCGAGCGCGGTCGCGCAATTCAGCGGCAGCGAAGGCATGAAGACGTTCGCGGAGCTGTTCAACCCGGGCACGTGGCTGTACTTCCTGCTCAGCGCCGTGCTGATCCTGTTCTTCACGTACTTCTACACGTCGATCATCTTCAATCCGATCGACCTGTCCGAGAACCTCAAGAAGCAGGGTGGATTCGTGCCGGGCATCAAGCCGGGTGCGAAGACGGCCGACTACATCGATCAGGTCGTGACGCGCATCACGCTGCCGGGCGCACTGTTCCTCACCGTCATCGCGCTGCTTCCGCAGCTCATTGCGAAGTGGATCAATGTGCCGTTCAGTTTTGGCGGTACCAGTCTGCTGATCGTCGTCGGCGTGGCGCTGGATACCATGGCGCAGATGCAGCAGCACCTGCTGCTTCGTCAGTACGACGGCTTCATGAAGAAGGGCAAGGTTCGTTACCGCGGACGGCAGGCAACCGGCGGTCTCTGACCGCTGGTTCGTCTCCGCTCGCACGACTCGCGGTTGTTCACCGGACACCCCGCTCGCAACATGGTTATCGTCCTCTTCGGCAAGCCCGGAGCGGGGAAAGGCACTCAGGCGCCGCGGCTCGCCGCGGCGCTTGGCGTTCCGATCCTTGCCACCGGCGAAGCACTACGCGCCGCCCTGCGCGCCAACACCCCGATGGGGCTGGCCGCCAAGGCGTTCATGGATCGCGGTGACCTGGTCGCTGACGATGTGATCCTCGGCATCATCAAGGAAGCCCTGTCACAGCCCGCCTACGCCAACGGTGCCATTCTCGACGGCGTCGTGCGCACGGTGCCTCAGGCGGCTGGCCTCGAGAAAGTCCTGTCGGATCTGGATCGTTCGCTGGGCGCCGTGCTGGTGTTCGATATTCCCGATGATGAAATCATCGAGCGGATCAGCAGCCGCCTCACCTGTGACAAGTGCAGCGCGCCCTATACCGGCGTGGAGCCGGGCGCGTCATGCGTCTCAGTGGGCTGCGCCAGTGGTCAGGGCGGCGGTACGCTGATACGTCGCAAGGACGACGAGCCGGAGGCCGTGAAGACGCGCCTCGACGCCTATCGCAAGTCCACCGAGCCGGTGCTCGCGTGGTACCAGCAGAATGGCGCGCGGATCGCGACGATCGATGCCGTCGGCGGGATCGACGAAGTGACCGGTCGCGCGCGTCTCGCACTCGGTCTGTGATCCAGCTCAAGTCGGCACGCGAAATCGACACGATGGCGCGCGGCGGTCGGATCCTCGCCGCGACGCACGACGTCGTCAAAAACGCGATCCGGCCGGGCATCAGCACGCTGGAGCTCGACAAGATCGCGGAAGATTTCATCCGCAGCCACGATGGCGCCGTGCCGGCGTTCAAGGGACTGTACGGTTTCTCCGGCGCGATCTGCCTCAGCATCAACGAGGAGATCGTGCACGGCATCCCGTCGGCGAAGCGCGTCCTGAAGGAGGGAGACATTCTCTCCGTGGACATCGGCGTGAAGTACGACGGCATGTACACCGACGCTGCCCGGACGCACCCGGTCGGCCGGATCAAGACTGAGCACCAGCGACTGCTCGACGTGACGCAGGCATCGCTCGAAGCGGCAATTGCCGCCGCAGTCATCGGCAACCACATCGGCGACATCGGGCACGCGTGTCAGACCGTCGTCGAGGCGGCGGGCTTTTCGGTGGTGCGAGAGCTGGTGGGGCACGGTGTGGGCTTTGTGCTGCACGAGGAGATCCAGGTGCCGAACTACGGCAAGCCGAAGCGCGGAACGAAGCTGATGGCCGGGATGACGCTGGCCATCGAGCCGATGGTCAACATCGGCACCGCGGCGATCCGCACGCTCAGCGACAAGTGGACGATCGTGTCGGCCGACGCGAAGTGGTCGGCTCACTTCGAGCACACCGTCGCCATCACGGCGAAGGGACCCCGCATTCTGACCAATCTGGATTCGTAACCTTGGCTCGAGCCGGCCAAGGTACGGTAAGCCTGCCGTTCTCAAGGATGAGGCCGTGGCGCTCGGTTGACCGTCGGGGATGCGCGTGGGGCATATTTCCGTAATGGCGGGTGGGCCCGCGTTGCTGATGCCTCGTTCGAGGGGGACACATGACTGCACGGATTGGTTCGACCTCCGCAGTGCTCCTGATTGCCATCACGACCGGTTGCGCGCGACCGATGATCCCGCAGATGACCGTCGGTGACACACCGCGCGAGATCAATGCCCCCTGCGATCCGGCCAACGCCGCGCTCACGGGCGACGTCCGCCGGATCGACTTCGACCCACTCGGCTTTCAGGTGCCGGCGCGATGGGTCCCGGACTATGCGTCCATCAACAACGTCAACTTCGACCTGCTGAAGACCAACAGCGAGTTGCGCATCTGGAAGGGTGGCGAATTCGTCTTCACGCCCGTCGTGCCGCGCAACACGGTGCAGTGCGAACTGACGAAGGGCGACACGACGATCACGATTCGTACGACCGTGCTGACGCAGGGCATCACAAACTATCGCGTGGACGTGACGTGGAAGCCGTTGATCGATGGACAGCATCTGTACATGCAGATGCAGACGCGATTCCCGGAACACCTGCGCGAGATTCGGGGCGTGATCGAGAGTGTGGGCGAGGTGCAGCGCGCGACGGCGACGAAGCCGTAGCGCGCTGCTCCTCGGCGCACCACGGCGTCGCGACTATCGTTTCGGCGGCGAATAGGTCGTGCCGTTGATCACCAGGTGATCACGGTATCTTTCGCTGTCCCACGAAAAGATCGACCAGCGCAGCACCTTCCCCGACCTCGTGCGCAGTTCGAGCGTGTAGCCGTCGGTGGTGTAGGTGCCGCCGTCATCGCCGCCACCAATGGAACTGGCGGACGTGCCATTGGGGCCGACCGATGCGCCGCCCACCACGATGGACGCACCACCAGGACCGGTGCCGACGTTGCTGCTGCCGTACATCTGCGAGAAGTTCGTCCACGTGAAGGTGCCATCAGGACGAAAATTGAAGCTGGTGGTGCTCATGCTGAACGCGCCACCGCCGCCGATGAGGCCCGCGGTCGCCGAAGCGACCGCCATGAACTGGCCGTTCAGTCGCCGGGTGCCGATTGCGGGTCGCGGGGTGGCCTTGAGCCGCGTCCACTGGCCGTCGGTGCGACCGTACTCGTCGTAGTCCTGCATTTCGATGCCGGAGCCTGCGCGTCGCCAGCGATGCCAGCTCTGCGGCTCGAGTCGTCGTGACGCGGCCACATCGAGATCGTGCGGTGAGAGACGGAGATCGTCGTAGAGCCAGCCGTCCCTGAGCACGAGATACGTGCTCTCGTCAGGCTCGTACAACATGCTCATCGGGTTGTAACGCAGCGCCGTCGACTGGTACATCCCCTCGATCTGCGCCATGGTCACGCCGGCGTTCGCTTCGGTGCGGAGGCGGTCCGCGCTGACCCGCATGCGGGACAGGCCGCCCGAATCGCTCATCGTGGATGGCGTGAGCCCTGCCACGTTCGAGACGAGCTGGCAGTTCTCGAGAACGATCCAGGACGCCACCTCGCGCACGGTGCCGCGGATCGTCACATCGCGACGACCGCCGTCGTACAATGACCGGAACGACAGGTCGTGACACTTCACCTGGTCCGTGCTGCGCCAGCCGTCGCGAAGCGTCTTCAGCCAAACGGTGTCATCAGGCTTGTCGCCACTCGGTTCCAGCGTGCCGTGCACGCTGAGGGTGCCCATCTGCTTGAGGCGGGCGTTGTCGGTGCGTGGGTCGCGCTTGGTGAGCACGCTCAATTGCGCGACGGTGAACACGGTCCCGCGCGCTGTCACGGCTGGCAGGGCGGCACCTGACCGCGGCGGGTTGGTGCCCCGTGGCATGGCGGGCGTCGCAGCGGACGGCGCGGTACTGGTAAGCACGCTGCCGCCTGTCGCGGCAACCGTCGTCGCCGGCGTCTGCAGCACGAGTCGCAGTTCATTCGGATGCAACCGCTGCGGGTTGGCCGAGCGATCGAGGTATGCGCGGATCTGCAGGCAATCGGCGGCAGGTGCCTTGCTGTCCTTGTCGAGGGCACGAAACACCGAGGCTCGCCGCGCCTGCACGCGAGCGCGGATCGCTGGCAGTTCGTCGGTCAGCGTCGAGTCGGCACGCGCGTCGATTTCGTCGAATCGATTGGCCGACTTCCACGCCGTGAGCGCGGTATCGGTGGCGGTGCGCGTCTCGGGTGCGCGCTCGTCGCACCACGATTTCACCAGCCCGACGACCTGTGACGTGCCGTACAACGTGGCCAGCGCACGTCGGTACGGCGCGTTCGGCGTGTCCTGCGCCGTTGCGAGCTGCCACGGCAGCAGCAGGAAAGCAAAAAAGACCTGTATGGTGCGCATGTCACGCTCCCGGTCGCGACGACGTCGACAATCCCGACTGCGAATGCTCATGAAGATACGATCAGCCGGCGACGTGCCGCACGGCGATCCGCGCCTGCTCCAGCAGTGAATTTGCGTGCGCGACGAGCGACCGCGCCTCCGCACGCGGTGCCTCGGCCAGGCTGCTGTCGGCCAGCATCGCAAGATTGCCACGCGCGAGACCGAGTGCAGCGTGCATGGCGGCGTGAGCGATCGTGGCGCCGGCCCACGAATCGGGCGCCGTGACGTGATCGCCTGATGCCGCAGACTCGGCAGCGAGTGCGAGCACGTCCGCCGCGAGTCGCGCGATACGAAGCGGCACTTCACTGGCGCCCATCAGCGCGGCGTCCACCGATCGGATCCGGTCGGCGATCAAGACGGGATTGCCGGTGGGCGCGCGGCGGGCCTGCACGACCGCGTCCCATGCGTGCGCGTCGTCACGTGCGGCGATGTGCAGGTGTCGCTCCAGAATCCGTGCCGTGTCGACCACGCGCCGCATCGGCTCGGCGACGGTGCTGCCCGCGCGAACGACGTGCACGTTGGCGGCGAGTCGCACGGTGGACGATGCGAGAATGGCGGTGAGTGCCGATGCAGTGCCGCTGGCCGGCGGCTCATGCAGATCCGCAATCGCATCAGCGGTACGGCGGAGATCGTCAACCGGCAGCGTGTCTGCAACGCGACGTTCCAGCGAGACGGTGTCGCGCGCGTCACGCAGCATGATGCGATCTGCGAAGCCACGCTCGATCGTGGATTGCGGCACGAGGCCGATGATCTCGCTGTGCGTGATGTCGATGCCGTGTGACGCAGCGGCAGCGCGCACCGCGTCGAATGCGGCGTGCAGGCCGATGGCGCCGAGATCGGTGATGTTCATCGACACCTGCGCCTTCCCATCCACGACGAGGCCCAGCGCTTTCACGCCGGCCAACCCGCCCGAGGTGGCGCGAAGTTCGCGCGCGATGGCTTTGGCTTGTGGCAGATGTGCCGCGTGTCCGACGAAGACGTTGAAGGCGCCGAGGAAGTCGCGCGCACCGATGGCGACCGCGCCGGCGGTGGGGTGAAGCGCGTGCGGCCCCGCGTCGGGTGGACGCGTGGAGCCGATGGTCTGCTGCAGGGCGTCCGTGCCGCCGTGGCGTACGTCCGCGAGATTCCGGTACGCGTTCTGTTGTGCGGCGCGATCGTAGAGAAAGACCGGAATCTGCAGCTCGTTGCCCACGCGGTCGGCGAGTTCGCGCGCGAATCGGATGCACTCGTCCATCGTGGTGCCATCGAGCGGAATGAACGGCACCACGTCGGCGGCGCCGATGCGGGGGTGCACGCCGGTGTGCTGGCGGAGGTCGATGCGATCGCGCGCGGTGCGAATGGCCGCGAAGGCCGCACCTACGATGTCATGCGGCTCGGCCACGAACGTGATCACGGCACGATGGTGCCACGCATCGAGTGAGGCGTCGAGCACGCGGCCGTTCGACGCGATGATCGCGGTGCAGATGGCATCGATGACGGCGCGGTCGCGGCCTTCGGAAAAATTCGGGACACATTCGATCAACGGCATCCGAAACGTCAGGCGATGGTGGAAAGCAGCCAGGCGTGCAGGGCGGGATTACCGGCGACGTAGCCCGTGAAGGCGGGTGTCGATGGGGTGCCGTCGAAGTCCGTGATCACGCCGCCGGCTTCACGGATGAGGAGAATGCCCGCCGCGACGTCCCACGGCGACAGTCGCAGCTCCCAGAAGGCATCGACGCGTCCGCAGGCGACGTGCGCCAGGTCGATGGCCGCGGCGCCGGCACGGCGGATACCGCTGGTGGTGGCGAGCACCTTCGGCAACTGGTCGAGGTAGCGGGCGATCTGATCCGGCTTCCGGAACGGCACGCCGGTGGCGATCAGTGACAGGGCAGGGTCGGTGATCTTGCTGACGTGGATGCGCGCTCCGTCGCGGAACGCGCCGCCATTCCGGACGGCCGTGTAGCACTCGTTGCGCGGCACGTCGATCACGACACCTGCCACGGGCACGCCGTCGACGAGCGCGCCGATCGACACAGCGTAGGCGGGAAATCCGTGCAGATAGTTCGTCGTCCCATCCAGCGGATCCACGATGATGGTCAGCCCTGACGTGATGTCGGTGTCGGGAGCGCTCTCCTCACCGATGAAGGTGAAGGGCCGGCCATCCCCGAACAGCATGTCGCGGATGAGTTGTTCGGCACCGCGATCAATCACGCTGACGAAATCGCTGTCGCCCTTCACGTCCCACGTCAGCTCGTCGCGCATCGTATCGTGCCTGCGGATGAAGGCGGCGGCGGCCTGTGCGGCATCCTCGATGTTGCGAAGGATGAGGAGATCGTCGGGGAGCGGGCCTGATGCCCCGGTGTCGATGGCAGATCGCATGGCTGAACTGTAACGTGCCGTGGCGATGGCGCAGGCGGCCACGGCGTATCGAACCGGGCACATCGAAAAACCGGCGCGAGCCACTAGCTTGGCGGCATGTCTCGAATCTTCAGTGGCATCCAGCCGTCCGGCGAACTGCACATCGGTAACTACCTCGGCGCCGTCCAGAATTGGGTGCGGCTGCAGGAAGGCCGGGACGCCACGTTCTACTGCGTGGTGGACCTGCACGCGCTGACGGGCAACTACGAGGTGGCCGACCTGCGCCGTCGCCGACACGAGATGGCGGTGTCGCTGCTGGCGGCCGGGCTCGATCCGGAGCGCTGCACCCTGTTCTTCCAGAGCGCGGTGCCGCAGCATGCGGAACTGGCGTGGATCTTCAACACGGTCACGCCGCTCGGTGAGCTGGAGCGTCAGACGCAGTACAAGGACAAGAGCGGCCGACAGGAAAGCGTGATCACCGGGCTGCTCACCTATCCCGTGCTGCAGGCGGCCGACATCCTGTTGTATCACGCCACGCGAGTGCCCGTGGGTGAGGATCAGGTGCAGCACCTCGAGTTGAGCCGCGAGATCGCGCGACGGTGGAATGCACGCTTCGCGAGCGACGTGCCGTTCTTCCCCGAACCGCAGCCGCTGCTCACACCCGTGCGTCGCCTGATGGGACTCGATGGCCAGGCGAAGATGTCCAAGTCACTCGGCAACACGATTGGGCTGCTCGAATCGCGCGATCAGATCTGGGAGAAGCTGCGATCTGCGATGACGGACCCCGCGCGCGTCCGCAAGACCGATCCCGGCAATCCCGACGTCTGCAACATCTACTCGATGCACAAGGCGTTCAGCGCGCCGGAGACGCAGGCCGTCGTGGCGGAGAGTTGCCGCGGGGCGAAGTGGGGCTGCATCGAGTGCAAGAAGGTGCTGGCAGAGAGCATGGAACAGGTGCTGGTGCCGATCCGCACACGTGCTGCGGACATCGCAGCCACGCCTTCGCTCGTGACTGATGTCCTTGAGGATGGCGCAGAGCGCGCGCGGACGACGGCACGGGAAACGATGCGCCAGGTGTACGAGCGCATGGGGTTGACTGACTGATGGCACAGCGACGCCCGACACTCGGTGGCATCTTCGCGGCGACGGTCACACCGTTCGATGCCAACGGTTCTCTCGATCGCGATGCCGCACGTCGCAACGTGCGCGCATTGCTCGACGCGGGATTGCACGGCGTGCTGCTCGCCGGATCGACAGGCGAAGCCGCGCTGCTGGACCAGACGGAGCGTGATGCACTGGTGCAGACCGTGCGTGATGAAATTCCGGCATCGCGCTTCCTGCTGATGGGCGTGGGCGCGGAGAGCACGCGGCACACGATCGCTCGTGCGAAGCATGCCGCCACACTGGGTGCCGATGCGGTGCTGGTGGTGGGTCCGCATTACTTCACCGCGCTGATGACACCGGCCGCACAGAAGGCGCACTACCTCGCCGTGGCCGATGCATCGCCGACACCGGTGGTGCTGTACTCGGTGCCGGCATTCATGCACTACCATCTCGATCCCGACGTCGTGTGCGAGTTGTCGTCGCACGAGAACATCATCGGCATCAAGGATTCGGGCGGAAACGCCGACGTTCGGAACGGCTATTTGCGGGCGCGGAGCGCGACGTTCGCCGTGATGACGGGGCATGCACCCTCGCTGACGCAGGCGCTGGGCGAAGGCTGCGCCGGTGCCGTGCTCGCGGCAGCCTGCATCGCTCCCGCGCAGGCGCTGCGCGTGGCGAGTGCCAGCGGATTGGGACATCCCGAGGATGGCGCCGACGCGCAGGCAGGGCTGACGCGCATTGCGATGGAGATCGCCGCCGTCCATGGCGTGCCCGGGCTCAAGGCGGGCGTCGACGCGACGGGGATGGTCGGCGGTGCACCGCGGCTGCCGCTGCTGCCCGTGTCCGACGAGGCGCGAACGTCAATCGCCGGGATCGTGCGGGCCGTCCTGAGCTAGAACCTGAGGCTGAGTTGACAGATGGCTACGGGTCGCCGTATTCTTGATTTCGTACACACGAAAACAAGGATGCGGATGGACTCGTTTGTGATTTCGCTCAGGAAGCTGACGCTCGGTGCTGCGGTCGCGTGGTCAGCGGCCGTTGGCGCACAGCCGAGTTCGGTACTCGTCGGCACGGTGTCCGCCGGCGGACGGCCGCTCAATGGAGCCACCGTCATCGTCGAGGGGCAGCGCGGCAGTGCGCGCACCGACAGTGCTGGGCGCTTCCGCGTTCCGGTCGCGTCGGAGGGCAGCGTGTCGCTGCTGGTTCGCGCCATCGGGCATACGCCGCTGCGTCGTGCCGTCGTGCTTCCCGCACCGGACACGCTGCGGGTCGTGCTGACGCCGAGTGCCTCGATGCTCAACACGGTGGTCACGACCGCCACGCTGCAGGAGCGCTACCTCTCCGATTCGCCGGTCAAGGTGGAGTTGGTCACCCCCGCGTTCCTGCAGCGCAACGTGTCTGCAAACCTGATGGACAACATTTCATTCCTGCCCGGGCTCATGCAGCAGGTGGACTGCGGCGTCTGCTTCACGAACAACATCCGCATCAACGGCATGGAAGGGCCGTACACGGCGGTGCTGATCGACGGCACACCGATGATGAGTGCACTGGCGTCGGTGTACGGCCTCAATTCCATCGATCCGTCGCTCATCGAACAGGTCGAGATCATTCGTGGCCCGAATTCCACGCTGTACGGCGCCGAGGCGATGGGCGGGGTGATCAACATCGTCACGAAGGATGCGCGACTGGCGCCGCGGCTGAGCATCAATGCGTTCGGCAGCAGTCATGGCGAGACGAACGTCGCCATCGCGGCCGCACCGTCCATTCGCGGCGTGCGCAGCCTGTTGAGCATCAGCGGAAGCCACAACGCGCGCTTCGTCGACCGGAACGGCGACGGCTTCAGCGACCTTCCGCTCGTGAGCCGTCTGTCGGTGATGAACAAGTGGGCGCTCGGTACACCGGCGCGCCGTCCATTCGAGCTGATGGCGCGCGTGTACGGCGAAGATCGTTTCGGCGGCGTGTCGGCGTGGACGAAGGCCGACCGTGGCTCGGCAACCGTGTACGGCGAGTCCATCCGCACCCTGCGCGGCGAGTTGCTCGGCACCGTGCGCCGCGGCTCCGTTTCGTCGCCGGTGCGCATGGACTTCTCGGCCAATTGGCATCATCAGGACAGCTTCTACGGCGACACACCCTACCGTGCCACGCAAGGCGTCGCATTTGCACAGGGCGTGTGGTCGCCGCAGCGCGGTGCGCACAACCTGATGCTGGGCGGCACGCTGCGACTGCAGGGCTATCGCGACAGCACGCGTGCGCAACAGACACGCGAGACACGCTTCATTCCCGGTGTGCTGTTGCAGGATGAAGTGGCACTGGCATCACGCGTCACGCTGCTGGGTGGCGTGCGCGCCGATCACCATGCGGCGCATGGCGTGATCGCGTCGCCGCGGCTGGCGGTGAAATACACGCCGGATGCACACACCACGGTCCGATTGAATGCCGCCACCGGTTTTCGCGTGGTGTCGCTGTTCACCGAGGATCACGCGGCGCTCACCGGCGCACGCGACGTGCAGATCGCCGAATCACTGCAGCCCGAACGCTCGGCGACGGCGACGCTGAGTGTGAATCGTCTGTTCGACGTGGGTGGCGTGGAAGACGCGATGACATTCGACCTGGACCTGTATCACACGGAGTTCAGCAATCGGATCGTCGGCGACTTCGATACTGATCCCAACCTGATCATCTACCGCAACCTGCGTGGTGGTGCGCGGACGCGCGGTGCGACGCTGGCCGTCGGCTACGCAACATTGCGCAAGCCGTTCACCGGCAGCCTCGCCGTGACGGTGCAGGATGTCTCGCGCACGGATGACGGCGTGCGGCGTCCATTGCCGTTCGCGCCGTCGCAGCAAGCCGTCTTCTCGCTCGGCTACCGCATCGACCGCATCGGCACGACGATCGACTGGACGGGGCGGCTGCAGGGCCCGACGACGCTGCCGACATTCGATGGATTGCCGACGCGCTCGCCGTGGTTCACGGAGCAGCATCTGCAGTTCACGCGGCGCACGCGCAACGGTCCCGATGTCTACCTGGCCGTGAAGAACATCTTCGACTTCGTCCAGCGCGACGCGATCATCGATCCGTTCAATCCCTTCGGTGACCGCTTCGACACGGCGCGGGTGTACGGGCCGCTGCAGGGGCGCCGCGTGGTCGTCGGGCTGCGGCAGGTGCTGCCGCGGTGAGCCGCCCGAGCCTGCTGCGCGTGATGTTGTGGATGCTCGCCGTGCATGGCACCGCTCTCGGCGCGCAGGTACCGGCGCGCACGCCTGGCGATGCACCACTGGCCGATCTGCGGTGGACGTTACAGGCACTCGACGGTCGATCGCACACACTGGAACGGTATCGTGGACGCGTGCTGGTCGTGAACGCGTGGGCCACGTGGTGTGAGCCGTGCGTGGCGGAACTCGCGTCGTTCGCTGCATTACGTGACGCGGTGCGCGATACGGCGCTGGTGTTCGCGATGATCGCGTCGCAACGACGGGAGCCTGTGGCGGCCTTCGTCCGTCGTCGGCGGTTGGTGTTGCCGGTGTTTCTGGAATCGTCGCCGGCGCCGCCGGTCTACGCCTTCGACGCCGTGCCGACGACCTGGATCATCGACAAGGCGGGCCGCATCGCGTTCCGGCACCGCGGCGCGATGCGCTGGGACACCGAGGCGGTGCGCACGCTCGTGGTCACGCTGCTGTCGGCGCCGGCGCCGGCAGGAAACCGAGGGGGGTCGAGCCCGTAGTATTCGGCATGACACTCGACCTGTTGCTGCTCTTCGTCGCCGTGCTCGCCGGACTGGTGATGATTCCGCTGGGCCTGCCCGGTATCTGGCTGATGATCGTGGCGGGTGTGGCGCACCGGTTGCTGGTGGTGCCGGCCACCATCTCGTGGCTGACGCTCGGTGTACTGGCCGCGCTGGCGGTGGTGGCCGAGTGGCTGGAGTTCTCGATTGCCGGGAAATACACGGCCAGGTATGGCGGTTCTCGCCGGGCGTCGTGGGGCGCGATCATTGGCGGGCTCCTGGGCGCGTTCGTCGGGATCCCGATCCCGGTGGTGGGGTCAGTGATCGGTGCGTTCGCGGGGGCATTCGTGGGAGCTCTGGTCGGCGAATACTCGATGGAGAAGAATCAGGCGAAGGCGACGCGTGCGGCGACGGGGGCCCTGATCGGTCGGGCCGTGGCGACGGCGCTGAAGAGCCTGGCCGGCTGCGTGATCGGTGGCTGGCTGCTCGCCGCGGCGTGGCGGTGACCTGCGGGTGTGCCGAGGCTCTGGGAACGCGGCCCGGGTCGATTAGCTTTGGCCGCGAGAGGGCGACACCTGACGCCCGCACCTGCCCATGAACTGGAGCCCGTGATGGATCAAGGCCTGCTCGCCCTCGTGAAGTTCTATCTGCTGATCCCTTCGCTGATCATGGATGCCATCTACGCGATGGGGCCGGTCGTAGCACCGCTGCTCGGGCTGGCGCTTTGCTGCGCCTTTCCGTTCATCGCGCTGAAGGACAAGAAGGACGCCTGATTCGCCGCGGGGGTGGCAGACCCCCGCTGGCGCGGTAGTTTTCGCCAACGCCACGCGCCTCTCGCGCGTGGCGTTTTGCGTCTGGTTGAGCCCGGTCTCGTGGCGCTCTGTCGGACGCCTGAGCCATTGAGTCTGCTGCGCGCCCCATGGTGCGGCGCGCCAAGGAAGAGTTATCCGATGTTCGACGCGACGCGACGCACGCTGGTGGTGGTGGGCTCCCAGTGGGGCGATGAGGGGAAGGGCAAGCTGGTGGATGTGCTCGCCGAGCGCGCCGACTGGGTGGTGCGCTACCAGGGCGGCGCCAATGCCGGTCACACGGTCCACATCGGCGACAAGACAGTTGTGCTCCACCAGATCCCCAGTGGCATCATGAACCCGGGCGTCCGCTGTGCCATCGGCAACGGCGTGGTGCTGGACCCGGAGAAGCTGTTCAGCGAGATCGACGGTCTCGTGGCCGACGGCGTCGATGTGACGGGCCGCCTGTACGTCAGCGAACGTGCGCATCTGGTGATGCCGTATCACAAGCTGATGGACGGCGCGAGCACGGCCAGCAAGGCGATCGGCACGACCGGTCGCGGCATCGGCCCGACGTACGAGGACAAGGTGGCGCGTCGTGGTGTCCGCGTGCTCGACCTGCGCAATTTTGCGCGGCTGCGCACGCTGGTCGAGGCAGGTGTGGCGAATGCGAACGGTCGCCTGGCGATGATGAATTGCGACACGCGCGCCGATGTGGACGAGACGATGCGTGCGCTCGAGGCGATCGCGCCGCGACTGCTCGCGCTGGCCGACGATGTCGGGCTGCAGATTCATCGCGCACTGAAGACGGGTGCCGCGGTGCTGCTGGAAGGCGCGCAGGGCTCGATGCTCGACATCGATCATGGCACGTATCCGTACGTGACCAGCAGCAATACCACCAGCGGTGGCGCCGCGATCGGTGCCGGCATGGCCCCGACGGCGCTGCACGCGATCCTCGGTGTGGTGAAGGCCTACACGACGCGCGTCGGCGCAGGCCCGCTGCCGACGGAATTCGTCGAACCGATGCAGACGCAGATGCGCACGCTCGGCAACGAGTTCGGTGCGACGACCGGCCGTCCGCGCCGCTGTGGCTGGTTCGATGCGGTGGTGGTGCGTTTCGCGGCGCGCGTGAACGGTCTCACCGATCTGGCGGTCACCAAACTCGACGTGCTCGACACGCTCGAGACGCTGGCGATCTGCACCGGCTACATGATCGACGGCGAAGTGCACACGGAGTTTCCGGCGGATCTCGCGCTGCTTGAGAACGCCGAGCCGGTGTACGAATGGTTTGACGGGTGGATGCAGTCCACCGCGGATTGCCGCTCGCTGGACGCGCTGCCCGTCAACGCGCGCCGCTATCTCGATCGGATCGAGGAACTCTGCGAGACGCGCATCACTTACGTCAGCGTAGGCACGCGTCGTGATCAGATGATCGGCATGGAAGCAGGAGTGGCGTGATGGCGGAGGCAGTTGGTGCGGTAGTGATCGGTGGTGGACCCTGCGGGTTGGCAGCGTCGGTCTCGATGCAGCGGGCCGGTCTGTCCAACGTGATCATCGAGCGCGACTGCCTCGTCAGCGGTATTACGCAGTATCCCACCGAGATGAGCTTTTTCTCCACTGCCGAGAAGATCTCGATCGGCAACGTGCCATTTGCCATCAGCACGCCGAAGCCGACGCGCGCCGCAGCACTGGCGTACTATCGTATCGTCGCGCAGCACTTCGGTGTGAAGGTGCATCAGTATGAAACCGTCGATCTGCTGGAGCAGCTGGGCGACGAGCGGTGGCGTGTCACCTCGCACACGCGTTCCGGTGCCGAGCGTGTGCTCGAGACGCAGGCCGTGGTGATGGCCACGGGCTACTTCGGTCTGCCCAATCGACTCGGTGTTCCCGGTGAGATGCAGTCACATGTGAGCTATCGCTTCCGGGAAGGGCACATGGCGTGGGACCAGGACGTCGTGGTGGTCGGCGGTGCGAACTCCGCGGTGGACGCCGCGCTGGAACTGTTTCGCGCCGGCGCGCGCGTCACGATGGTGCACTTCGCACCGACGCTCGATGCGAACGTGAAACCATGGGTGCGTCCGGACATCGAGGCGCGCATCCGTGACGGTGCCATCGCCGCACGCTTCAATGCGCGCGTGACGGAGATCGGGCCCGACTGGATGGAGATCGTCGTGGACGGTGTCCGCGAGCGTCTGGCGGCGCAGCATGTCTTCACGATGCTTGGCTACATGCCCGAAACGGCATTGTTGCGCCAGGTGGACGCGCCGATCGATCCTGACACCGGCATCCCTGTGCACAATCCCGCGACGATGGAAACGACGCTCCCGGGTCTCTATCTCGCTGGCGTCCTCGCGTCGGGTTTTGATGCGAACAAGACGTTCATCGAGAATGGACGCTTCCACGGCGATCTGATCGTCGCACGCATTCTCGACAGGCAGCGGCAGACCGCCGGTGTCTGACGCGCACGCGTGCGGTGCGCAGTCGCGCCGCACCTTCATTGCCAACTCGGGAAGCTGCGCGGCGCATCTGGCACTGGCCGCCATGTTCGCCCCGGCGGTGCTGCGGGCCGCGTGGACCGCGCCTGTGCTGGGGATGGTCGTCGCACGTGAGCCGTGGGGCCGACTGGAACGTGTGGCCGACGGCGTGTGGGCGCTGATCTCCGATCCACTGAGTGGTGATCGCACGACGCTCGCGAACGGCGGCATCATCGCCGGTCGCGATGGTGTCATGGCGATCGAAGGACTCTTCACCTCGCACGGGGCGCGGTGGATGGCGTCGCAGGCGCGTCAACTGACGGGGCGCTGGCCCACGCACGTGGTGGTCACGCACTACCACGCCGACCATGCGAACGGCGTGGATGGTTACATCGCCGACTTATTCCCGACGCGTGTCTACGCCACTGCACCGACGCGTGATCAGGTGCTGTCGAAGAATGCGCCACTCGTCGACGCACGCACTGCGGCGCTCCGCGATGCCGTGATGCTCTCGTCCACGAGCGAAACGACGATCGACCTTGGTGGGCGACGCGTCCGCATCGTGCCGCGCGCTGGTCACACGTCGAGCGACGTGAGTATCGAACTCGATGAGCCGAGCCTCGTGTTCACCGGTGATCTGATGTGGAACGGCATGCTCCCGAACTACGTCGACGCCGTGCCGACCGTGCTGGCCACGCAGGTGCGCGCGCTGAAGCGCGATCGCAGCACGGTGTATGTGCCCGGGCATGGCGCAGTCGCCGACTCCGCGGGTGTGGATCGCTATCTCGCCGTGCTCGGTGAGATCGAGTCTGCGGCGCGGACGGCCTTCGCGAACGGCACGCCCGCTGCCGAGGCGGGAAAGGCCTTCGCTCTTCCAGCGTCGCTCGGCAGGTGGGCACTGTTCGGTCCGACGTTCTACGAGCGGGCGTTCGTGGCGTGGAACCGCGAGCTGACGCGGTAGTTGTTCAGACCGTCGCGAGTGTGACTTCACTCACACGGAGCCTCGGAGACACGGAGGGCTTTGTTCGCGCGGCGTCTCGCGACCGTCCGACGACGCCAGCATGTCGGCCGCGAGCATCACGCGAAATTGCGGTGGCCAGAGTAGACTCTCCGTGTCACCGAGGCTGCGTGCGAGTGGTGTTCGGCCGATGACCGATTACGGGATGTACGACTTGCTCCACACGAGGATCACCGCACAATTGCCACTGCCCCGGAATTGAGGCGGCGCTTCGGCGGCGTTGGCGTAGACCTCGATACCGCCCACGCGTCGCACGGTCAGGAGATCGTCGACGCTGGTCAGGCCGTCGGGCATGCGCTGGCCGTCCATGTATGCACTCGGCTTGCAGTTGCTGCGACCGGAGATCAGCGGGCGCGTGGGGTTGTCGCGATCGAAACCATTCTGCCGGAGCGTCGGGGCGGTCACGAGTGCCTGCGCGATGCTCAGGGTGCTCCGCTGTTCGATGGCAGCGGCGTCGAGGAAATAGCCGAGTCCCTGGGCGCGGCGCCTCGAGAAGCCTGCCTTGTCGGCTGGAGCGACGACATCGACGGCGGCGAGTGTGGCGATGCGCGGTCCGAGGTTGATGGTGACGGACGATTCACGATCGGGACGGAGATCGGCACCCGTGCGCACGGGCTGAAAGCCGATGGCGGTCACCTCGATGGCGCGTGTGCCCGCTGGCAGGTTGCCGATGCGGAAGACACCTGCGCTGTCGGTGGTGGCCGTCTGGTCGGTGTCGACGACATGCACCCGTGCGCCGCTCACTGACTTCCCGTCGGCAGCGGCCACGCGGCCTGTCAGTCGTGCCGAACCGGTGCGGCGGATCGCACGGGATGCCGGCGGCGTCACCGAGGCAGGTGCGGGTGTCGTGGAAGCCGCCGTGGAGTCGCCGCCTGTCGTTGCAGTGGCGATGCGCGCCTCCGCCGTCGTCTCGCGCAACTGGATGAGCAGGTTGCGGTGCACGAGCGGATTGCCGGGCGCGAACGACAGTTCGATCTCGCTGCTCACACCGAGTGACGCGTTGGCTGGGCCACTTCCGGCGCGTGCGCTGAGCAGCACGGGGGAGCCGGTCGGCACGTTGCAGACCACGAAACGGCCATCGGCACCGAACTTCGCACTGGTCTGTCGCATGCTGCGGCCGACGTTGCCGGCGGCGAGTTGCATCTGTCCCCAGCGGACGGTCACCGAGCCATCGCTGATGGGCGCATTGGTGGTGGCATTGAAGACGCGTCCGATCACCGCGCCGACGCTGTCGGTGGATGCGCCGCAGAGAGAGAGTGCGAGCGTGGTGCCGCTTGGCAGCGCGAGATCGGCGCGCAGGATGCGGATGCGCGGCACATCCAGCGTGCGTGACACGGCGTCCATGCCAAGCGTGTCGAGGCGTGGATGCTGGAAGCCGATGACGTAGGTGCCCGGCAGGACCGAGTCGATGCGATAGCGACCGATCGAGTCGCTGCGGGCAGTGCGTCCAGCGGCCCACGGTGTGGCGCTGGGGACGAGCTGGATCGTGGCGCCGGCGAGGGGTTTCGCGGAAAGGCTGTCGCGAACGAAGCCGCTGATGATGGCTTGCGCGTCCGCTCGCGCTGCGGGGAGCGCGATCAGCAGCCCGCCGATGAGCCCAGCGCGCGATGTGAGTTTCATGGTGTGGTGTGCAGTGCGATTTCGCTCCGACTGCAGCGTCTTCTAGTAAACATAGGCTTTGGTCCAGACCACGATCGTGGCACACAACACCGAACCTGACGGTCGTCGGCCGGCGTTGGAGAAGCGTTCGGGCACGTCAGCAGGGTTTCCGTACACTTCGACACCACCGATATCGAGACCGCTCAGCATTGGCCCGTAGGGTTCGTTGTCGAAGCGGACGGCATCGACGAAGATGGTGGGTGAACAGTTCGCGCGCCCGCGGAGCGAACCGCGCAGCATGGGTGCGGTGGCAAGCGCTGACGCCAGCGATGGCGCGCCCCATGATCGGATCTGGGCGGCATCCACGAAGTACCCGCGGCCACTGGCCCTACGTTTCCAGAAGCCCACTGGATCCGTCATCCGATCGCGCACAGTCACTTCCGCCAGCGTCGGGACGCGTCGGGCGGCAGAGAACTCGACGGCGGCATCCTGGTCGGCGCTCACGTCGACGTTCAGTCGCATGGGAAGGTATCCCAATGCCAGCATGTCCACGGCGTAGGATCCGAGAGGCAGATTGTTGAGTCGGGCGCTTCCGGTCGAATCGGTGACGGCTTCGAGTGCCGCGTCGGGCATGAGGAGGCGCGCGCCGGGAACCGCGCGTCCATCGCTGCCCACTACGCGCGCCACGAGGCGGCCCTGGCCGCGGCGCGCGGTGACCGGCCCGGATGTGGAATCCGTGAGCGATGCCCGCGGCACCGCCACGTGTGTCTCAGGGCCAACGAAGAGATCACGGTGATACACGGCCGCGTCGTACGCGAATGCCAGCTCGATGGTGCCGCTGCTGAGCGATGACGGCGTGCCGCGCCCGTCGTCCGCCGTCGCGCGCACGTCGATCGGACCGTCGGTGGGCACGTCGCAGACGACGAACCGTCCCGACTCGCTCACCTCCCCGTCGCGTTGCCGCTGGGTGATGCCAACGAAGCGTCTGCTGATGTTCAGCTCACTCCAGCGCACCCGTACTGTGCCTCGGGTGGCGGCGTGCCTGTCGCGCGCATCGATCACGCGTCCGACAAGTGCACCGTCGTTCTCGCCAAGCACACCGCAGAGCGTGTGGGCGATGGTGCGCGCCGTGGGCAGGGCCAGATCGGCCGTCATGCGGCGTTGCGATGCGGTGACTTCGAGCGTGCGGCGAATGGGGTCCATTCCCAGCGAATCGAGTCGCGGGTGCTGGAACCCGAAATGATACGTGCCGGGAATGACGTCGGGAATGACGAACCGCCCGGCGGAGTCGGTGCGCGTGGAGAAGCCAGCGAGCCACGGCCGGTCGGTGGGCACCAATTCCACGAGCGCGTTCGGAAAGTTGCGCCCCGTGAGACTGTCGCGAACGGCGCCGAGGACTGTCGCCTGCGCCGACAGGTGTGGCGACACGAGCGTGGCAGCGGCGAACGCGATCAGGCAGCGATGGGGCTGGGCGATGCGGTGCATGGCGGATGCCGTGAAAAGGTCGGGTCGTCGCGACACCGCGTCCCTGAGACGTCCGGGCGTCGAATGGCATTACCCTGCCCATCCCCCGGCGGTGCATCGAAACTGCCCACGGGTCAGGATATGCTAGGTTTCGGTCACAGTGCACCCCACCCAGTCGCGACGCCCGTCGCGGCATCCAGGGGCGCCGCACCCGAGGCCAGACCATGTCAGCCAGCGCCCATCCCGATGTGATGGACAAACTCGTGTCGCTGTGCAAGCGGCGCGGGTTCATCTTCCAGAGTTCCGAGATCTACGGCGGCACGGGCAGCGTGTGGGACTACGGCCCCCTCGGCGTGGAGCTCAAGAAAAACCTGAAGGAGCACTGGTGGGCGAGCATGGTCCGCCTGCGCGACGACGTGGAAGGGCTGGACGCGGCGATCCTGATGCACCCGAAGACGTGGGAGGCCAGTGGGCACGTCGCAGGGTTCACCGATCCGCTGGTGGACTGCAAGGTGTGCAAGGGCCGCTTCCGCGCCGACAAGCTGGAAGACGCGCGCTGCCCGCAGAAGCCGAGCAAGCAGCCGGGCCAGCACGATGCGTGTCAGCTCACCGAGCCGCGCATGTTCAACCTGATGTTCAGGACGTTCATGGGCCCCGTGGAAGAGAGCGCGAGCACGGTGTATCTGCGCCCGGAAACGGCGCAGGGCATCTTCGTGAACTTCCTCAACGTGCAGCAGAGCTGCCGTCAGAAGGTGCCATTCGGCATCGCGCAGATCGGGAAGGCGTTCCGCAACGAGATCACGCCCGGCAACTTCATTTTCCGTACGCGTGAGTTCGAGCAGATGGAGATGCAGTTCTTCGTCGAGCCGGGCACCGACATGGAGCACTTCGAGCGGTGGAAGGCGGATCGGCTGGCGTGGCATCACGCGATCGGGTTGTCGCCGAGCCGCCTCGAGTACCATCAGCACGATGCCGGTGAGCTGGCGCATTACGCGCGCGCGGCCTTCGACATCACCTTCGATTTCGGTGGCACGCTCGGCTACCAGGAAATCGAGGGCATTCACAACCGCGGCGACTTCGACCTGACGCAGCACCAGACGTACAGCGGCAAGAAACTGGAGTACTTCGATCAGCAGGCGAACAAGCGCTACGTGCCGTACGTGATCGAGACGTCGGTGGGTGCCGATCGCACCACGCTGGCCGCGCTGGTGAATGGCTATCGTGAGGAGAGTGTCGCGGGCGAGGACGAAGGTCGGGTGGTGCTTGGCCTGCATCCGGCGCTGGCGCCGATCAAGGCTGCCGTCTTTCCGCTGACGAAGAAGGATGGACAGCCCGAGATCGCCGCGACGCTGGCGGCGGAACTGCGCAAGTCGTTCATGACCGACTACGACGAGACGGGGAGCATCGGCAAGCGGTATCGCCGGCAGGATGAAGTGGGGACGCCGTTCTGCGTGACGATCGACAGCGAGTCGGCGAACGACCAGAGCGTGACGATCCGCGAGCGGGATTCGCTGGCGCAGGTGCGGGTGTCGCTGGATCAGGTGCGGAACTGGGTGTCGGAGCGGATCGGGTTCTGATCGCACGCACCACACAAGCAACGGCCGGCGCACTCCATCGGAATGCGCCGGCCGTTTCGTTGCTGCGGTGCGAGTCTGACTTCCTTACTTCGGATGCATCGTCGCCATCGCCGCGGCGAGATCGGTCTCGCTGCTCGTGCCCATCATGTGACCGTGCGCCTGCTCGATCACTTCTCCGGCGCGCGCCAGGCCCATCTCGTTGACCAGCGCGACGAGCATCGAGCTGTTGGCGTTGAGCCCTTCGCCCATGCGCTTGAGGAGCGGGTCAGGAAAGCCGAGGTCGATGAAATACGCGGCGAGTGCACCGCCGGCGGCCAGCGTGATGGTCCCGACACCGGGCAGCAACAGGCCGGCGATCGCACCGACGAGGGCGCTCTTGCCGATGCCCCAGTCCTGCGTCTCGGTGAACTCGACCTTGCCATCATGATCGCGCTTGACGATGGCGACGTTGCCGAGATCCACCGGTGCGGACTTCAGGAGGTCGAGCGCAGCGTTCGCGCCATCCGGCGTCTCGAAGCTGGCGATGATGATCTTGCGTGAATTCGTGGCGTCCATTGGGGCTCCGTGGTAGTGGGGTCTGCCACAAGGTAAATTGGTGTCATGGATGCAGCAGACGAGACCACTACGGGTGATGTGCGCATCCGGTTGCGGCGGAACGGCCCGCTGGTGCTGCAGGGTCCGGTGCGTGTCCTGCGAGATGACGACAGCCTGCTCCGTGAAGCCGACTCCATGGCGCTCTGCCGCTGCGGCGCGTCGCGGGAACAGCCGTTCTGCGATGGCTCACATCGCGTCACGGCGTTTCGCGACGACTGATCCGGGCAACGCAGGGGGCCCTGGCATTGCTCGCGCGACCGGGCCGGGTCGGGCTAAGTTCCGGTCATGCCAAGCCCCGTCCGCACCCAGCAGGAAGTGAATACGTCGCTCGACGGCGCCGTCGTCCTCGAAGCCGCCGCCGACTTCTTCACCACGCGGAATGGCATCTATGCGGCCTTTCCCGAGAAGGGCGGACCGACCTACCTCGCGCTGCGTGGGCAGGGCAACGAGGAGGTGGTGATCGGTGTGGCGCCGCTGCCTGGTGGGACACGGGTGACGGGCTCCAGCTACCTGTTCGATCAGCAGATCGCCCGCTTCTTCTCGACGCTGCCGGTGTGGATCGCACCGCCGCCCGCGCCTGAGCCCGAGGCGATCGCCGCCGACGCAACCTCTGCGCCCCCCGCCGCGTAAAGCAACGAGCACGCACGCGCAGTCGTCGTACCGTGCACATCATGCGACACGAGCCGTCGCGACGGCTGCACCTTCCGATCGTTTCCCCGTTCCGACGACCCGACATGCCGCCTTTCGTCAATCAGCTCCGCGCACCGGCGGAGGCGATCTCGCTCGCGCCGGATGGTGCGGCATCGATCACGTTTCGTGTGCAGATGCTCGAGGCGTGGGATGCAGTCAAGGTGGTCGCGGAGCCGCGCATGAGCATTGCGAGCGTCAAGGCGCAGGTGCTGGCGGTGATGGCGCCGGACGTGCCGCTGCCCGGCGATGTGGTGACGAAACTGGGCGGGTTCGAACTGCGCGACGAGGCGAAGTCGCTGGCGGACGTGGGCGTGAAGGACGGTTCGACGCTGCTGCTGCATTTCCGCCGCCGGCAGCCGCTCAAGTAATGACGGCACCCCACACACGCGCGCCCGACCTTTCGCACGATCCTGCAGCGCTCATCCGTGCGGCACAGGCGATGCGCGCGCAGGTGGCGCGACGGATCGTCGGGCAGACCGAGGCACTGGACGAAATCCTGCTGGCGATCGTCGCCGGCGGACATGCGCTGCTCGTCGGTGTGCCGGGCCTTGCGAAGACGATGATGGTCCGCGCGGTGTCGGAGGCGATGCAGCTCGCTTTCCGCCGCATTCAGTTCACACCCGATCTGGTGCCAAGCGACATCACCGGCACCGAACTGCTCGAGGAAGACTCGGCGACGGGTCATCGCGCATTTCGCTTCGTGCGTGGACCGATCTTCGCCAACATCGTCCTGGCCGACGAGATCAACCGCGCACCGCCGCGCACGCAGGCGGCCCTGCTGGAGGCGATGCAGGAGTATCGCGTGACGGCCGCAGGCCAGACAATGCCGCTGCCCGCGCCGTTCTTCGTGCTCGCGACGCAGAACCCGATCGAGCAGGAAGGCACGTACCCGTTGCCGGAAGCGCAGCTCGATCGCTTCCTGTTCGACATCCGCGTGGACTATCCCGGCGAGGAAGACGAAATCGGCATCCTGCGCAGCACGACAGGAGCGGCCAGCGAGCCACTGGTGCCGGTGCTGAACGCCGTACAGGTGCGTGCGTTGCAGAAGCTATCGCGCGATGTGCCGGCCTCCGACACCGTGTTGCGGTACGCCGCGCAACTCGTGCGCGCCACGCGCCCGGGTGACGTCCGTGCGCCTGATCTTGTGTCACGCTACGTGCGGTGGGGCGCGGGTCCGCGCGCGGGACAGGCACTGATTCTGGGCGCGAAGGCACATGCTTTGCTCGCCGGACGTGTCGCCGTGTCGCCCGCCGACGTGCAGCGTGTCGCCATTCCGGTGCTCCGCCATCGCGTGCTGCCCAACTACGCCGCCGAGGCTGATGGCGTGGCGTCCGATGCAATCGTGAAGGAGCTGATCGCGAAGATCGAGCCGCCGCGCGGCGCCGTGTCCGCCTGATCGGGTCACGCACCGATGGCGGCGTCCGGACTACATGACTACGGCGCGTTGCTGGACGCGTTGCGCGGTGCACGCTGGTCGGCGCGCATGCGGCCACGCACCACCAACGTCGGTGCGCATACGGCCAAGCGCATCGGACCCAACGTGGAGGTCACCGAGTACCGTCCGTATCGTCAGGGCGACGATCCGCGTCGGCTCGACTGGAAGCTGCTGGCACGGACCGATCGCGCCTACGTGCGCCTCGCGCCCGACATCGCGACGTCGCCGACGTTGATCCTGCTCGATGGTTCGGCCTCGATGGGCACCGGACTTGGTGGCGACACCAAGTGGCGACAGGCGCGCATGCTGTGCGTCGGGCTGGCGGCGGTGGGACGCGGCGCAGGCGATCCGGTGGGGCTCGTGATTGCGCTGGCCTCGGGTGCGCGACGGCTCGCACCGCGTGCACGCGGGGACGTGGTGCGCGAGATGATCCGTGTGGTGGACGACGTCGTGCCGACGGGTTCAGCACCGGTCGCGCCGGTGCTCGAAGGAATGCGCGGTGTGGAGCGCGTGGTGATCATCTCCGACCTGCTCGGCGATGCCGACGCACTGCTCAGCCGCGGCGCATCGATGAACGCACGCGGCATCGAGGTGATCGTCGTGCACCTCGTGTCGCGCATGGAATTGCAGCCCGTTGTGGAGCGCGCCGTCGCTGTGGATCCAGAGGACGCGCAGCTGCGACGTCCACTTGCCAGCGGCGCCCAGCGAGCATACGACGCCGCGTTTGCTGGATTTCGCGCGCAGATGCGGAATCGCTGGCTGGCGACCGGGGCGCGCTACGTCGAGATCGTGGATGACCAGGCGCCGGCAGATGCCGTGCGAACGCTGGTGCGCGCCGCATCCGGCAGCGGAGCCGTGGCATGACATGGCTGGCGCCGTGGGCACTGTTCGGTGGTGCGCTGGGCATGCTCGGCATCGTGGCGGCGCACCTGCTGTCGCGGCAGCGTCCGCGCGCATTGGCGCTGGCCACCGCACGCTTCCTGCCGAGCGGGATGCTGGAAGCCACCACGGTGCAGCGCGTGCCGCAGGACCGCTGGTGGATGCTTCTTCGTCTGCTGATCGTGGCGCTGCTGGCCGCGGGTGCCGCGCAGCCGGTGCTCACCGGTCGAAAGGTGCCGACGCGCACCGTGCTGCTGCTGGATCGTACGCTGCCGGTGGACGTGCAACGCGAAACGCTGGCATCGCTGACGCCAGACGACGTGGTCATCGCGTACGACACGACCGCGCAGTTGCAGGCGGTGGCTTCTCTGGTTCCGGCACGTGCATCACGTGCATCGCAGGCATCGCAGGCATCGCTGAGCGCATCGCTGGCAGCGCTCGCAGGTGTGCGCGATTCGCTGGGGCTCCGGGCGCAGGAAGTTCGCATCGCTGTCGCCTCACGTTTTGCGCCGACGAGCATCGATCCAGCCACCGCGCGTCTGCGCGCACTGGTCCGTGACTCCATCACCATCCGCATGGTGTCAGCGCCGGTCGACAGCGCGGTTGCCCGCGGTGCCATAGTGATGCGTGCTGAGGGCGATGATCCCGTCGCAGCCACCGCGCTGCTGCTCGGCGACAGCGTGGCGCGCGCCGGCACAGTCATCGAGCGACACGAGGCGCTCACGCCCGATGATCAGAGCGCGGCGGAACGTGGCGCAACGATCGTGCACTGGCCAGCGCGCGTCGCGAGCGGCGTCTCGAACCTTGGCGCCATCAGCGTCGCTGGTGTGACATGGATCGCGCCGCTGCAGCGTGATTCCGCAGCGGCGTCGGTTGGCGCGCGCGCCATCGGATGGTGGGCCGACGGGTCGCCTGCCGTGTGGCGTCGCGACAGCGGCACGGGATGTGTGCTGACGGTGCATGCGGCGATTCCGGAAGCGGGTGATCACGCGCTCTCCCTCGCAGCGCAGGCGTGGCTCAGGGCATTGGTCAACGAGTGTAATCGCGAGTCGACAGGCGTGAGTGCTGCTCCGTCGTGGCTCGCTCCCGCGCCGTCTGCGAAGGGCGCCGATGTCGCACGGCAGACGCTCGTCTCCGCGCTGTCGCCGTGGCTGGTGGTGGCGGCGCTGGTGCTGGCCGCGGTTGAGCTAGCGCTCCGTGCGATGAGCCGCCGGTCATGACCCCGCTTCAACTGATGGCGCGACTGGGACAGGTGCAGCGTGCGTTGCGCG
Source organism: Gemmatimonadaceae bacterium (assembly GCA_043788935.1). Classification (GTDB taxonomy): domain Bacteria; phylum Gemmatimonadota; class Gemmatimonadetes; order Gemmatimonadales; family Gemmatimonadaceae; genus JACMLX01. The sequence goes on along the minus strand of JAYWIJ010000256.1, from coordinate 1,685 downwards.
GCATCGCACTCGGCACCATCGCGGCGTGGGCACTCGGTGCCGCCGCGCTGGTTCTCGCCGCGGGCGTGATCCTTCGCATGACGATCGGCGCACCGGAGTCGATCGTGCTCCGGGTTCTGGCGCTCGTCGCTGCCGGCGCCACGGCGGCATGGCGGTGGCGGGTGGAGCAGCCCGATGGCGTGCAGCGTCTCGACGCCGCGTTGTGGGCCGAGTCGCAGGCGCCCGAACTGCGATATGCCCTGGTGACGCTGGCCGAGCAGGCGCCTGCGGACGACGGTGATGCGCTGCAGCGTCGGCTGGCGGCGTTCACATCGGCTGTCGGCTGGGAGCCGGCGGTGGACGCGGCGTTGAAGCAACGACGCTGGAAGGTGATTGGCCGCATTGCAACGGCCGTCGTCGTGATCGCGCTCGCTGCGACACCGTGGCCGGTGCGCAGTGCGGCAGCAGTGGCAGCGCCCCGGCTTGCCGCGCGTGCCGACGGTGCGGTGTCCTTGCCGGGTCGCGTGCGCGCCGAGGCGACGCTGTTGCCGCCGGCTTACACCGGGCGCGCCGAGCGCGGTGTGGCATTCGGTGAGACGATTTCTGCCATCGTCGGCAGCGTGGTGCGCATCGACGGTGAAGGCGACGTGGAACGCGCCACGCTGATGGTACAGGAATCGTCGGACAGCGGGGCAGGCACGCCGCGGCCGGTGAACCGTGCGCCACGCGCCGATGGCTGGCGTGGCAACGTGCGCATCGGCACCGCACCACTGGCGCTGCGGTTGCGCGATGCGGTCGGCGAGCGCTGGCTGCTGATCACGCCCGTCACCGACTCGGCCCCGGTCGCGACGCTGCTGCTGCCGACGACGGACACGCTGGTGCTCGACAGCACCGCACGCATCTCGCTCTCCGGCACCATCCACGACGATCTCGGTCTGCGCGATGCACGCGTCGAGTACATCATCTCGAGTGGCGGCGGCGAGCAGTTCACGTTCAAGTCGGGCGTGATGAACGAGCGACGCGGTGCACTCGGACGCGACATCACGGTGGCTGCGACGCTCGATCTCGGTGCGCTCAAGCTGAAGGGCGGCGACATGATGCATGTCCGGCTCATCGCGCACGATGGAAACACGCTCAGCGGGCCGTCGCTCGGCACCAGCGAGACGCGCACCATCCGCATCCCTCGCGCCGATGAGCGCGACTCCGTGTCGGTGGAGCAGTTGGCGCCGTCGCCGGTGGACAAGAGTGTGCTGAGCCAGCGACAGTTGCTGCTGCTCACCGAGCGACTCGTGCAGCGGATGCCGCGCATGGACGCCGCCGCCGTGCTGGCGGAGTCGCGGCGCATCGGTGCCGACCAGGCGCGACTGCGCAAGCAGGTGTCGGATATTGTCTTCGCACGCCTCGGCGACAATCCCAGCGGCGAACATGCGCACTACGCCGGCGACGGCCACGAGCACAACGCGGCAGATCTCTCGGCACAGGCCAGTACGCCGGAGTCGGTGCTGGCAGCGGCGGAGAAGGCGACGCAGGCGAGCAGCCTGCTCGAGGAGGTGGGCGACGAGACGCCGGTGGTGGCGGTGAATCGTCCGTTGCTGGAAGCCTACAATGCCATGTGGGATGCGACGCGCGAACTGCAGGGCGGTACACCGAGAGGCGCCATTGCACCGATGAAGCGCGCGCTGGCAGCCATCCAGCGTGCGCGCTCC
>JAYWIJ010000255.1:0-7204 GCA_043788935.1 Gemmatimonadaceae bacterium | reverse complement strand
TCATCTCGTCGAGACCCAGGGTCACGTGGCGCGGATCGAATACGCCCTCTCGCAACTCGGCGTGCCGAGCGAAGGTCGCGTCTGCGAACCTGTCGCCGCCATGATTGACGCCGGCGACGACATCGTGGACGCCCAGGGTGATCCCGACGTGATCGATGCGGCACTCGCCGGCGCGGCGCAGCGCGTCGAGCATTTCGAGATCGCGTCGTACGCGACGGTCGCCGAGATGGCGTATCTCCTCGGCCGGTCGGAGTTGTCGACGTTGCTGCACGAGACGCTGGATGAGGAACGCAACGCTGATCAGCGGATTTCGGAGATTCTCGCGCTCGAAATCAATCCGCGCGCCTTTGTCTGGTATGCGGCCAGCTGACCATGGCAGGCGTGCTGCCGGTGACGTGCGCGTGTACGCTCCGCATCGCGGCCGTCGACCAGGCCGAAGCTGCCGCCGGATGCGTTGCCAGCACGATGGCCACACAGCCCGACGTGTTCGTTGAGGCGATGGTGTTGAAGCGCTGAAGAGACGTGCGCAGGCGATTCGCCGGGTGGGCTTCATCTGCACAATGCGTCGGTGAGTCGGCAGACCGCTTGCCATCATGCGCACAGGCGAATAACTCACCCGGACATGCGCGCCACATCGCGCAACCAGGCGTCGTGTTCGGCGTCAGCAACCACCCCCATCCGCAGCTGCCGTGACCGCGCTTCCCGATCCTCCCCAGTCGCCGGCGGGCCGTCGCGTTCTCGTCGTGGACGACAGCGTCGATGCCTGCGAGAGCCTCGCCGCCGTGGTCCAGATGCTGGGCCACACCGCCCGTACCGCCTTCGACGGCCAGCAGGCCGTCGACATCGCTGCCGAATTCAGGCCGCAGCTGGTGCTGATGGACATCTCGCTGCCGAAGCTGAATGGCTACGAGGCCGCGGCCGCCATCCGCGCGCACGAAGGCGGCAGCGACATCACCTTCGTCGCCCTGACCGGTTGGGGCCGCGACGAGGATCGCCGTGATGCCCTTGCCGCCGGATTTCAGCATCATGTGACGAAGCCAATCGACTTCACCCTGCTCCGCAGCCTGCTCGACGCGCGCAGCTGATCCGCCTGGCGTGTCAGGCATCGCCTGATACAGAGGATCCATCTATCGGACGACACCAGTGTCCGATGATGGACCACTCTCCCGAGCCGTGAACGGATACATGTCGCTGAGCAGAACGCAGATCGTCCCCACCGGTCGTGAATGTCACTTCGCTGACGACGAGATCATCGTCAGCAAGACCGATGTCGTGCGAGGGCTGCTCGGCTCCTACCGCAGCGCCGCCACGATCATCAACGGCGCCACCGAGCAGATGGCACGCGGGACGCAGCAACTGCATGATGCGGAACGCGCCAGACTGAAACTGGCCGACGACTTCGAAGCCGCCATCAAGGTCGTCGTGGACAACGTGGCCGCCGCCGCCACCGAGGCCCGCGCCACCGCAGAAGGACTTTCGCGCACCGCCGATCAAACCTCGACGCACAGCCACACCGTCGCCGCCGCCGCCGAGGAAGCGTCACGTGGCATGGACTCCGTGGCGGCAGCCGCCGAAGAGATCACCGCCACGATCGGCGAAATCGAACGACAGGCCTTCGAGACCAGCAACATCTCGGCGCAGGCCGTCGAAGCCGTCGAGCGCACGAACGAGACGGTCTTCACACTCTCCGATGCATCCGGTCAGATCACGCGCGTGGTGAAGCTGATCAACGACATCTCCCGTCAGACCCGACTGCTCGCATTGAACGCTGCGATCGAAGCCGCACGGGTCGGCGAGGCCGGCAAAAATTTTGCCGTCGTCGCCGCCGAGATGAAGAATCTCGCCGTGGAAGTCGGCGAGGCGACCGCCGAGATCGAGATGCAGGTGAACGCCATCCAGGGCGCCACCGAGCAGGTCGTCACCGCCATCGACGACATCGGCGGCACCGTGCGTCGCGGCAACGCTCTGTCGAAGACGGTCATCAGTGCGGTCGCCGAACAGCGCTGCGCCAACGCCGAGATCAATTGCAGCATTCACGACGCGGCCATCGGGACACGCGAGGTGACTCAGACGATCACCACCGTCTCCGGCGCCATGCGCGAGACCGGCGACGCTGCCGGACAGATGCCCGGCGCGGCCGACGAGCTGTCACGCATGGCCGAAGTGCTGCGGAGCGACGTCGATCGGTTCCTCAGGGTCATTCGCGCCGGTACGGCGTGACGACACGGCGTTCCTCGCTGCTCAGGTCGCGAGCAGAAGCAGCCGCGAGACGGTGCTGCCACGACCCGCCATACTCGACGCGGTGCGTTCATGACCCAAACCGCGCGCGAGTCCGCGACGAGGGCGCGATGTGCTTCGTCGCGCCAGTTTCCTCACACTCACGCGGCCTCCTGTAACGCCAGCGCCACTTCGCGCACCAGCCGCGTCGGTTCCACGGGCTTCGCCAGATAGCCGTCGCAGCCCGCACTGATCGCGTCCAGCCGGTCTGCCGGCAGCGCATGTGCCGTGAACGCGATGATGAGGATCCTCCGCGTGCGCGGATCCGATTTGAGCATGCGACTCACCGTCCATCCATCGATGTCCGGCAGCCCCACGTCCATCAGGATCAGCGCCGGCTGCTCCACGAGCGCCAAGCGAAGCGCATCGGTGCCGTTCCTCGCCTCGATCACGCGGTATCCCGCGTGCCGAAGCATCGTCACGGCGATGATGCGATTGTCCTCGTTGTCTTCGGTCACGAGCACCAGCGTGCCGTTGGGGATCTGCGCGTTCGTCGCGGAGGTATGCATCATCTCAGCAGGCATCCGCAGTCGGAATCGAAAAGCGCAGCGTACGTCGTTCCGTCCCCGTCACGGCGACGAGGTCGCCACTGAACAGCCGGGCCAGCGCCCGCGAGTGTGGCAGCGCCAGCGCTTCGGTGTTGCGCACCGCGGCGCCGCGCCGAAATGGCGTGAAGATCGACTCACGCGAGGCCTCGTCGATGGGCGGCGAGGCGCACGACATCGTGATGCAGATCATCGACGCTGCCGTCGTGACGACGACCTCGATCGCGTCGCCGTTCTCGCTGTGTGCCAGCGCGTCCTCGAGCAGCGTCGACATGACCATGCCGAACACCGCAGGATCCACCACTCCTTCCGGTACACTGTCGGTCGCGTCGTGAACACGCACCAGTCTCTGCCGCTCCACTGCCAGCGCCGCGCTCGACGCCACACTCTCCTGCACCAATGGCAACACGTGCAGACGGGCAGCTCGCACCGGCATTGATCCCGCCAGGGCTGCGGAGTATGTGAGCAGCGCATCGAGCATCGACACCACACGTCGCTGATTGCGGATGATCCTGCCCAGCACTTCTGCCTGCGCCTCGGGCAAGTCGCCGTGCGCGCCCATACGCAACAATTCCGCGAAGCCGCCGATCGCGCCGAGCGGCGCGCGAACCTCGTGCGAAAATCCCGAAAGCAGTTCGAGCGTCCGCTGATCCATCGACGACAGGTTCTCCGCTGTGTCGCGTGTACAGTTGCGCATGCTTGATGCGCCGGTGCGTTGCCGCCGTAGCGTGCTGCGGACAACATACACGTGTGCAGCGACGGTGTGCCAAAACTGGCGACGTGCAACGCGTCAGCGTCTCGCCCTGTTTTTTGTGCACGGAAAGATCGCGTGCTCACGCGCGTCGCAACGCGACGTACAGGCACATCACAACCGTACGGGACCACGCGCCTCGTCCGCGGGGTATGTGTGCCGAAGCGGCGGTGGCGACGTCGTCGTCCGCGCAGCACCCACGCGCTCACGGATACGGTAGGACGAGGGGCCCTGCGACACCCATCCATCATTCGCAGTGTCTAATGCAGCGAGTCGCTATTCCGGACGAGCCATGGACGATTTGTGGATCCGCTGTGAATTTGTGTCAGGTCATGGCGGACCGCTTATTGCAATAGTCGTTGTGGACGATGAGTCCGCTAGACTTGTTCGAATGCTCGAGTTCGCCTTGATCTGACGCACTGTCGCCGTCCCGATTCACCCGTTCACTCGCCCGATCGCATGAGCACCTCAGTCGCCACCCACTGCCCCGACTGCAAAGCGGAGATCAGCCCTGATCTGCGCAGCTGCGTCGAGTGCGGCGCCGACGTCGGACAGTGGCCTGAATCGCAGCGCACCCCGCTGATCCTGCCTGGGAACCCTGCGCTCAGCGTGGACGTCGTCCGGAAGCGTGTCTCCGTCCCGCGCATCGCCCTCGGCAGTACGGCTGTGCTGGCCGTGGTTGGTCTGGTGCTGTTCTACATGCCCGAACAGGAGTCCGAGGACCTGACGCGGGTCGTCGCGGTCGCCACCGACGCCGATTCGCCCTCGTCCCCGCCACCAGCGAACTCGGCCGCAGCGTCGTCTCCGCGCGCCGAGGCACTCGTCGCTGACTCCCTGGCGGCCTTCTCCTATGGAGACACCGCCGTCACGCGGGCCGTGCCCAGCGCGGCAGCACGCACCGTTCCGGTGCCGGTCCGGACGTCGGCACCTGTTGCGAGCGCGCCAGAGCGCCGCAGCATGCCTGCCACGCCCGCACCGCGGCCGGCCGAACCCGCGCGTCGGATCGCACCCTCCACGCCGCGCGCAGAGACACCGCGTCCGGCTGCCCGGGTCGCCGCCGCGACTCGCACCCCGGCGCCCGCCACACCCGCCCGGCCGACCGTGACGCCGGTGCTCACGCTCACGCCGGTCGTGTCCACCTCCCTCCGTTCCGGCGAGCGATTGCAACTGCGCTGGGATGTCACCGATCGCACCACGCGACGCGCCATCCCCCGCGCCCGCGTCGAGTTCACGAGCACCGACGCCACCGTCGCCACCGTCAACGCAACCTCGGGGCTGGTGGTCGCACGGGCCCCCGGTGCAGCGCGCATCATCATCGATGCTGGGGCTGCCGGGCAGCGCACCGTCAGCCTCACCGTTCGTGCGCCAGCCCCCGCGCCCACCGTTGCTGTCACCACGCCGACGCCTGACCTGTCGCGCAATCCCGCCGCCACCTCACCGCCGCCAGCCGCAACGGCGGCACCGGCCGCGAATCCCGCGCGCGAGACCGCCGGTTCAGCACTCCCCGATGCCGCGGAAGTGCGCACGGTGGTGGACCGGTTCATCCGCGACGTCCGCCGCGACGCGGTGCGAAACTTCGAGGTCACGCAGTTCCTCGCCGATGGCGCCGATCATCGCGTGACACTGATGCGCGGGCCCAATGTGCTCAGCAGCACCGGGATGGGCGTCCGCGTGACCTTCGACATGCGATTCACGAAGTTCGATGGCGGCGGCCGTCCGGTCACGCGTGTTGCCGCAGTGACGATGGACGTGGACAAGCGCGACGGTCAGCCGTCGTCGTCTGCCGTGGCGATCGGCGCGCTCCGTCGGCGATGATCGTGTACCGCCCTGCACTGCCGCAGGTTTCTCTTGTCCCTCAGTGAACTGATGTCCGTGCCCGACAGGAACCTTCGCCGCTCACGTCGTGCCGCAGTCGTCGTCGCGGTTGCCGCCACCTGCGCCACGGCGCTCGTCCCGCGACACGCGTCCGCGCAGAACGCGCAGCCGTACGCGGCGCAGCTGTCGGCGTTCTTCACGACCATCCGCGCCGGAAACTCCAATGTCCCCGGCACCGGCGTCGAAGTGCAGCAGCGGCTCAATCGCCTCTACGCCACCGAAGATTTCGGTGCCGTGTCGCTGGGCATGGGTGGGCAATACACCGTCCACACCAAGGTGCGCGATCGCCTCCGGATCGTTGGCGTGTTCATCGAACCGCGCTGGGTTCCGGCAACGGGCTCCAGCACCGTGTTCCCGTACGTCAGCGCACGCCTCGCCATTCAGCACATCACCGGTGAGTTCCAGTTCGCCGAAGGCGGCAAGTCCCTTGGTTCCGCGTTCGGCGCTGGCGGCGGCATCGCCGTGAAGCTCACGCGCCGCATCAACCTCGACGCAGGCGCGCAGCTCGTCCGTCAGCAGTTCGGTGATATCGGCGCGCTGCCCGCCGTGGCGCGTACGACGTACACGGCGAAGGTCGGCGTCAGCATCGGCTATCCGTAAATGATGCCCGCACGACGCATGTGGCGAGCTGCTACCCTCGCGGCAATGCTGGTGAGCCTGTTGGCGTCGTGCTCGGGTAGCGGTGATTCCGGGTGCGGTGGCATCATCGAGCCCACCCGCGTCGTCACACTCGAGCCGCAGTCGCTCACGCTCGATCCCGGTGCCGCCGCACCAGTCGGCGCGACGCTCTCCGGCGGCTGCAGCACGGACGATCGCACCGTGCAATGGCGGACCGCTGATCCCACCATCGCCACCGTGGACGGGAATGGGCGTGTCACAGCCGTGGCGAGTGGAGTCACGAACCTCACCGCCACCACGTTCTCGGACCGCGCCACGGCAAGCATTCCCATCACGGTTCGTCCGCGCACGCCCACGACGTTGTCGCTCGCGCCGCGTCTCGACACGCTCGTGCCACTTCGCACACAGACGCTCACGGTCACCGTGAGCGACCAGACTGGAACGCCACTCACGAGCGCGCCGGTCGTCTTCCGCTCGCTCACACCGACGCTGGCCACCGTGTCGAACGTCGGTGTGGTCTCGGCCATAGCCCCCGGCACCGCGCTGATCGAGGCTGCGGTGCAGAAGGCCGGCGCCGATTCGTTGCGCGACACCGTCCGCGTTCTGATCGTCACACCCTGCTCGCTGATCCAACCGCTGCCACTCGGCACGACCGTCACTGGCGCGCTCGATGCGTCGACCTGTCCCAGCCTGCTGAACTATCGCTCGGTTGATCAGTACAGCGTCACGGCTGCCGCGCAGGCGTATTACGCCGTGCGCCTCGGAAGGACGACACCGATGGCGCTGGTGCCGCTCGTCGTCAGCAATACCCTGCACGGTCTGCCGGTCGCCGACACCACCACCACGGCGTTCGTCGTGACGCGCGCTGGCACGTTCACGCTGTTCGTCACCGCGCCATCTTCAAACGCGGGCGCCTACACGCTGACCACGGCAATCGATCCCGATCCGAAAGCTTCGTGCGTGAGCACCGACGTCACGCTCGGTGTCTCGTTCCGCACGGCGATCACGCCGACCTGTCTGAGCCGCGACATCCGGATCCTGCCCGCACTGTCCAGCGCGCAGCTGTTGCGTGTGACGGGAGTGGCTGCCGGATTTCCGGTGACGCTCGAGCTGCGCAACGCAAGCAGCGGCGCGCTGC
>JAYWIJ010000254.1:0-2059 GCA_043788935.1 Gemmatimonadaceae bacterium | reverse complement strand
TCGCGCCGACGCCGGCAGCATCGAAAGCGCACCCGTCGTGCACGGAGCCAGGTAATGCGTTTGCTCGTCGTGGGAGGTACGGGACTCGTCGGTACGGCCGTCGTGCGCGCGCTCCGCGTGCGTGGACATTCGGTACGAGTGGTGGTACGGAATCCACCGGGACGGAGCGCGGAAGGCGTCGACGGCGCGGAGTACATCGTCGGCGACATCACCGACGCCCGATCGCTGCGGGGTGCGGCAGACGGCTGCGCTGCTGTCGTTCATGTTGCCGGCATCGCGCGTGAGACAAGCCCGGGCGAAACGTTTCACCTGGTCAACGTGGAGGGCACACGACACGTGCTGGCCGAATCGCAGCGCGCCGGCGTGCCGTTCGTGGTGTACCTCTCTTCCTTGGGCGCCGACCGTGGGCAGTCGCGCTATCATCGGTCGAAGCGACACGCCGAGATGCTCGTGCGTGAGTATCCGGGACGGTGGCTCGTGCTGCGCCCCGGAAACGTGTACGGACGGGACGGCGGCATGCTCGCCCTCTACATGCAGATGATCCGCATGCTTCCGGTCACGCCCGGTGTCGGCGACGTCGAGCAGCAGTTTCAGCCGGTGTGCGCGGACGACCTCGGCGAGGTGGTATCACGCGCGGTCGAACGACGCGATCTCGCGGGGCGCACCATCGAGATCGCCGGTGCCGACGTCACCAGTCAGCGCGCGTTGCACCAGCAGCTGTGCGAGCTCGTCGACCGCCGTCCGCCGATGCTGAAGCTGCCCGCCTGGCTCGTGCGCGCCGGTGTGCGCACGCTCGACGCGATCGGTATCGATCCGCCCATCGGTCCCGATCAGGTCGTGATGATGCAGGAGGGCAACGTGTTGCTCGACCCGAAGCGGTTGGCGATGCGCGACGTGTTCGGGGTCGAGCCGATGCCGCTGAGCGAGGGGTTGCGGCGGCTCTCGCGATCAACGCCGGAGCAGATACCGGGAGACGGGAACGGACGCATCGTGCGTCGGCGGTGGTGGAGCGACATCGCGGGCAGTGCGCATTCGCCCGAGCACCTGCTCGAGATCGTGCGGCGGGAGTTCACGACGCTCATGCCGCGTTCGCTGGTGGACGTCGGCACCGAGACGACGTCCGATGACTGCCTCATCACCGGCGCGCTCATCAGCCTCGCGTTGCCGCTCCGCGGGCATGTGCAGGTGCGCGTGGAAGAGGTGACCGAGCATTCGGTCACGTGCGTGACGCTCGCGGCCACCCCTTGTCAGGCGTCGTGCGATTTCTCTGCGAGGCGCGCGGCGATCGCGTACGGTTCGAAGTGCAGACGCTCGATCATCCGAGCAACGGGCTCGACCGTGCACTGATGACACTGTTCGGCACGCATCTCAAGCGGATCACCTGGCATGCGCTGGTGCAGGCCGTCGTGAAACGCAGCGGCGGCGGCAGCCCCGATGGCGTGGTGCACGACGCCGAACCGCTCGACGGCCACAAGGGAGCGCACATCCGCCGCTGGGTGCGAGGACTCGTCCGACACCGACGCCCGCGCGCATCGCCTCCTTCACGAGCGGACTGGTCCACCCGCATGCCCTGAACGTTCAGGCGGGATGGGGACGCGACGTGTTCAGGGAGCCGGTCGCTTGGCATCTCCCTTCGTCCCGCCATTCTTTCCGCCACCGCCATACGCATCGCTTGCCGCGTTGCCATAGTCGTTGCCGCGGGCCCGTCCACCGTCCGCACCGCGCTCGCGCTGGCTTCCACCGGCCTCGCTGTCATCAGGTGATTGCCCCAGCGATTCCTGCGCGTCGCCGCCGGGTGACCCGGTCCCGTAGACGCCCTCGTTCTCGATCCGCAGGTCGGCGTTCCCATCGTCGTAGGCACCCTGATCGATGTCGCTGCGGCCGTCGTGCTTGCGATCGGGACTGCGGAGCGCGTCGCGCTCCTGCGGCTGACGCGAATCCGCGAGCGGATCGTACTTGCGTTTGTCGGTCATGTCGGCGCCCATCCTCTGGAAATGATGGCGGCTGCACATCCATCTGCAGCTGCATGGTAACGGTTCACAGCTCTGCACTCGTCAAG
>JAYWIJ010000253.1:0-7312 GCA_043788935.1 Gemmatimonadaceae bacterium | reverse complement strand
TGCGATCGCTGGCCAGCATGCCCGACTCGATCGGGGTGGCACTCCAGCTGGCCAGGAGCTTCGTGGGCCGGCCGCACCCGATGCTCGACACTGCCACGGATGCAGCTGGATTCCGCGACGCCATGTCCCTCGCCTTCGCGACGCGCGGCCTCGGGCGCGAAGCGATGAAATGGACGTCTGCCCCCGGGCTGCCGCTCCAGCTCTCACGCGTCGGCATCGTCGCACCGGACAGCGCACTGGGCATCGTGCGCGCGCTGCTCGCGAAGGATCCACGCCAGGCGGTTGGGGGGATTCGATTGCTCGCCGACGCGCGAGACACGGCGTCACTGCGCCAGCTGGCGATCTGGGGTGACAGCATGAAGGCCGCACCCGTCGGCGCGCCAGACCGTGTTGCGCCAGGTGTAGTCGCCGTCGTCCCTGGCTTCATGATGCTCGGAAAGGGAGATACCGCCGCGGCACTACGCAGCTTTCTTGCGATTCCAATGACCGAATGCAAGAACGTGCCATGTGCCGCGAGCACCGTTGCGACGCTGCTGCTGAGGCAAGGGCGCGCCGCGGACGCCGCGCGTGTGCTGGATCGATGGCTGCCCACGGCCACCGGTCGCACCGACGTGCCACTGGACTGGCTGCTGCGCGCCCGGATTGCCGAGCAGCTCAACGATGCCGAGCAGGCTACGGTGCTGTATCGTCGGGTCGCAACGGTCTGGCGTGGCGGTGATCGTGAGCTGAAGCCGAGCGTGGACGAAGCGCGGGCGGGGCTTGCGCGGGTGGCGCGCAAATAGCGAGGGCAGGTTGGCGCGGAAGAGCGATCTCAGTTTCGTCTCGCGCGGGTGCCCCTGCAATCGCGACGCACGGCACGACACGATACGCGTCGACCGAGCTACTCAGCCACCGGCCGTCGACGGCTCTCCAGTGCGGCGCGAAGCGCCCTCGCCTCGTCCCATGCTTGCTGCAGCACCGCGTTCGCTCGCGTCGTCGACGAGAAGGTGCGCCCTGCAGGGAGCGTGGACGGGACAGCGGCGGCGATGGCGCGCGGCCGATGGTCATCCAGATCGCCCAGCCCTGTCGTACCGACGCGTCGCACCCCGTCGAGAATCAGGTCGCGCACCTCATGCGGCCTCGCCAGGCCCGGCAAGCGCGCCCGGTGCGGGGTCATGCCGTTCTCAGCCGATCCACCGCCTGCCGTCTCCACCTCCACCGTCGAGAAACCGAACAGGCGCTCGAGCGGGCCCTGAGTGACACGCACGTTCTGCGCATTGGCATAGGTGAGCGTGATCTCCTTCGTATTCCAAACGCCCTCGCGAATCATGAGGCTCCGGTCAGTGAGGACGTACCAGCGCAGCTCGTAGTCGAGGCGCATCGTGACGTAGAGCGTCGCCGCCTTCGCCATCGCGACGAGGATCAGTGGAATAACCAGCAGCACGAGACGCGCGTCGGTGAGCAGCAGCCCTGCGCTTGCGATGGCGACGGCGAGTCCCCACGCCACCGCATACAGCCCCCACCAGAACAGTTTCAGGTGCAGATAGCCGGGTGCCGCGCGCTCGATGCGACGGATCTCACTCGCGCTGTGTCCCGCGGGTGGGTGCGGCTCGCCACCCTCGATGCGAAGGAGTGGCAGGATGATCGACTTCAGCCACTCATACATCACGCGCCCCGGTCACCTGGTGTTCAAGCAGCTGACGCACCGCTTGCAACTCGTCACGAATGCCGACGAGCGCCTCGACCGCGAGCGCCTCGGTACCCGTCCTCAGTGCGTCGTCGCCACGGTCACCGAGCCGCGTGACCGCTGCAGGGGCGGCGATGAGATGCCCGCGCATGCGTGCATACAGGAAGTTCCGGACGTCCTCGTACGCGGTCAGTCCGGGAATCGATTCCGTTGCGGCAGCGCTCCCCGATGCTGTCTGAATTCGCACCGTGCCGATGCCGAGCCAGCGCTCAAAGATGTTGCGCGTGACGTGAATGTCCTGAATGCGCGCGTAGGTCAGGTAGGTCTCACGGCGCCAGAAGATGCCGTGCGACACTGCCACCCCCTCGTCATCGAAGCGAAACCGCAACGTGCGATACAGGAAGTAGTACGGCAGCACCGCGAACGGAAACGCCACATTCGCCAACACCGAGTAGATCAGGTACAGCGTCCAGAGCTGCGGGTCCGGGCGCGTGATCGCCTGCACCCGCGACGCGGGAACGGGCAGGAGGTGCGCATCGCCATCGGGGATCATTGACACCGGAGAGCATTCAGGGTGGAGGCGAGCGGAGTCGCCACAAACATTCGCACCTGCCCGCGATTGCCACACGCGTATCATACGATGCCGCGCAGCAAGTACAGCATCGAGTGACGGGCGTGCCCTGCCAAGCGTGTTGCACACGCGGGCGCTCGCTCGCGGCACCGTCCTTCGCGACGTGGCGTCTGGTGGGAGACCTGCGCCATCACGCTCGCCCGCGATGCCACCTGCTCGGGCACGAACACGCGGGGAGAGCTCGGCGATGATACCCAAACCGCGCGACTCGCTCCCGGGACACTGGTCTTCGGTGCACGGCGATGGGCGCAGCTGGCGGCAGGAGAATGGCGCACCTGCGGTATCGAAGCGGCGACCTCACTGACATACTGCTGGGGCTCGCGTGCTCGGGCGGCATCGGCAACGGCACGAACGATTCCGGCATCGAAACACGACCACAGGTGGTGGCGGCGCCACGGCCTTAGCCGATCAGCCGAGGCAGCGTCGACGCCGAGTTCGGCTGTGAGAAACCTGTACCATGCATCACGTCGTCAGCACGGTATCGCAACGCCGACCCTGCTGGTCGAACTAAAACGTCGCGCAGCTCGCCGGTGGCGTGGAATCGTTGGGGAATCGCGCGAGGCATGCACTGATGTCTCGCGCGACGCGCGACAGTGCCGCATCGAGGCCGGTCACGAGACCGGCATAGTCGCCCACGCGAAATGCGCCGCCACGATCGTCAGTGCTACCCCGCACCATCACGGTACCGTCGAAGGGACGAATGATGTCCCATGCAGCCATCACGTGGACGCGACCATCGCGCGACGCGGAGTCGGCGACGACGCCCTCGAAGCGCGTGATATGCAGCTGCACCAGCAGGTCGTGCCGCGCGCGTGCTGTCCATGGCGCGACGTCCACGGAGCGTACCGGTGGCGATCCCGCGAGATAGGCGCCGACCGCGCGGTTGACGCCCTGCTCGAGATCCCCGCCCCATCGGTGAAACTGCGACACGATCAGCTCATTCGCGCCGCGCCGCAGCATCACGCTGGGCACGGACAGATACGACGCCATCTCGACGCGGCGCAGGCCGACACGAAATGCCCCGCCCCCCACCGACGGCGCGCCGGCTGGTGGCGTCGGCAGTCCGCTCACTGACCCATCGCCGAGCACGTACAACTGCAGCGCCGGCGACTCGCGCGCCAGCTTGACGCATGCGGTGAGTGCGACGGGAACGACGAGCATCAGCAAGCGGGCAATTCGGGCGTGGGTTCGCATGGTCAGCTCCGGCTCATCGGTTCTGCGGCGGCTTCTTGCCGCGGAGCAGCATATCGGGGTTCTGTTCAAGCGCGGTGATGAGGACTTTCAGTGCATCCGCGGCCTCGCGCAGACTCTTCAGCGCGCCAGTGAGCTCATAGCCGGGCCCGGTGTCGGCGGAGAGCAGTCCGTGTGTCTCGTCGAGCGTCTTGCGCAGTGCTTGCAGCGTGGAGATCGCCTCCGTGGACACACCCGTGACCTGGGTCTGCATCGGATCGATCGCCCGCGTGGCGCGTTCGGCCAACTTCTGCGCCTCGGCCATCGTGCTGTTGAGCTGCGCCGTGGCGCCGGGCATCTGCCGGAGCGTTGCGCGGATCTCGGGCGATTCGACGAGCTGCTGCACGGCTTTCGCCGATTGCACCACCGCCGCGTTGACCTCGCGCACGTTCACGTCACCGAGCATGCCATTCACCCGGTTCATGATCTTCATCACTTCGCCCAGGAGGCTGCCGGCACCGCCCCCGATCGACGCCATGAGCGACGGAGTGATCGGAATCTCCGGCCACGCGGTCTCCCGTTTCTCGAGCTTGGGCGGCGTGGAATCATTCCGATAGCTGAGCTCGACGTACAGCACGCCTGTCACGAAGCTCTCCATCTGCAACTGTGCGCGGAGCCCCTTCGCGACCTGTTGCCGAAGCACCAGCGTGTCGGAGAGATTCACGAACGTGCCGCGCGGCGTCGTCAGACGCGGCAGGTCGATCTCGTACTCGACGGGCACCTGAAACGAGTCGTCGACGCGGTCGATCTCGATGTTGATCGCCGTCACGCGACCGACCGGCACCCCCTGAAACTTCACGGGCGCACCGTTCGCGAGTCCGTTCACCGACTCGGGGAAGAAGCTGATGAACGTCGTGCGATCCTGAAACCAGGTCGGCGACGCGAGCACGAACGTCCCGGCGATCGCGATCACCAGCCCGCCCAGCAGAAAGAATCCGATGGCGGTCGGGTTGGCGCGCATGCTCATGAAGCACCTGCGCTGCTACGGGTGAGAAACTGGTGCACCTGCGGGTTGGGCGGATGATCGCGCAGCTCCACCGGCGGGCCGAGTGCCGTCACGGTTTTCATGTCGATATCGAGGAAGAGCGCCCGGTCGGCGACGCGAAAGATGCTGTCGAGATCGTGGGTCACGATCACGATGGTCGTGCCGAAGCTTGCCGCGAGCTCCAGAATCAGGTCGTCCAGCCGACTCGCGCTGATCGGGTCGAGCCCCGACGACGGCTCGTCGAAGAAGAGTACGTCCGGATCGAGTGCGATGGCACGTGCCAGCGCGGCTCGCTTGCGCATCCCACCGCTGATGGCCGACGGATAAAAATCCTCGAAGCCGCTTAGTCCCACCAGCGCGAGCTTGAACGAGACGGTTTCGGCGATCGCCCGCGCATCGAGCTTCGTGAATAACTCCAGCGGCAGCGCAACGTTCTCGGCCAGTGTGAGCCCGCTCCAGAGCGCACCGTTCTGGTACAGCACACCGATGCGGCGCAGCACGCGGTTGCGCGCCGCGTCGTCGGTGATGTCGAACGCCGCGCCCTCGAACAGGATCGACCCCTGCGCGGGTGACTTGAGACCGATGAGATGCTTGAGCAGTGTACTCTTGCCGCTGCCGCTGCCGCCCATGAGCACGAACACCTCGCCGCGCGCCACGCTGAAATTGATATTCTGCATGATGATGCGGTCGCCGTATCGCATGGTCAGGTCGCGGACTTCGATTGCCGGTGTGTCGTCGCTCATACGTTGAGCAGGGCGGCGAGCCAGTCGATGACCGCGTTGGCTGCGATGATGAGCGTGATTCCAAGGACGACGGCGGCGGTTGCGGCGCGCCCGACCGCACTCGCGTCAGAGCCGCACTGCAGGCCTTTCATGCACCCTGCGACGCCGACGATCAGTCCGAAGATTGTGCCCTTGAGCAAGCCAAGGAGAGCATCGGAGAGCGTGACTGCTGCCAGCAGGCCGTTCATGAACTGCGTGAACGACAGCTCCAGCAGCGCCCACGACACGAGCATACCGCCCGTAATGCCGACGAAATCGGCGTAGAGCGTGAGCAGGGGCATCATCAGGAACAGCCCCAGGATGCGGGGCAGCACGAGATGGTCGATCGGCGACACACCCAGCGTCGTGTAGGCGTCGATCTCCTCGGTGACCTTCATGGTCCCCAACTCGGCCGCGAAGGCCGCACCGGTGCGGCCGGCGATGATGATTCCCGTCATCAGCGCCGCCATTTCACGCAGCATCCCGAAGCCGACGAGATACGACACGTAGTAGCCCGCGCCGAACCGCTCGAGCACCACCACGCCGAGAAAGGCGATGATCACACCGATGAGCAGCGCGATCAGCGTGACGATCGGGAGTGCCCCCGAACTGTTATTCTGCACCACGACCCAGAACTGGCGCCACCGCATGTGGTTTCTGCGCGTGAACAGGCCCGCGAACGACAGCGCGACTTCGCCGACGAAGGTGATCGTCGTCAGTACGCTCTGCCACCCGCCGAGCACCGCAGTGCCGAGACGAGCCACGAACGACGCGCGCGGGGGCGGATCGGGCTGCACGTTGTCGGGGACAGCATCTGCGAGCGCAAGGAGCCGCGCAGTCCGTTCGGGGAGCCCGCTCCGGTCACACTCGAACCCGTGTTCGGCGCAGTATCGCTGACACTGAATCAGGAAGATCAGGAGACTGCTGTCCCATGATCCGAGCCCGCTGGCATCGAACGTCAGCCTGCGCACCGTTGCCTCTTCGATCGCACCACTGCCGACCAGCGCATCGAGACGTGGCTGAGCCTGCTCGAGCGACCAGTGTCCACCGATCATGACGACCAGTGAGTCGCCCTCCGTCCGGAGCGCGGCGTGCGCAGCGTCCATCACGCTGGCCTCGGTACCGTGCATGCTCTCCCTTGTCGCGTACATGGCGTGCGCCGCAAGAACGTCGTTCTGGCGGTGCTGTGTGCGCCACATATCAGGCGCAATTCGCATACCGGGTTCGAGACTGCATCCACACGGCCGTCGGGACCGACTGACGGCATGCCGGAAAACCCGGACAGCGACGCGATCAGGCGCGTGGCAACTGCTGCCATGCGCGCCCGATGTCGGCAGCGCCTCAACGCACGGCGTGTCGGAGCACAGGTGTTTCGTTGAAAGTGCAGCGCTGTGGAGCCGATCCGGGGCGGTCCGTCGAACGGCGTCACGGCATCACCGCAATCGCCGCCTTCATCCGCTTCGCGAAGGCGATCGGCTGAATCACCTGGTCCTGGAACATCCACTGATTCAACACCGCCACCGTACGCGTCTTCGGGAAGAAGAACACATACTGTCCGCCATAGCCCCAGCGAAAGTACGCCCCCGGATCCTGCAGCACGCCGTCACCGACGGTCCACCACATCAACCCGTAGTTCACCCGCGGCGGCGCCTGCCCCGCGGCGGTGGGCCGCTGGCCGCAGACGGACTCGGCGACCCACTCCGCGCTCACCAGTCGGGTGCCATTCCAGACGCCCTGATCGAGCATCAGCTGGCCCAGCTTCGCGAGGTCGGCGGGTTCGAGGTAGAGACCGTCCTCGGAATCGGTGAGCCCCCCCGATGACCGCCTTGTGTGAAACTGCGTGATGCCGGGCAGCGCGAACAGATGCTGCGCGGCGTAGACCTGCAGATCCACACCGGTGGCGCCGCGGAACACGTCAGCGTGCGCCGGAAGGAACAGCATGTCCGCCGGTTAAGGAATCTCTGCACAAGTCTTGCAGTAGGATAGGGCCGACGGTATCCCAATCGATGTGAGACTTCGGGCGCGGAGTGGGCGATGAG
>JAYWIJ010000252.1:0-7336 GCA_043788935.1 Gemmatimonadaceae bacterium | reverse complement strand
GGCATGGGAAGCGAGCACCGTCATGCGCACACTGATCCACGGGCACCTGCACCTGTCGCCCTGCGATGTAATCGGTGGGCCGCGGCAGGGCGAGGCGCGACGCGGCGGAATCGTGATGGGGCGGTGCCCGATGTCCCCGACGGAGCACATCGCACAACTTGCTGCCTTCCCACACGACCGAACGCCATGAAAGCGGAACGCCTGGCAGTCATCATCTCCGTGCTGGTCGCCCTTGGCACCATGTGGCGCACCTGGTGGCTCCAGAACGAGGCGCATGGCATCGCCGAAGAATGGTTGCGCGACCACAAGTACAAACCGATCAGCGTGAAGACGGGCTTTTTCGGCAGCCTGCGTTTCGGCGTCCGGTTTTTCCGCCGCACGGACAGCGTGACCTACTTCCGCTGCGTGGTGGAGGACGCGCAACTCGGCGGCCGCGGCGTGCTGTGGCTCCGCGTCTGGACCGACCGCCTCGGCCTCCTGGCGCGCGAACCGGAAATGAAATGGGAGATCCAGCCACACAACGCCGACCTCCTCGCTTTCGTCCCAGTGGAGGACCGGCTCGAGGTCGCCCAGCGCGCCCTGCTCAAGCGCATCGCCCGCGGTGAAACACGCTTCGCCGCCCCACGACATCCGCGTGACGACGAAGCACCGTTCGACACGCTCGTCGAACACCTCAAGGCGATGCAGGTGCGCAAGCTGATTGCGATCTCCACACCGCAGCGCGCCCGAACGCCGGGCGCGATGTACGAGCTGGTGGAGTTCGTCGAGCTCACCGAAGAAGGCCGGGCCTATCTGGCGACGTTCGACTGAGCGTCAAGGCAACGGCACGGCAACGGCACGGCAACAGCAACAGCAACAGCAACAGCAACAGCAACAGCAACAGCAACAGCAACAGCAACAGCAACAGCTTTAACGCAAAACTGCACAGCCGCAAAACTGCAACGACGGCAGAACAGAGAAGCCGCGGAACCTTGCTGACGGATGGCGCAAAGGGCAGTCGCGTATCCCACAGCGCCAAGAATTTTGGGAACTGCGCTTGTGTTTGCAGTTCCCCTCAATAATCCGAAGCCGCCGGCAGCTCGGCAGATGCCTTATCGTGCCTGCGCCAACTCCGGAGGTTTTCACGCTGTTGCAGTTTTGCGGCTGTGCAGTTTTGCGTTAAGGCCGTTGCTGTTGCTGTTGCCGTTGCCGTTGCTATCGAAGATGAGTGTCAGCGCGCCGGCAGCTTGACCCAGCGACCGCCTTTACCGGACGATGCGACGACGGCTTCGACGAACGCGACACCCTTCACCCCGTCGACGACCGTCGGGAACTGCACCGACCTGTCGAGCTTCGCCCCCTTCGTCCGACGGCTGCGGATGGCGTGGCCGATTTCGCTGTACAGTGTGCCGAACGCTTCGAGGTAGCCCTCGGGATGTCCGGATGGAATGCGCGTGACGCGCGCCGCTTGGGCGCCGGCGGCACCGGTGCCACGGGAGATCACCTGCGTCGCCTGACCGAACGGTGACCAGAGCAGCTGGTTCGGATGCTCCTGCCGCCACTCGAGGCCACCCTTCGAGCCGTAGATGCGCAGGCGCAGGTTGTTCTCGTTGCCCGGCGCCACCTGGCTCGCCCACAACGTGCCGCGTGCGCCGTTCGCGTAGCGCAGCATCACGTGCGCATTGTCGTCCAGGCGGCGGCCGGGCACGAAGGCCGTCAGTTCCGCCAGCAGTTCGGTCACATCGATGCCCGTGACGTAGTCAGCGAGCTGATACGCATGCGTGCCGATGTCGCCGATACAGCCACCCAGTCCCGCCTTCGACGGATCGGTGCGCCATCCCGCCTGCTTCTGGCCACCCTGCTCGATGTTCTCGGTGAGCCAGTCCTGCGGATACTCCACCTGCACCACGCGGATGTCACCGAGCTCCTTCTCGCGGATCATCTGGCGCGCCTGACGCACCATCGGATAGCCCGTGTAGTTGTACGTCACCGCGAACAGCAGGTGCTTCTTCAGGGCCAGCGCGTGCAGCTTCTTCGCGTCCTTCGAGTTCGTCGCCAGCGGCTTGTCGCAGATCACGTGAATGCCGGCGTGCAGGAACGCCTCGGCCACCGGCGCATGCATGTGGTTCGGCGTCACGATCGCGACCACCTCGATACCGTCCACACGAGCTGCTTCGGCGGTCGCCATGGTCGCGAAGTCGCTGTACGTGCGTTCCGGCGCGAGGCCGAGCGCCGCGCCTGAGCGCATTGCCTTTTCGGGGCTCGACGCGAGCGCGCCGGCCACCAGCTCGTACTGATCGTCGAGCCGCGACGCGAAGCGGTGTACGCCGCCGATGAACGCTCCTTCGCCGCCACCCACCATGCCAAGCCGGATGCGACGCGATGCCGACGCCGAGGAGCCCGCCTTCGATTCTATTGCCACGCGATCGTCCCCAGGTGAATGCCGTCGTGAATCTGTCGTGTGCACCGCATCAGAGTCCCAGCATCCGCTTCAGCTGCTTCGGATTCGTTTCGGAGCCGGCGAAATCGTCGAACGCCTTTTCGGTCACGCGGATGATGTGATCGCGGATGAACGGTGCACCTTCCGCCGCGCCCTGCTCGGGGTGCTTGAGGCAGCACTCCCACTCCAGCACCGCCCAGCCGGCGTAATCGTATTCGGCGAGCTTGGAGAAGATCGCCTTGAAGTCCACCTGTCCGTCGCCGAGCGAGCGGAAACGGCCTGCACGCTGCAGCCACGGCTGGAAGCCGGAGTACACGCCCTGCCTGCCGTTCGGCCGGAACTCGGCATCCTTCACGTGGAAGGAGCTGATGCGTTCGTGATAAATGTCGATGAACTCGAGATAGTCGAGCTGCTGCAGCAGAAAGTGCGACGGGTCGTAGTTGATCTTGCAGCGCGGATGATTGTCCACGCGCTCCAGCAGCATCTCGAATGTCGCGCCGTCGAAGAGATCTTCACCCGGGTGCAGCTCGAAGGCCACGTCGCAGCCGGCCGCATCGAACGTATCGAAGATGGGACGCCAGCGCTTCGCCAGTTCGTCGAACGCCATCTCGATCAGGCCCGCGGGACGTTGCGGCCACGGATAGAGATAGGGCCAGGCCAGTGCACCACTGAAGCTCGCCATCGACGTGAGGCCCAGATTCTTCGACGCCTTCGCGGCCCACGACAGCTGCTGCACCGCCCACTTCTGCCGCGCCTTCGCGTTGCCCTTCACCGCATCGGGCGCGAACGCATCGAACGATTCGTCGTACACCGGATGCGACGCGATCAGCTGACCCTGCAGGTGGGTGGCGAGTTCCGTGATCTCGACGCCGTTCTCACGCGCGACGCCCGCCAGCTCGTCGCAATACGTCTTCGATGAGGCGGCCTTCTTCAGGTCGATGAAGCGCGCATCCCATGCGGGGATCTGCACACCCTTGAAACCCAGCCCGGCGGCCCATTTGGTGATGCCGTCCCACGTGTTGAACGGCGCGGCATCACCCGCGAACTGCGCCAGAAAGACGCCGGGACCCTTGATGTTCGTCGGCACGAATCGTTCTCCTGTACGGCGTCAGTGGTGACTGTTGATTTACGCGGCGGAACCGTTGACAGGCTCCGGTGACGACGCCGCACGCTGAAACTCGTGCGCGTGGCGATACAGCGTGTGCCACGACGCATGGCGTGCGGCATGGCGTTCAACCTCGGCAGCGCGTGGCTCGTACGTGGCGACACGCGCCGGCTTGACCGCGACCTGCGCCACGACGTCGTGACCGCCACCCAATGCGGCCATCGCTGCCAGTCGCGCGGCACCCACCGCGCACCCCATTTCGCTTTGCGTGACGACGTGCAGCGGAATACCAAGCACGTCGGCCATGAGCTGACACCAGAACGGTGAGCGGGCACCGCCGCCGAGCAGGTCGGCCTGCGTGAGCGTCGTACCGGCCGCGGCGAGGGCGTGCTGCGCATCGCGCATCGCGTAGCTCACCCCTTCGAGCACCGCGAGCGTCATGTCGGCACGCGTGTGTGATGCGTCGAGTCCGAGGAAGCCCGCGCGCACCGTCGCATCGTTATGGGGCGTCCGCTCGCCGGCCAGATACGGCGCGAAGCTGGCGGTGGTCTGCGCATTATCGGACAGTTCGGACAGCAACGTCTTTTCATCGTGTCCGCAGACCGTGGCCCACCAGCTCAGGCAGGACGCGGCACTGAGCAACACGCCCATCTGGTGCCAGGTGTCCGGTACTGCGTGGCAGAAGGCATGCACGGCATGCGTCGTGTTCGGCGCGAAGGCGGCCGTGGTGCACCAGAGCACACCGCTGGTGCCGAGCGACACGAACGCGTCACCGGCCTGCGTGGCCCCGACGGCGACGGCACCTGCGGCATTGTCGCCGGCGCCACCGGCGACCACCGGCTGAATGCGAATACCCCAGCGATCGGCGAGTGTGCGATGCAGCGTGCCGGCCGGTGCGTTGCCCTCCACCAGCCGCGGCATCTGCGTGACGGTGAGGCCGGTGGCGTTGAGCGCGTCGTCACTCCAGCGCCGATGGCCCACATCAAGCCAAAGCGTCCCCGAGGCATCCGACATCTCCTCGATCGCCTCGCCGCAGAGCTTCCACCGCACGAAGGCCTTGGGCAGCAGCACCGTCGCGACCTTGTCGAACAGCGCGGGCTCGTGATCGCGTACCCATCGCAGCTTGGGCGCCGTGAATCCCGGCATGGCGAGATTGCCCGTCACCGCGCGCGAGTCGGGCCACTCCGCTTCGAAATCGGCGCACTGCGACGTGCTGCGTCCGTCGTTCCAGAGCATGCACGGCCGCAGCACATCACCGTGCCGGTCCAGCAGCGTCGCGCCGTGCATCTGGCCCGACAACCCGATGGCCGCGACATCGGCCATCAGCGTGGCATGCGACGCGCGCAAGGCATCGCCGCAGGCGAGTGTGGCGCGCCACCATGAGTCGGGGTCCTGCTCGCTCCATGCAGGATGCGGACGCTGTACCGTGAGCGGCTGGCTGGTGCTGCCGATGACACGTTCGTCGCCCGCCGCGCCATGATCCACCAGCGCCATCTTCACACCCGAGGTGCCGATGTCGATGCCGAGGGTGAGCATGGCGGAGAGTGGCGGGGAGGTCGCGGCGCAGGACCATCCAACAGTAACCGTCGGTTGTCCGTCATCGTACCGCACCGTGACATGCGCCCGTGTCACGAGCCGACGTCGACACCGGATCAGGGCAGTGCGATCACCTGATACTCGAGATATCCCGCGAGCTGCGAGGCCGTGGGCACGAAGCCCAGGCGTCCGGTCGTCTTGTTGGCGTTGAAGAGCAGCGGCAGCGCCGTCCCGGTGGACGGTCCGGTGCCACTGCCGATGGTGGTCCACACGTTCGTCAGGCGCACCCGCGACTGCGGGGCCGGTGTGATCCAGCTCACGTAGAAGTTGCTCGGCGCGCCCGCCTTCACCCGCACCTGGATCTGCCACTGCTGATTGGCTCGCACGCTGATCGAGCCGATGAAGCAGTTGCCCGGGTTGCAGAGGTTGGCCGGCTGCGGCGCGATCTCCTCCAGCGCCGGCGCGGCCGGTGTGGCACTGAATGCGCCGCCCACGAGCACGGTGGCCGTCACGGGAACCGTGCGCGGCCGCGTGCCCGGCGGCAGGTTCACGACGATCGGCTGCGCGGCAGCGAGCGCGGGCAACGTCAGCAGGGCGATGGCGGCGAGAAGCCGGCGGAACTGCATCGTCACGGCGCGAGAATGCTGAAGGTGAGCGGAAGCGCGCAGGTACCGGGCGCATCGGCGGCCCAGCCCAGCTGCACGTTGAAGAACAGCTGCTGCGTGAGCCCGGCGGTCGCCGCGTTCGATGCCGACACGAATACGGGCTGCGCGGTGGTGCTGACCCCGATGGTGCGCGTGGCGGTGGTGCGGCCAAAGCGCAGATCGCCCGCGACCTTCCCACTGCACGGGGCATTGAAGTTCGGCGTCGCGGCGCGGATGCTCGCCGACCAGGTCGAGTTGGCTCGCGCCGTCACCGTGATCGTCGCACCCACATCGTAGGAGCCCGTCACGTAATCGGCCGCGGTGATCGATCCGCTCGCCGGCTGCAGCGAAAAGGTCGAGGCGCTGCCGACCTCCAGCTGCGACAGTTTCGGGATCAGCAGCGTCGGCGTCACGGTCGTCGAACAGGTCGAGCCGTTGCCGTTCGGCGTGCTGCAGGTGGTGGTCTGGGCCAGCATCGTGCTCACCGCGGCGCACGACGTCAGCGCCACGCGCACGACGCGCGACAGGAAAGTGCGGCTCACTGCTGTGTCCTCTGGTTGGTGCGAGGGCCGACCAGCGTGCCACCCACGGGGCTGGGCACCTGCCGTGCCCGCGCGCCAAGCTGCTTCACGCGGATGTCCCGTGCCTTCATTTCGATCTGCACCGGAGGGCCCACCTCGCCATCACGGATGATCAGGGTCGGCGTCGAGGCCGGTCGGAGTGGCTCCGAGATCGCGCTGGCGTCGACTTCGAGTTCGTAGCTCGCGGGCGGCAGGGCATCGAACGAGAATTCACCGCCGCTGCCTGCTCTCGCCACCCACAGCGTTCCGGCTGCGTCGCGTGCGATCACGATCGCCTTGGACAGCTCTGCCGCACTGACGCGCATCGAGTCGGCGGGTGCGACGAACAGCTTGATCACCCGGCTCTGCACCGGCCGCAGCGCGATGTCACCGCGCGAGGCGGACGCGCGACGCACGGGCGGCGCGAGCAGTCCGACCGGCACCGATCGCGGGTCGACCTGCACCGCCACGCCCGCCGGACAGGCGAAGCGGCCCTCGGCATCGGTGGACAGCACCAGCTGACCGCACTCCACCACGGCGCGTGGCACACGACGCTCGCCCCGATCCAGCATGCCATTGCCGTTCGCGTCCACGAAGACGCGCTGATCGCGCGCAGGAGCGAAGCGTGGAAGGCCGATGGTCCGGTCGAGGCGCAATGTGTAGAGCAGGCCACGGCGACCGCCGCCGATTGCCATGATGAAGGGATTATATTCGGCCTGCACCGCCACGCCGCCCAGCATCCCGGGCAGCGTCGCACTCAGGCCGCCACGCGCCGACCAGGTGGCCGCGCCGGAAGTTCCGGCGACGAACCGTTGCGCGTCACCGTTGAGAAACACCGGAACGGCAGCGAGGAATGGAAGCGGGACACGATCGAGCCGCGCCGTCACGGATTGCTGCTCTGGGAAGAGCGCGTCGGCACCGCTGTACTGCTGCGACAGATAGAGCAGCTCGAACTGTCCGCTGCCGGTGCGCAGTCCCGACGCGACCCGTGTCTCGAGACGGCGCCCGACGGCGTCCGGCAAGGTGGTCTGCGCCAGGCCGATGCTGCGCAGCACGCGGCCGTATCCCACAC
>JAYWIJ010000251.1:0-29994 GCA_043788935.1 Gemmatimonadaceae bacterium | reverse complement strand
GCCCAGCGGCGACGGGATCACGCTGCGCGAGCTGAAGGTGATCGCGCGAAAGCCCGAGTGGCGGAGCTTCGTCGGCAGCTTCTGGTTCGACACGAAGAGCGGCGCCCTCGTGCGCGCGGCGTATCGCCTGTCGGCACCTGTCGAGGTGTGGAATGAAGCGCTCGCTGACGCACAGCGCGAAGTGGCGGAGGCCAAGCGCGACACGACGCCGCAGGGCAAGCAACGCGTGAAGGAGGCGCAGGAGGATCAGCCGCCCGCATGGATTCGTGGCATCATCAACCCGATGCGTTTCGACATCAACCTGGTCACCATCGAGTACGCGCTCTACGAAGGCAAGTTCTGGCTGCCGCGTGTGAACCGCGCCGAGGGAATCCAGCAGGCGATGTTCATGCGCATCCCGATCAAGGTCGAAGAGAGTTACAAGTACGACGATGTCGATGGCACCGCGCCATTACCGCCGCTGCCTGCGCTGTCGGAGGCGCGTCGCATGGCCGCCAGCATGCAGGTGTGTGCCCCGGCGTGCGAGGAGGTCGACTCGGATGATGTCACTGACGCACGCATCACGCGGCAGCGCCGGCTCCAGTTGACCGACTCGCTGCTGCGGTCGACGGGCATGACACCGGCCCTCGTAGCCGATACCACACCACTGGCTGCCCGCACCCGGTTCCTCGGCGACAGTCTCTATCGCAACTATCGCGACTCGATCCTGAAAGGCGTGCGTGACGCCCGCTATGCGGTGCGTGACTCGTTGCTGCGCGCGGCCGGTCGCATTGTGCCCGCGCTGACCGACTCGACGCGTGAGGCGCGCCGCGACCGTCGCTACGGTGATTCGCTCTACCGCGCGATGGTCCGCACCGATCGACGCAAGGTGCGCGATGCGGAGTGCGCTGCCAGCGGCGGCACCTACACGCGCATGGAGACACGCTACGAAGGAGCGCTGCGGTACGGTGTGCGGCTGCCATGCGATTCCACGGCGCTGGCAACGTCGAAGGAACTGCCGGAGTCACCGTACGATCCCAACGAGGCGGTGTTCTCGCAGCGTGACGCAGAGGCACTCGCCAGCTCGCTGGGGCTGGGCCTGCAGGCGGCGTTCGGCCCGCAGCCGCTGCAGTACGACTTCGGCATCAACCAGCAGCGGTACAATCGCGTCGAGGGATTCTCGTTCGGCGGTGAGGTGACGTGGCCGCTCGGCGCAGGCTACACGGCGTCGGGAACGGCGCGCATCGGCATCGCCGACTGGCAACCCAACGCCGAGGTGCGCCTTGCGCGCGGCAATGGTCGCACCACGATGCAGGGAGCGGTGTACCGCCGTCTCGCGTACACCAACGACTTCGGCAACCCACTGTCGCTCGGCTCGTCGCTGGCGACGCTGCTGTACGGACGCGATGAAGGCTTTTATTACCGCACGCTCGGCGGTGAAGTGACGTGGGTGCGGCAGCGTGCCAACGGTCAGCTCACGTGGCGCGCCTTCGGTGAGCGGCACGACGATGCCGAGAAGCGCTGGAACTTCAACGTGGCCAACGCCTTCAGCGACACGCGCCTGATGCCCGACAACATCGTGGCGCAGACGGGCAGCATCGGCGGCGGGTCCATGCAGTGGCAGTCCACGTACGGCCTCGACCCGCGTGGCTGGCAGGTCGCGACGGATGTGCGAGCCGAAGCAGCCGGTGGATCGTTCAACTACGCGCGTGGACTGGCTGAAATGACCGTCTCGCGGCCGCTGTTCTGGAAGTTCTCGTTCGGGCAGACCGCCAGCGTTGGCACGGCCACCGACAGTGTGCCGCTGCAGCGCCAGTTCTACATGGGCGGACTGCGCACGGTGCGTGGACAGATCGCCGGTTCGCGCATTGGCGACACGTACTGGCTCTCGCGATCGGAACTCGGCTTCGGATCGGCTGCGGCCAAGCGCACGCTATTCCTCGATCTCGGCTGGGCTGGGCGTCGCGCTGACTTCAGCACACCGGGGCGACCGCTGGCCGGGTGGGGCTTCGGTACATCGTTCGTGGACGGGCTGATTCGCACCGACATCAGCCGAGGCATCTATCCGCGGAAGGGCACGCGCTTCGACGTCTCGCTCGGCGCGCGGTTCTGATGCACATGGGCCGTGAAGGGGCGGCGACGGACAGGTAGCTTCCGTCGCATGCCCCCTCGCAGGCCTCGTCGGCCCACCACTGCCACGCCAGTCTCGGATGCGCGCGATTTCTCCCGCTCGCAGCTGCTCCGGCTGACGTGCCGGCGCCCGGAATGGGCGCTGAAACAGGCGCACCGGTTTCCGTTCAACGTGCCGTCGATCGCCTCACTCGACGGGCTCGATCTGGATGCACCGGTGACCTGTTTCGTCGGCGAGAATGGCTCGGGAAAATCGACGCTGCTCGAGGCCATCGCCATCGCCGCTGCGCTGCCATCTGCGGGTGCGGCGGCACGAGCGATGGACGATCCGACGCTGTCCGAACAGCAGTTCCTGGCCAAGACGCTGACGCTCACCTGGCACACGCGTAGCATGCGTGGATTTTTTCTGCGCGCCGAGGACTTCTTCGGATTCCAGAATCTCCTGAAGCGTGAGCGCGCCGAGTTCGCGGAGACGTTGCAGCGGATGGAGGAAGAGTATGCCGCGCATTCCGAGAAGGCGAAGCAGCTCGCAATGGGCCCGGTGAAGGCGAGTCTCGCCGACATGGAGCGACGCTACGGCGCCGACCCCGATGCGCGGTCCCACGGCGAAGCGTTCCTGAATTTCTTTCAGCAGCGCCTCGTGCCGCGCGGCCTCTACCTGATGGACGAGCCCGAAGCCGCGCTCTCGCCGCAGCGTCAGCTGGCACTGCTGGCGATGATGTTCGATCTGGTGGAAGAGGGCGCACAGTTCATCATCGCCACGCATTCGCCGTTGCTGCTCGCCTTTCCCGGTGCGCGCATCTATTCGTTCGACGAGGCGCCGGCGCGCGAAAGTGCGTGGAACGAGACCGACCATGTCCGCCTCACGCGTGACTTTCTGGCGGATCCTGAGCGGTACCTGCGCAATCTGCGTGGGTGATCAGTCCTCGTCGCTGCAACTGCGTACACCAACTGCAAACGGCACATCGCAGAACGGAACGGCCGCTGAACGACACTGCGGCTGAACCGCAACAGCAGGTCGCAGAGCGAGGTTCGCCGTTCCGCCGTTGCAGTTCTCCGGTCGTGTTGTTCAGCGGCTGTTCAGTTCTGCGATGTGCAGTTGCGGTTGTCAAACACAAGAAAGTGTGCTCAGCGCACCCTGAGCCGTCCCTCGGACATGAGCACGGCGCTGCCCCCGACGCGCACCGCGGTGATCTCACCGTCGGGCTTGTCC
Source organism: Gemmatimonadaceae bacterium (assembly GCA_043788935.1). Classification (GTDB taxonomy): domain Bacteria; phylum Gemmatimonadota; class Gemmatimonadetes; order Gemmatimonadales; family Gemmatimonadaceae; genus JACMLX01. The sequence continues at coordinate 26,672 of JAYWIJ010000251.1, read as the reverse complement.
ACCTCGATTTCGAGTCGGCTCGGCCGGCCCATCTCGATGCCTTGCTGCGACACCCACCGCAGCGTGCCTGAACGCGGCGTGCGCGCCGCGAGGTAGCCTCCCAGTGCGGCAGTGGCGCTGCCGGTGGCGGGGTCTTCGGGGACGCCGTCGTCTGGGCAGAACACGCGTGCGTGCACATCCACACCAGGCACGTCACTCACCGGCGCGAACGCAATGATCATCGCGCACGACGTGCCGCGCAGCGTGCGGGCGAAGACCGGCATGTCGATCTGCACGCGCGATACCGCCTCACGTGACACCATCGGCACGATCAAGAACGGCAAGCCGCATGAGACCACCGTCGGCGCATGCCCGTCTGCAACGAGAATGTCAGATGCGTTCACCGACAGCATCGCCGCGACCGTGACGCCGTCTATCGGAGGCTCCTCGATCGGCAGCTGCGCCACGGACAGCTGGGCCCAGACCGGCACGCCGTTCACCAACCGCACCGTCACCGGTACCGGCCCGACGTTTTCGCCGAGTACGACGTGTGTACTGTCACCCGTGTTCGGCGCGTCGCCGGAGAAGACCAGCGCGATCGCCGTGCCGATGGTCGGATGCCCGGCAAACGGCACTTCGCCACCCGGCGTGAAGATGCGCACGCGCCTCGTCGTGTTTGGCGTCTCGGCCGGCAGGACGAACGTGCTTTCGCTGTAGTTGAACTCGCGCGTCACCTGCAGCATCTGCTCGCTGCTCAACTCGCGGCCGTCGAAGATCACCGCCAGCGGATTGCCGCCGAAGCGTGTGTCGGTGAAGACGTCCAGCGTGAAGTAGTGGACGAACAGCGGTGCACCATCCTCCGGTGCACCGCGCATCACGTCCGCGCTCATTCGGCCAGGAACGGATAGCGCCATTCCGTGGGCGGAACGAACGTCTCCTTGATCGACCGGGCGCTCACCCAGCGCATCAGGTTCATCTTCGAGCCGGCCTTGTCGTTGGTGCCCGAGGCGCGCGCGCCACCGAACGGCTGCTGACCCACCACTGCGCCGGTCGGCTTGTCGTTGATGTAGAAGTTACCGGCGGCATGGCGCAACACGCTCATCGCATCCAGCACCGCCTGCTTCTCACGTGCCCACACGGCACCCGTGAGCGCATACGGACTGGTGGCATCCACCAGCTCGAGCGTCTGAATCCACTGATCATCGTCGTACACGTACGCCGTGATGATCGGGCCGAAGATCTCCTCGCTCAGCATGCGATGATTCCTGTCATCGGTGCGCACGAGCGTCGGCTGCACGAAGTAGCCCGTCTCGCCATGGGACGTGCCGCCCGTGATCACGTCGCATTCCTTCTTCGCCAGCTCGAGATACTCGGTGTGCTTGGTGAACGCCTTCTTGTCGATCACGGCGCCCATGAAGTTCGAGAAGTCGCGCACGTCGCCGACCTTGATCTCGCTCGCCATCTGTGCCACGTGATCACGCACCACCGGCCACAACGACTTCGGCACGTACACGCGACTCGCGGCCGAGCACTTCTGACCCTGGTATTCGAAGGCACCGCGCACGATGGCAACGGCCAGTGCGACGGGATCGGCACTCGGATGTGCGACGATGAAGTCCTTGCCGCCCGTCTCGCCGACGATGCGCGGATAGCTACGATAGCTGCCCATGTTGCGGCCGATGGTCTCCCACATGCCGTTGAACACGCCGGTGCTGCCGGTGAAGTGCACGCCGCCCAGGTCGCGATGCGTGAGCAGCGTCTCCGAGATCGGGCCCGGGTCGCCCGGCAGGAAGTTGATGACGCCTGGCGGCAGACCGGCTTCCTCGAGAATCTGAAACACATACCATGACGAGAGCACGGCCGTCGATGCCGGCTTCCAGATCACCGTATTGCCCATCATCGCCGGTGCGCCCGACAAGTTTCCGCCGATGGCCGTGAAGTTGAACGGCGAGACGGCGTAGATGAAGCCTTCCAGCGGACGGTAATCCGACTGGTTCCACGTCGAGCTGCTGCTCACGGGCTGCTCGGCGTAGATCTCCTGCGCGAACGCCGCGTTGAAGCGCCAGAAGTCGATCAGCTCGCAAGCGGCGTCGATCTCGGCCTGATGCACCGTCTTCGACTGCCCCAGCATCGTGGCCGCGTTGACCGTGGCGCGTCGCGTCGTGGTGAGCAACTCGGCGGCCTTCAGAAACACGCCGGCGCGATCTTCCCAGCTCCACGCCGCCCACTCCTTGCGCGCGGCGGCCGTGGCGGCGATCGCTGCCTGCACCTCGGCCGGGCCCGCCTTGTGGAAGTCGGCTACGGCATGCTGATGCGCGTGCGGCATGACCTGTGTGCCGGTGTTGCCGGTGTGGATGCGCTTGCCGCCGATGACGATCGGGATCTCGACGCGCTCGTTCGACATGCTGGCGAGTCGCGCCTGCAGTTCGGTGCGCTCAGGCGAGTTCGGGGCGTAGTTCCGGACCGGCTCGTTGACCGGAGCGGGAATGCGGCGCGAGCCGGCGAACTGCGAGGCGCCGACGGGCGCGACGATGGGTGCGGTCATGTGTGTGCGGAGTGAAGTGAGCGGTGGCCACGCGGCGCACGCACGGCCTCTGCGGCAAAGCTAGCGTGAGGCCCTGGTCCGTACCGCCCGCCCGATCAAGGTGTCGATCGAGGCGTCTGACCCTTTGATCGCCCATCTGCCAGACCATGGTGTCTGACCCTTTGATCGCCCTGTGATCGACCGAGCCGCCCCCTCGGTGTCCTTTCCGCGCAGGTAGATTCAACACATGCAGGTTACGCTGAAATTTCTGGTCGCCGCCGCGCTCGTCGCCGGGTGTTCGTGGGACGCACCGCCGGTGGAGTGGGAGGCCCCCGCACCGATCGCGACGCAGGTCGATTCCGCCGCGCTCTTCGCCGCACGCTGGGCACCGGGCGCGACGCCGGAGGTGGTGGTCACGACTCGGGATTCGACGTCGGGACGCGCCGACACGACGGTCACCGACGTGGTGCCGGCCTGCCCGGGATCATGGATCGCCGGCGTTCCGGTGCGCGGGACACGCTGGTCGGCCTGGTGGCAGGTCCGACCCGACAGCAGCGCCTCGCTGGTGGCTGAACAGCGCGATTCGCTGGGCCTGAGCCTTCGACGCATCACCGTGGACTCGGTCGACACAGCGCTGCTCGGCTGCGCCCGTCCGGCACCATCGATCGCGGTGGACAGCGTCAACGGCTACGTGCACATCGCCTACTACATGGTCGCACCGGAAGGACCCGGGTTGTTCTACGCACACCTCATGAATCCGCAGCTGCCACGCTTCGAGGTGCCGATGGCGATCGTCTATGGCGAGAAGCCGGTGCGTGTCACCGTCGCCAGTCGCGCCGACACGGTGGCGGTGGCGTACGAGGATCCCAACAGTGCGCTAGGTCGCATCGCGATGAGCATGTCCACCACCGCCGGTCACCTCTTCGAACAGACGGCGCGGCTCATTCCCGTCAGCACCAGTTCACAGCAGGCGTCGTCGCCGCAGATCGTGCGGCTCTCCGGCGGCCAGCTGTGGGTGGGATGGCGCGAGTCGTCACAGTCGGGCAGTGCATTCCTGCTGCGTCGCGCGCGGATCGTCACGCGCTGACAGGTTGTCTTCCACGCACACCACCGCACCCATGCCGCGACTGATTGGCGCACACACGATCGACACCGGCGGCATCGCGATGGCTGCGCGCCGCGCCGGCAGTGCGGGGATGTCCGCGCTGCAGATCTTCAGCGCAGTTCCCAAGTACTACAACGAGAAAGTCGGTGTGAAGCCCGAGCGCGTGACGGCATTCCACACCGCGCTGGACGACGTGGGCATCGCGCATGATGCCGTGATCGTGCATGCCGGCTACGTACTGAATTGCGCCACGCCCGACGAGGAGAAGTGGGAGCGCGCCGCCACCGCCCTCACGAAGGAGCTGGAGCGCAGCAGCCTGCTCGACGTGCGTGGTGTCTGCTTTCACCCCGGCGCAGCGACCGACAAGGATCGCGATGCCGGTGTGCAGCGCGTGGCGACGGCGATGACGCGCGCGCTGGAGACCATCGACGGCAACACGAAGCTGCTGCTGGAGAACAGCGCCGGCGCCGGGAACACGATCGGCCGCACGGTCGATGAAGTCGCGGGCATTCTGGCGTCGCTCCCCACTTCGCTGCGCGCGCGCGCGGGCTACGGACTGGACACCTGCCATTTGTTTGCATCAGGATACGATATTGCCTCGTCACAGGCCGCGTGCACCGCGGTGCTGGATGCGTTCGTGGAGGCGTGCGGTGAACCGCCCACCTTCATGCACCTCAACGACAGTCTCGGTGGGCTCGGCTCCAACAAGGACCGGCACATGCTGATCGGTGACGGCGAGATCGGCGCCGATGCCTTTCGCTGGCTGCTCGCCGACCCGCGGACGCGCAACATTCCACTGTTGCTCGAGACACCGCAGGAGATCGAGCTGATGGCCGACGACGACGCCAGCGCCGATCCGTACGACATGCGGATGGTGGCGCTGCTGCGCTCCTTCGACACCGACACCTGAATTCCCCTCTGTGCGCAGGGGAGCGTTGCTCTGTTGCGCAGGGGGACCCGTCGTGTACCTTCACGCCCGTCATGGTCATTTCGTACGGCGGTCGCCGGCGTGTGCCACGATGAGCGCGCGAGTCTCGCTCCACGTCACCGGCGAGCGTCGCTCGCCCCTCCCTCATATCAGAGGATCTGCGATGCCCCCAGCGAAGAAGGCTGCCGCGAAGAAGGCTCCGGCCAAGAAGGCCGCGGCCAAGGCTCCGGCCAAGAAGGCTGCCGCAAAGGCGCCGGCTGCAAAGAAGGCACCGGCTGCAAAGAAGGCTGGCTCAGCATTCAACAAGGCCATGACCATCAGCCCGGAACTCGCCGCCGTCATCGGCGCTGGCGCTCGTCCGCGCACCGAAGTGACCAGCGCGATCTGGGATTACATCAAGAAGAACAACCTGCAGGATCCGAAGAACAAGCGGAACATCCTGGCCGACGACAAGCTCAAGGCCGTGTTCGGTGGCAAGAAGTCCGTCACCATGTTCGAAATGACGGCCCTCGTGTCCAAGCACCTGAGCTGAACCGGATCACCCGCCGACATGGCGGGTTATCTTCCGCTGGACCGGATCGAGGGCGTGTCCTCCTGAGGGCAGGCCCTCGATTGCGTCCGTCCCCATCGTTTTTTTCGCCTGCACCGCATCACACGTCCCGTGGCCGCTGATCCGAAATCCAGTTCCGCCCAGTCGCCGGCGCCCAATGTCGTCGCTGCCGCCCGGGGCAAGTCGGCCTCCAAAGGGTCAGGATCCTGGAGCGAAGGACTGAAGGGATGGATCGTGCCGATCCTGATCTTCTTCATCATCCGGATCTTCCTCTTTCAGGCCTACCGCATCCCGTCGCCCAGCATGCAGCCGGAGATGATGGTCGGCGACTGGCTGTTCGTGAACAACCTCGTGTACGGGCCGAACATCCCGTTCACCGACGTGACGCTCCCCGGCTATGCGGAGCCGACGCGGAAGGAGATCGTCGTCTTCAAGTCGCCGTACCAGGCCGACGAAGCCGCCGCCGGTCGCGATGCACAGCCGACGCTCGTGAAGCGGTTGTGGGGCACGCCGGGCGACACGGTGCACATGCGCAACGGCGTCGTGCACGTGAACGGCACCGCCTACCCGCAGCGTCCCGACGAGAGCACGTCGAACATCGGTGGCGATCTCACCGATCCGTTGTTCGAGTGGCAGCACACCATCGAGGCCAAGGGCACGCGCTTCGGTGAGCCGCCCGCCGTGCCGACGCACGACAACTGGGGCCCGCTCGTCATCCCGACCGGCCATCTCTTGATGCTCGGCGACAATCGCTACGAGTCCAAGGACAGTCGCTACTGGGGCATCGTTCCGCGCGGCAACCTGCGCGGCCGCCCGATCTTCGTCTATTACAGCTACAACGCCTACGACTCCGATCGCGCGCTGCCGTTCATCACCGATATCCGGTGGTCGCGAATCGGACACGTCTTCCGCTGACCACGCCCGTCGCCCCGATCCGCCGCCTGACGCTGCTGGGTGTCGTGGCGCTGGCGGTGGGGAACATGGTCGGCACGTCGATCTGGACGCTGCCTGCCACGATGGCGAAAATCGCGGGGCCGCTGGCCCTTGCCGCGTGGGCCGTCACCGCGGTGGGGTATTTCTTCATCGCCCGCACATACTCACGACTGGGCGCCCGCTGGCCGCGCACCGGCGGCCCGTATGTGTACGTGCGCGAGGCGTTCGGCGATTTCGCCGGGTTCCAGACCGTCTGGAGCTACTGGCTCAGCGCCACCATCGGCAATGCCGCCATCGTGACGGCGGTGATCGGGTATGCCACCGGCTTCAGCGACACGTTCCGCGATTCGCCACTGCAACAGTTCGCGCTGGCGCAGGCGCTGCTCTGGGGCTTCTGCGCGCTGAACACCGTTGGCGTGCAGCACAGCGCCCGACTGCAGATCGTCCTGATGTTCATCACCGTCGTGCCGCTGGTGCTCGGCGCACTCGTCGCGCTGCCGCAGGTGCGCCTCGAGAACATGGTGCCGTTCGCCCCGATGGGGTGGGGTGCACTCGCGCCGGCCTGCGCGCTGGTGGTCTGGGCATTCAGCGGCGTCGAATCGGCCACGGTCCCCGCCGACGAAGTGCGTGACAGCGCCGCCACGCTCGGCCGCGGCACGATGCTGGGCTATTGGGTGGCGACGGGTGTCTTTCTGCTGACGGCGCTGATGGTGATCGGGACCGTGCCCACCGCCGAGCTCGCGGCGACACCGCGCCCCATCGCGCTGGCGATGGCGCGTGTGGTCGGACCGTGGGCTGCGGTACTGATCGGTATCGTGGCGCTCGGCTCCAACCTCGCGACGCTCAACGGGTGGGTGATGATGGCGGGACGCATCCCGGTGTCTGCGGCCCAGGATGGTTTGTTCTTCCCGCCGCTCGCTCGCCTGCATCCGCGCTTTCGCACGCCGCACGTGGCAATGATCACCGGCACGCTGATTCCGAGTGCGCTGCTGTTTCTGTATTTCTCGCAGTCGCTTCTCAACGTGTTCACGTTCGTGGCGCTGCTTGCGATCCTCAGTACGCTCCTGCCGCATCTGTACGCCTGCGCCGCCGAACTGATGCTCGTGCGGAGGCATCCTGATCGGTATGCGACGGAGAACCGTCGGCGCGTCACGATCGAAGCGTTCATCGGATTTCTGTTCGTGCTGTGGACGATGTATGGCGTGGGCGCAGAGACGGCGATGTGGGGTTTCCTGGCGATCGTGGCCGGGACGCCACTCTTCGTCTGGCTGCAAGGATCGACCCGATCGATCGCAATGTCCGCGTCTCAGACTGCCGACACGCCCGACCATGGTGTCTGACCCTTTGATCGACCCTTTGATCACCGACCATGGTGTCTGACCCTTTGATCGACCCTTTGATCACCGACCATGGTGTCTGACCCTTTGGTGTCTTTTTCACGCGGTGTGCTGCCGATGATCTCCCGATTCTTTCGTGCCCCGTTGCTGCTGGTGGCGTCCGTCGCATCACTCCATGCGCAGGACGTCAGCGCACTGATGCAACGCGGCACCGTGCGCAGCGACACCATCTGGTCGCAGGCACTCGGCATCAGGAAGCGACTCGTCGTGTACCTGCCGCCATCGTACGGATTGCCGCAGAGTGCCGGCCGCCGCTACCCGGTCGCGGTGTACCTGCATGGCGCGTTCGGCAGTGAGGTGGACTGGACCGCGCAGGGGCGCATCGCGCAGATCACGGATTCGCTGGTGGCGCGTGGCATGCGCGAGATGATCATCGTGATGCCCGACGGCGATGATGGATGGTGGACCACATGGCATGGCCTCAACGATGTGACCACCTGTCGTCGCACACCGCGCAATGAAAACGCCGACGACTATTGCGTGCCGTGGCCGAAGTACGATGACTACGTGGTCCATGACGTACTGACACGCACCGATTCGTTGTATCGCACCGTGCCGCAGCGCGCGTCACGCGCGATCGTCGGGCTGAGCATGGGTGGCTACGGTGCCATCAGCATTGCGGCGCGCAATCCCTCGGTGTTTGCAGCGGCGGCCAGTCACAGCGGTGTGCTGCGCCCGGCACTGATGGCCGACAGCAGCATGCTCGACAGCCACGGTGTCGTGACGATCCGCGACGCGCGCACGCGCGAAGAGTTGCGCGCCGCATCGGGTGGGCGATGGGAGCGCATCGTCCCGGCCTTCGGTACCGACTCGGTCTCATGGATGTCACGCGATCCATCGCGCCTCATCGAACGCGCGCTGCGGCGTGGTGACGTACTGCCGTCGCTGTTCGTGGACGTCGGCACCGACGACTATCTGCTGGCAATGAGCAGGTCGTTCCGTGACAACATGGCTGCGCTGCGTGTGCCGCTGCAGTATGCCGAGTGGAATGGTCGGCATGACTGGGCATACTGGCGAGCGCATGTGCCGGAGAGCCTGCGCTTCGTGGCGGAGCGCGTTGCACCGTGATGCGCCGTGCACGTTGCGTTGAGCGCGTGATGATCAACGCGTTCGGCAACGCATGCTTCACAACAGACGTGCAATCACGACGTTTCTTCTCACGTTCACCCGAACGGGTGATGCTGATGGATTTGTCATTCGGTGCGCGCGCATGCGCGAGAACGCACACGCACATACACATGCACACGCACATCGGAATCGTGATCAACCGATCGTCGCAGGAGTCACACGGTTAAAGCCTGCTTATGTGCGCTACCGCTGCGTGTGGCGCATGTCTGACACACCAGACCGCAAGTGTGGCGCGGACGACACGGTGGTGGTAACGCGGTCTCACTGCAGAAGCGAGGTACAAGGCGGCAGAATGTTCCCGCTTTCGTCACGGTATGTGGGTTGCCCCTTTCGGTGACACGGCAGGAAGGATCTGCCGGATCCCCCCCCCACTACGAGGAACGCATGTCGAAGAAGCTTTTGCTCGCTCTGACCCTGGGCATCGCCAGCCCACTGTCGGCGCAGTTCACGTACAATTCCCCGACCGGGCAGCCGTTACCCGCCGCAGTGACGGCCGTGGGCGGTATCGTCGTGGATTTCATCGGCGCCAATGGTAGCCGCCTGGTGGCTCAGCGCGCGGCGAGCGGCCTGTTCGTCGGAAGCACTCCCAACACGCCGACATTCACGATCGGCACGCAGACTGGCTTTTCCGCGGCACTGCTCGGCACGCTCGGTGGCGGCATCGCGCAGGCAGCGTTCCGCGTGACGCTGTTCGACGGTGATACGCGGTCGGGCAATTTCGACTTCAACGACAACTGGTTGCTCGTAAACGGCATCCGCGTCGGAAATTTCTCGAGCGTCTCGACGATCCTCACCAGCGGTACCGGCGTGGAGGTTGCAGGCAGCATCGCCAACGGCTTTGGCAATCAGGCCCTCCACACCGGCTTCTTCTACGTCAATGACGCGACCACGCTGTCGAGCATCTTCGCCTCGCTGGCCGGTGGCAACATCGTGTACGGCTACGAGGATCAGGACCCAGGCGACCAGTTCCTGGACTTTACCCAGGGCGTCGACGGCACCCTGATCGATACCAACGTGCCGCCGGTGGTCGTTCCGCCCACCCCAGGCGTCGTTCCCGAGCCGGCCACCAATGCGCTCATGGCCAGCGGCCTCCTGATGCTCGGTGGCATCATCCGCTCGCGCCGCAAGCGCTCGGTCGTCGCCGAGGCGTAATCGTCGCACGGTCGCAGCCCCGCGCTGCGATCAGCGACCGTTCGGTTCATCGATCCACGAACAGCCACCCCACATCGGGGTGGCTGTTCGCGTTCTCTCTCCGCGTCTCGTGCTTGCCGAACCGGTGACGGACTCACCAACTTGCCCGCATGGTTCGATTCGCGCCGGTGCAGACGGGAGCCTGGGACGCCTACGAGGCGAGTGCCGTCCGGACGTTCAGCCGGTCGCTGGCGGCGACGGCGATTGCCACCGGCGTGATCTGGCGGCTCTGCCGAGCCGTGCTGCTGGGCGCCGGTCCCACCGACGCGCCGCTCTTCTTCGGCTCCGTCATCGCGCTGGGCGTGCTGGTGTTCTTCGGCATGGCCACGCTGCACGTCGGCAATTTTCCGCTCAAGCGCTGGCTGTGGCGGGTGCCGCTGTTCGCGGTCGTCGAAAGTGTCGCCGAGGTTGCCACGTCAGCGCTCCTGATCGCCGTCCGCAGGGAACCCTACGGCAGCGCACAGGCGGAATGGCACGACATGCCGGCAATTGCAGCGACCGTGCTGTCGTCGCACGTCCTGGCGCTCAGCATCTACGGCGGCATCCTCGCCCTCGTCGTGCAGGGCATCCGCCGGTCGATGCGCGCCGTCGGGGACGTCGTGATCGACGACCCGAAGGACGACCAGTAGCATCGCGTCGCCGTCACCCTGTCGGCACGTTTCTGACCGCATTCCGATCCGGAGTCCCGCCCATGCGCCGTGCCGCGCATCGTCTGACGCTGTCCGCTGCCCTGTTGCTCGCCACACCGCTCATGGCGCAGGTCGGGCCGCACCTGCCCAACGCCGACCCGCGCCGTCCACTCGGCACACAGCGCGAATGGGCGACGAAGCAGCAGGAGTGGCTGCGCCTCCGCTTCGAGCGTACGCTGCCGGCGTTGATGCGGCGCGACAGCATCGACATGTGGATCGTGCCCATGCGCGAGTACAACGAGGACCCGGTGTTCTCGTCGATCGTGTCGCCCACGACGTTCGCCGCTCGTCGGCGGACGATCTACGTCTTTCGTGATCCGGGCGGCGACAAGGGCATCGAGCGCCTCGCGCTGGGTGGCACGTCGCAGGGTGGGCTCTACTCCGCGGTCCGCTCGCAGATCGCCGCCACCAACGTGAGTTCCGGCAGCACCACGGCGGAGCTCTGGGGATCGGCGCAGTGGGACGTGCTCACCAAGGTGATCCGCGACCGGAAGCCGAAGCGCCTCGCCCTCGACGTGGACACGACCTTCGCCTTCTCCGACGGGCTGACGCTGGGCGAGTACACCGGCATGCTGTCGCGTGAGGTGCTCAAGCCCGAAGGCGAGTGGCGCGCCGAGATCAAGCCGGCGGAACGTCTGGCCGTGGACCTCATCGCCATCCGGCAGGCCGAGGAGGAAGAGACGTTCAACCGGATGAACCGGCTGACGTGGGACATCATCGAGGAGGCGTTCTCCTCGAAGGTGATCACTCCCGGCGTGACGCGGACCAGCGACGTGGTCTGGTGGATGCGGCAGCGTGTGGCCGACTACGGCCTCACCACCTGGTTTCAGCCGTCGGTTGACGTGCAGCGGCAGGGCGGGGTGAAGGAGGAGGACCCGATCATCCAGAAGGGCGACGTGCTGCACTGCGATTTCGGCATCACGGCCATGCGGCTCAACACCGACACGCAGCACATGGGCTACGTGCTCAAGGACGGCGAGACTGCGGTGCCTGCGGGTCTGCGCGCGGCCCTGGGCAATGCCAACACGCTGCAGGACATCGTCTTCAGCGAGATCAAGCCCGGCGTGAGCGGCAACGACGTGCTGAAGGCGTCGCGCACGCGGATGACGGCGGCGGGGATCAACGGCACGGTGTACTCGCACGCGATCGGCATGCACGGGCACGGCTCGGGTACCCTGATCGGTCTCTGGGACTATCAGGAGGGCGTGCCGGGCCGCGGCGATCACAAGATCATGCCGGGCACCTGGTATTCGATCGAGCTGCAGGCCACCACGCCGGTGCCGGAGTGGGGCAACGCGCCGCTTCGGGTGGGTCAGGAGGAGGATGTGATCCTGAACGGTGCCGGCGTGGTGCGCTGGGGCTATCAGCGGCAGACGCAGTTCCACCTCGTCCGGCCGACAGGTCGCGCCCGGGCCGCGCGGTGACGCCGCAGTGCGGTGACTGCAATCCGGTGGCAGTGCGCTCCGTGTGCGTTATGGCCCGTATTGCTGGCGCGGGAGTGGTCCGGCGTGGGGACCTGCGCCGCCGGCGGGTGTAACTTTCCGGCAGTGGCCGGCGGAGACGCCGTCGGCCGGGATTCATCAGGACGCCATGCGGAAGAACCGGAAGGAACTGATCGTCGTGGGCGACCGGGTGCTGGTCAGCATCGAGGAGGGCGAGGAGCGCTCTTCGGTGGGGCTGTACCTGCCGCCGACGGCCGTGGACAATCAGGCGGTGCAGGGTGGCCGGATCGTGGCCACGGGGCCGGGGCTGCCCATGCCCGACCTCGCATCGCAGGACACCGACGAACCGTGGAAGCACGCGCAGAGCAGCGGGAGCACCGGCACGCGGCATGTGCCGATGCAGGCGCGTGCCGGCGACTACGCGCTCTTTTTCCGCAAGGCGAGCGTCGAAATCACCTTCGAGAACGAGCGCTATCTGGTGGTGCCACAGGCCGCCATCCTCGCGCTGGTTCGCGACACCGACGTGGCCGACGACATTCTGTTCTGACGGTCGGCCGATTCACACTCTGGCAGGAGCTGGACCATGTACGATGAACGTTTCATTGCCCCGATGCGCGCTGAACTCACCGAGCTGGGCGTGCACGAACTGAAGACCGCCGCCGATGTCGATGCGGCGCTGAAGAACGCTGAAGGCACCACGCTGGTGGTGGTGAACAGCATGTGCGGCTGCGCCGCGCGCAACGCACGTCCGGCCGTGAAGACGGCGCTGGAACATGCGGCGAAGCCGGACAAGTCGGTCACGGTCTTCGCAGGCCAGGACCCCGAGCCCACACAGGCCGCCCGCAGCTACTTCACCGGCTACCGCCCCAGCAGCCCGAGCATTGCGCTGCTGAAGGACGGCAAGGTGGTGTTCATGCTGGAGCGTCACCAGATCGAAGGGCGCTCGGCGCACGAGATCTCGCACGACCTCGTCGGTGCGTTCGACACGTACTGCGCCTGACTTGCTGTTGCGGGACGGAAAAGGCGGAAACAGCAACGGCACATCGCAGATGTGCCGTTGCTGTTTCCGCTCAACAGAACTGCGAACCGCTCACGAGTACCGCAGCCACTTGAACAGCTCACGGATGCTCGGACGCTTGCCGTACATGAGCAGGCCGACGCGATAGATGCGTGCGGAGAACCAGACGGCCGCCACGCACGCCAGCGCGGTGCCGATCAGGCTTGCCGCCACCTGCCACGGTGGTACTGACGTGATGCTCATGCGCATCGGCATCATGATCGGCGCCGAGAACGGCAGCATCGACATGACCACCGACAACGTGCTCTGCGGTGCGAGCGCCACCGGCTGGATGAAGATTGCGCTGAGCACCAGCAGCATCGCCACCGGCGTGGCCGCCTGCTGCGCTTCGGATTCGCTGTTCACCGTGCTGCCCACCGCCGCGTAGAGGCAGGCGTAGAACACGTAGCCGAGAATGAAGTACAGCACGATCGCGAGAATGAAGCCGAACGAGAAGCTCGGCAGGCTGCTCAGGATGTCGGTCGTCTGCGAGGCGTTCGCGAGCTCGGGCGTCGCTGCGGCCGAACTGCTCTTCTTCACCAGCATCGGCACGAGCGTCGAGCCGATCCATGCCGAGCTGCCGATCCACACCACCAGCTGCGTCATGGCCACGCAGCCGATGCCGATGATCTTGCCCGCCATCAGCGTTTCGGGTCGCACGCTGCTGATCACCACTTCAGCCACGCGTGTCGTCTTCTCCTCGATCACGCTGCGCAGCACCGTCTGGCCGTACAGCAGCAGCACCATGTAGAGCAGCAGCGACATCATCAACCCGATGATCGATGTACCCACGCCGGACTTTTCACGCCCCTTGCTGCTCAGCTGCGTCTTCTCGAAGCGGATGTCCACCTTCGTCAGCGAGTCCACGCGCGCCGCACTGATGCCCTCCTTCTCGAGTCGCATGGTGAGCACGGCGCTCTCCACGGCCCGCGAGACGCGGCGCATGTCGGGCAGTGTCGAGGTGTTGCGACCCGCGTAGCGCGCGGCCCTGCCGGCGATGGTGCTGCTGTCGAGCACGAGATACCCCTCGCGCTGCTTGGCCATGACGGCAGTCGTGGCCAGCGATTCGGCCTGCGCCACCTGCGCGGCCGTGACTTTCGACACCTGCGGGCGTACGCCGGCCGTGTCCTTGAGCTCCGTGATGACACGCTCGGCGAGGCCCACGCCGGTGGCATCGATGATCTCGATGTTTGCCGATTCGGTGGTCGCCTTGGTGCGCGACACGAACAGCACCGGCAGCACCGTCAGGGCGATGAACATCACCGGGCCAAGCAGCGTCGCGATCACGAACCACTTCGTGCGCACACGCTCCAGGTACTCACGCCGGATGATCGCTTTCAGCTTATCCATGTCCGCTCATCCCCGCTTCGACGCCGGTGGCCCCGACCTTCTCCAGGAAGATCCGGTGCAGTGACGGTTGCACACGCTCGAATCGCTGCAGCGACGCGCCGGCGGCAATCAGCCGATGCAGGAGTGCGCTGCTGCTGGCGCCGGGCGCGAGCTCCAGTTCGAGGAAGCGGTTCTGGTCATCGAAGTGCGCTACCAGCGACGTATCGCGCAGGATCGCCTCGACCGCCGTGCCCGGCGCGCCATCGAACGCGACCGCCACCGTGTTGCCGGCGTTGGCCGCTTTCACGTCCGACACGCTGCCGTCCAGCACCTTCTGTCCCTGCGCGATGATGCACACCGAGTCGCAGAGCTTCTCGGCGTTGTCCATGATGTGTGTCGAGAAGATCACCGTGCGACCGCGGGCCTTCAGTTCGACGACGGTGTCCTTCAGTGCCTGCGCATTCACCGGATCGAGGCCGCTGAACGGCTCGTCGAGGATCACGAGGTCGGGGTCGTGCAGCAGCGTCCCGATGAACTGCACTTTCTGCTGCATGCCGCGGCTGAGTTCATCCACCTTCGAGCCACCCCAGTCCTTCTCGGGCGTCCGCAGCGACATGCGGTCCATCCACGCATCGATGCGCAAGTCGGCGGTGGCGGCAGGCACTCCTTTCAGCTGCGCGAGAAACTTCAGCACGTCGCGCACCTTCATTTTCTTGTAGAGGCCACGCTCCTCGGGCAGGTAGCCGACGCGGTCGAGCACACCCTTCTCGGTGTGCTTCTGCCCGAACAGCGTGATCGATCCCTGATCGGGGGCGATGATGTCGAGGATCATGCGAATGGTGCTGGTCTTGCCGGCACCGTTCGGGCCGAGCAGCCCGTACACGGCGCCGCGGGGCACCTGCAGCGAGAGATCACGTACGGCGACATGCTCGGCATATCGCTTCGTGACCCCCCGGATATCGATGGCGAGATCGGTCATGATGTGTCTGGGGAAACGGACGGCGGCTGTCGTGGCGACCGCATGGGCAATCTACGTGAAGCAGATCGTCCTGTTTCGGCGCAGATCAACCGATATCTTCCCGCCATGACTCCGCCGGCGTCCCACCTCCGTCTTGCTGCGCTGCTGCTGCCGCTGGCTGCTGGCTTCATCGGATGCGCGCGAGGCGAGTCGCCGCGCACGGAGACCACCGTCTTCGCCGCCGGAAGCCTCGCCCGCCCGTTACGCGCCGCCCTCGATTCGATCGCGGACTCCGGCGGCACCGCGGTGCGGCTCGAGATCATGGGGTCGCGGGAGATGCTGCGCGCCGTCACCTCGCTCGGACGCACCCCGGACCTGATCGTTTCGGCCGACGCCGACGAACTGGAAGCGACGCTGATGCCGGCATGGGTCAGCAGCAGCACCACCTTCGCCGCCAATCGCGTGGTGCTGGCCCTGTCGCCGAAACGGGCGGTGAGTGACAGCCTCACGGCGGTGAACTGGGCCGACATCGCGGCCAGCGGCACCATCCGCATCGCGCGCGCTGATCCCGCCCGAGCCCCACTCGGCTATCGCACCCAGATGGTCTGGCAGCTCGCCGAGCGTGCGCTGGCCAGGCCCGGGTTGGCGGCGAAGCTGGCCGCGGCTTCGCCGGAAGCGCTGATGCGTGGCAATGAATCCGATCTTGCCGCGCTGCTCGAAAGCGGGGACGCCGACGCCGCGTGGTGTTACGAGTCGCTCGCGCGATCACTCAAGCTCCCCTACGTGCGCATCGGTGACGCGGTGGACCTCGGTTCCGCAGCCGATTCGGCGACGTATCGTCTCGCATCCGTGCGCATCGCCGGTAACACGCCCGGTGACAGCGTCACCGTGGTCGGAACGCCGATCCGTTACGCCATCGCGGTGCTGAAGAATGGTCAGGACGTGATCGGCGCCACCGTGCTCCGCGAACGGCTGCTCGACTCGGTCAGCGTACGCATCATGCGGCGCATCGGTCTCGACGTACTCGACCCGCCGCGCGTGGTCACGACTGTCACACGCCCCGCCAGTCCGAAGTGACGCGCACCCTGCCGCGGGTGCTGCTCGGCGCGATCGCAACGCTGGCCGCCTCGCTGCTGATGCTGGCACTGGTGCTCCCCGTCGGCACGCTGGTGGGGAGCGCCGGCGTGCGTGGTGTACTGGAGGCATTCGCCGACCGTGAAGTCCTGCACTCGCTGCTGCTGACCATCGCCGCTGCGACGCTCGCCACTGCGCTCGCGGTCGTGGGCGGAACACCGCTCGCATACGTGCTGGCGCGTACGCCCTTCCGGGGATGCGCCATCGTGGAGGCGCTGCTCGAACTGCCGCTGGTGATCCCGCACCCGGTGATCGGCATGGCGCTGCTGCTCACCGTGGGTCGCAACACGCCGATCGGTGCCGCACTCGCGCCGATCGGACTGGGCATCGTCAATGCACCGCTTGGCATCGTGGCGGCGATGCTGGTCGTGAGCGCGCCGCTCTATCTCTTCGGCGCGCGCGAGTCCATTGCCCGCGTCGATGCGCGGCTCGAGCTCGTCGCACGCACGCTTGGCGACGATCGCTGGACCGCCGTGCGTCGCGTCACCCTGCCGATGGCGCGCAATGGCCTGTTCAGCGCCGCCACGGCGATGTGGGCGCGATGCACGAGTGAATTCGGCGCCATCGTGCTGGTGACGTACCATCCGCGTGTGGCAAGTGTGCTGGCCTACGATCGGTATGTGACGTATGGGCTGCGCGCCGCGCTTCCTGTTGCTGCGGTACTGATCATCGTCGCACTCGGTATCCTGGTGATGGTGCGGACGGCGCGCCGCGCGGAGCGCGTATGATCAGCGTTCGCGCACTTGCAGCGCGTGTCCCCGGATTCACGTTGCGCGACGCCACCTTCGACATACCCGGTGGCGGTGTGGCCGTGATCACCGGACCGACCGGTGCCGGCAAGACGACGCTGCTCGAGACCATCGCCGGCGTGCGGCCACACCATGCCGGCACCATCCGTCTCGATGATCTCGACGTGACCACATTGCCGCCGGAGCAGCGGAACGTGGGGCTCGTCTATCAGGCCGCATGGCTCTTTCCGCATCTCTCCGTGCGCGAGAACATCGCCTACGGCACGCGCCGCGACGGCGTCGTGGATGCGGTGGTGCGTGCACTGCAGATCGACACGCTGCTCTCGCGACCCCTCGCGACACTCTCCGGCGGCGAGCGGCAGCTCGTGGCCATTGCCCGTGCGCTCGCCCGCGAGCCACGCACCCTGCTGCTCGACGAGCCCTTCGCCGCGATGGACAGCACGTTGCGCGGCGACATGCGCTCCGCCGTGCTGACATGGGCAACGACGCATGGCATGACCACGATGCTCGTCACGCACGACGTCAGCGAAACGCTGCTGGCCAACGTCGTGCACCTGCGCGTTGAACGTGGTACGGTGACGCCACACGCCTGACCGCGTTCAGCGCGCGAGCATCTTCTCACGCATGCGATGCAGCGGACCTTCGCCGGCTCGCAGCAGCCACAGGATGATCACGTAGCGCAGCGCACGCCCGGCCGCGAGCGCTGCGATGAATCCCGGGAACGGCAAGCCCGTCGCACCAGCGGTGATCATCACGGCCTTCGTGCTGATCGGCGTCAGCGTGCTCCCCATGATGACGAGCCAGCCATACCTCGCCATCAGTGACGTCACCTGCGCGATCGACGCATCGCCAATGCCGAGGAACCCGAGCAACGGGCGGGCGACCGGCTCGAAGGCCAGCGCGCCGAGCAGGTACGCCACGCATCCGCCGAACATCGAGCCCGTCCAGGCGGCCAGCGCCAGGTATTTCGCGCGCGGCGGGTCGGCGATGGCCAGCGGCACGAACAACAGTTCCGAGGGACCCGGTACCACCGATCCCTGCGCAAAATTCCACAGCATCGTGCCGGGAATTGCGCCGCGTGCGTGGGCGAACCGCTCCACCGCAGCCCACATCGTCGGCAGGGACCAAGTCATCGATGAAAGTTATCGCAAGGCGAGTGGGAGGATGTATGTTCCGTGCATGACACGGATCGCATACGTCAACGGCGCCTTCGTTCCCGAGGCGGAAGCGGTGGTCTCCATCTTCGACCGCGGCTTTCTCTTCGCCGACGGTGTGTACGAAGTGATTGCGCTGGTGGACGGTCGCTTCGTGGACGACGGGCCGCACCTCGACCGGCTCGAGCGATCACTGCGGGAGATTCAGCTCACGCTGCCTGCACCGCGTGCGCACCTGCATGCCGATCTCCGTGCGCTCGCTTCGCGCAACGGCATCACGCAGGGGCTGGTGTATCTGCAGGTCACGCGTGGTCCTGCGGAGCGTGACTTTGCGTTTCCCGCGACGCCGACGCCGACGGTGGTGGCGTACGCGCGGCCGATGGCGGTGATCGACCATCCGCGTGCCATTGCCGGTGCCACGGCCATCACCGTGCCCGATCAGCGCTGGGCGCGGCGTGACATCAAGAGCGTCGCGCTGCTGCCGCAGGTGCTGGCGAAGCAGGCGGCTCGTGCCGCCGATGCATTCGAAGCGCTGATGGTCGAAGGCGAGCACTTCTCGGAGGGTGGTTCCTCGACACTCTTCATGGTGCGCAGCGGCGTGCTCGTCACGCATGCGCTTGGCACACAGGTGCTGCCGGGGATCACGCGTGAACGCATTGTCACACTGGCAGCGGCGCGCGGCATCGCGATCGAGGAACGAAGCATTGCCATGGCAGAACTGGCCGCTGCCGACGAGTTGTTCATCACGGCGGCGACCGCGTTCGTGATGCCGATCGTGCAGGTCGATGGCGCAGCGATCGGCAGCGGTACACCGGGCCCCGTCACGACACTGCTTCGCGCGGCCTACATCGACAGCGTGCGCAACGGCGCGGCCTCCGCGACGTAGGTTCGCTCAGGTCGTGCGAGGCACCAGCACCACCTGCATGCCCGCGGCCTTCGCGGCGGCCACGCCCGGCAGCGCATCCTCGAAGACGAGGCACTGTGACGGCGGCACGCCAAGTTTCTCGGCCGCCAGCAGGAACATGTCGGGATGCGGTTTGCCGCGACCGGGTGCCACATCCTCGGGCGTCACGACGACGGGAAAGAGACTGCGCAATCCCGACCCGTCCAGCGCAGGGTAGGCGATCTCCGGACCGCCGCCGGTCACGATCGCCACCGGATGTGTCACTGCCACGCGCCGCGCGATCTCCGCCACGGGCTCGATCAGCGTCACCTCGTGCAGCATCGACAGATAGACATGCTCCTTGTCGATCACCAGCTGCGGCGCGTCGAACGTCAGTCCGTAGTGCTCGCGGAAGATCACCGCCGACTCGAGCGTCGGCGTCCCGCCCAGCGAGTAGAAGAACTCGGCGTCGAACGGTACCGACAGTCCCACCTGCTGCAGTGCACGCTCCCACGCGCGGAAGTGCACGGGCATGGAGTCGATCAGCGTGCCATCGAGATCGAAGAGGTACGCGGCGAAGTCGCCGGCTGGTATGTCGAGACGCATCATCACAAGATACCCACGCCTGCGCTCGCAGGCTGGCGTGGCCGGTGACGGTGACCATCAACCGCTTCCGGTGGCAGATTGGGGCATGCGTCCACTCGCCACGATCCTGCTCTGCGCCGCCGTTGCAGCGCCCGCCGCCGCGCAGTCGGCACCGCTTTCATTGATCCCATTGCCGCGCGAAGTGGTGCGCGGCGTGAAGGTGCCGCTTCCCACCGGAATCGCCGTCGTGCGCGGCGGTGCAGCCGACGACGCGTTCACCACGCACGATCTCGCGCAGACACTGGCGGAGCGACGCATCGCCGTCGACACGGTCAACGCCGGTGTGTCGGCTGCGGGCCGCTACCGCGTGGAGCTGATCCGTGCCGGTACGCCGCGTGCACAGCAGGTGCTCCGCGACCACAAGATGGTGTTCGACTCGGCGATGCGTGCGGAAGGATACCTGCTGCTCGCCGACACGTCGGCGGTACACATCATCGGTGCCACCGCACGCGGAGTGTTCTACGGCGCGCAGACACTCAAGCAGCTGATCACCGGCACAGGCCGCGCCGCCGTGCTCCAGGCGGCCACGATCCGCGACTGGCCTGCGATGAAGTACCGCGGCTTCCATGACGACCTGTCCCGTGGTCCGGTGCCGACGCTGGCGTATCAGAAGGCGCAGATCCGTCGCTTCGCGGCGTACAAGCTCAACGTCTATTCGCCGTACTACGAACACTCGCTCGCCTACTCGGCGAATCCGCTGATCGCGCCGCCGCGCGGTGCCATGACACGTGCCGACGTGCGGGAACTGATCGCCTACGCGGCGCAGTACCACATCGATGTGATCCCGGAGCAGGAAGCGTTCGGACATCTGCACCACGTACTCAAGTACGAACTCTACTCCGATCTCGCCGAGACGCCGCATGGGCATGTGCTGGCTCCGGGCAAGCCAGGCTCGATGGCACTGATCAAGTCGTGGTTCGCCGAGATCGATTCGCTCTTCCCGTCGCGTTTCGTGCACATCGGCGCTGATGAAACGGTGGAACTGGGACGCGGTCAGACGCGCGAACGTGTGCAGGCCGAGGGGCTCGGCAAGGTGTATCTGCAGTTCGTGCGTGACATCGACGCTGCGCTCAAGCCCAATGGCAAGCGCCTGATGTTCTGGGCCGACATCGCGATGAACTCCCCGCAGCTCGTGGGTATTCTGCCGAAGGACATGGTGGCGGTCTGCTGGGACTACTGGTCGTTCAACGGCTTCGAACGGTGTCTGAAACCGTTCCGCGATGCCGGCATGGAGACATGGGTGGCACCCGGCGTGAACAACTGGAGCCGCGTGTATCCGTACAACAACGTCACGTTGCGAAACATTCAGGCGTTCGTGCGCGACGGGCAGACGTATGGTGCCACCGGTGTGCTCAACACCAACTGGGACGACGACGGTGATGCGTTGTTCGAGCAGGTGTGGTATGGCGTGCTGTTCGGCGCGGCCGCCGGATGGCAGCAGGGGGAGTCGAGCATCCCCGAGTTCGAGCGTGCGTACGGCCGTGCCTTTCATGGTGACACCACTGGCCTGATCGACGAGGCGCAGCGCAAGCTCAGCGCCGCACATCATGCGCTGGTGCAGACCAATCAGAGTGATGGGCGCAACGAGTTGTACTGGCTCGATCCGTGGTCGGCCGAAGGGCAGATCGTCTCGAAGCGGATCCGTCCGGGTCTGCGGCAACTGCGTATCCAGGCCGAATCGGCACTGGTGCTGATCGCGACAGCGCGGGCGCAGCAGCCCGATCTCCGCGAACAGGCTGCGCTGGAGGCAATGGAGGTCGGCGCACGGCGACTCGACTTCATCGGAATGAAATTTCAGTTCGCCGCCGAAATCGCGGAGATGTATGCGCGCGCCAGCACTCCCGTGAACGCGCAGACCCTCGAAGACCTCAATGACATCGCGTCACCGCTGAACGGGCGGATCAACGACCTGAAGGAAGGCTACGTCCTGGGTCGCGAGGTGTACGAACATGCGTGGGCCGACGAGAATCGTCCCACCTACCTCGGCAATCTCACCAACCGGTACGATCACGCGGCGCAGCTCTGGATACAGCGGTCGGATCAGATGCGCGCGGCCATCGCACAGTTCCGGCGCAGCAAGTCGCTGCCGTCGATGGAGCAGCTGGGCATTCCGCGACCGGCGCCGCTGCCGTAACGACGGCTGACCGTACCAGCGCAGCTGGCTGGAACGACAGCGGGCTCCCGTCACCGTGACGGGAGCCCGCTGTTCGTCTGTCGCTGTCGATCAAAATGTGAACGACGTCTTCCGGCCGATCGTGAACTGCGTCGTGCCGTTGATCGGATCGCCCGACGCACTGGCACCGGTCTGTCCCGTGAACGAGCTGTTCACGTCGGCCGCGCCGCTCGGCAGCTGCCAGGTGGCCGTCCAGCCGGGCACCTGCGAGAAGTCGGGCATCGTGAGCGTGTACGACAGGCTGCCAGCGCGCGCCGCATTCGTGGACGACATCACCCACCGGCGCGGCGACGTGGGCGGGTCGAACTGCACCACCACCTGCCGGTTGAAGTCCGCCGGGAGCGTGCCGGCCGCCGTCGCACGCGGGTACGTGGCACCCGACACGGCCGCGACCGTGGGCACACCTGGATCGGAGGGCATCGTCATCGAGATGGTCACCGGACCACGGATGTAGCGGCTGATCGAGCGGCTCAGGCCCGCCCCGACGCTCTGCGACACCGTCACGCGCTGCACGTCGCTGGCGATGAGCACTGACTCGGGGAACCCCTGATACGACGTCGAGACGCCACTCGACAGCGCACCGATCGGCAATGTCGCGCCGGTATTCGTGGCCGTCTGCAGGCTCGTTCTGCCGATCAGCGTTCCGTCGTTCGGCGCAGTGATCGAGAGTGTGGAGTTCACCGGCGCGAATGAGGTGCCGCCGCCAAGATCGAGCGGACCCGTCGAGCCGTTGTTGGCAAAATCCGTCCCGCGAATCACCAGCAGACGCAGCGTGCTGCTCGTCCCGACGTTGACACGGGCAGCGATCAGATCGCGCAGCCCCGACTGGACGCGGGCAATCGAGAACGCGGCATTGGTCTGCGACGCGATGTCCGAGACCGCATTGCCAATGGCGACGTTCGCCGTCTCCGAGGTCGAGCCGAAGCCGGTGATCGATCCGTTCACCGTCTTTGCGCCCGTCTCAGGATTCATGCTGCACTCGGCGGCGGCGGCCGCTGCCAGCTCCGGCAGGCCAAAGTAGCGCACCTCCGTCACTGCCACACCGCGCTCCGTGTACACCGCCGCCACGCCGACCGTCGGCTGGCCGACCGCGAAGTCGAACTGGTTGGTGTTCGTTGCCGTCACCCGCTGCCAGGTGCCGGTGGTGCCGTCCTGATACGCGAACCACGCCGGAATGCGGTCGGCGTTGCAGTAGCGCCACGACACGTTGCTGCTGGGCGGTGCATTCACGGTCAGCACATACGACGCAGTGGCTTCCGTGAGGCCCGACGCGTTGCCGCGCACGGTGAGCGTGTACGGCCCCGGTACGACGGATGTCGCCGCCGTGAGCGTCAGCGTCACGCTGTTCGCCGTGACCGGATTCGACGTCGAGAAGGCGAACGTGAGATTGCTTGGCGCACCCGTCAGCGTGAGGTTCACGCCGCCGGCAAATCCGCCGCCGCGCGTGATGGCGAGCGTCGTGGTGGCCGTCTGGCCGGCGGTGATCGTGCTCGACGTGGGCGTGAGCGCGAGGCTCATCGTGCCGGTTGCCAACGCGTTCACGGTCAGCGCGATCGTAGCCGTCTGCTCCGTCACACCATTGCCGCGTGCGCGGATCGTGACGGTCGACGTCCCGGCGGCTGCCGTGGCGCCGACCGCCAGTGCAACGCTGCTGGTCGTGGCACCTGAGGCGACGGTGGCCGGCGTGAAGGTCGCCGTGACACCCGTCGGCAACCCTTCGGCCGTCAATGACACATCACCCGAAAAGCTGGTGCGGGCCACGGTGAGCGCCGCAGTGCCGGTCGCCCCCTGATCCACGGCGAGTGCGGAGACCGCCGACGACAGGGCGATGCTGGCTGCCGGTGGCGTGGTGCCGGTCGGCGTCTTCTTGCCACTGCACGCTGTCAGCGCCAGCAGGGATGCGGCGACGAGGCGGCGAGAAATATTCGGGATCATGGTCTCGGGTGACGGTGACGGCACTGCAGAAATCGGCTCCCGCGGCACGCGGAAGCGAACGCGGCCAATAGGAGCATGAATGATACCAGCGAACGGGACGGTCTGCCCTGCTTGAGATGCTCTGTTCGGCTCGACCGTCGGGGGAATGACACACGATGCGTCATTCTCAACAGCACCATCCGTTCAGGCGCTGATGGCCTGCGAAATCGCGCCGGTCACGAGGCGCACACAGGCTTTGCGGGCAGGGAAACGGGTGACGCTGGCGAGCGCGCGCAGGTCGCCCAGCGAATCAGGGTCACCGTCTGGCGTCGTCCCCTCGATCAGTGCGTCGACCCGTGCGATCAGTGCAGCTGCATCGGTCACGCTGCCGCCGATCACACGGTCCAGCAGCATCGAGGCCGTCGCCTGCGTGATCGAGCAGGCGCGCGCCGCGAAGGCGGCATCGAGTATGCGACCGCTGTCCTGCTGCAACTGCAGTGTCAGTACGTCGCCACACAACGGGTTTCGGTGCTCCACCGTGGCGGTGGCCGCCGGGATCGTGCCCTTGTGCTGCGGGGCACGGTAATGCGACAGGATGATCTCCTGGTACAGCGATGCGACACGCGGATCGTTGGGCAGCGGGGCCGCCAACGGCGGCACCGGATCAGCGGAGTGCGGCATCGGAGAACAGGGACTTCGCGTGCTGCAGCGCGCCCACCAGCGCCGTCACGTCCTCACGGGTGGAGTGCACCCAGACCGAAGCCCGTGCCGTGGCCGGCACACCCAGACGGCGCATCAGCGGCTGCGCGCAGTGATGCCCGGCGCGCACGCACACGCCATGCTCATCGAGAATGGTCGCGAGGTCATGCGCGTGCACATCCTCGAACGAGAAGCTCACCACCCCGCTCCGCTCCTCGGCGTTCATCGGACCGTAGATCCGGATGCCGTCCAGCGCCTGCAACTCCGTCAGGAGCACGGCGGTCAGTTCACGCTCGTGCGCGCGAACGGCCGGCATGCCGAGTGACGTGAGGTAGTCGCACGCAGCAGCGAGGCCCACCGCGTCGGCAGCATTCGGCGTGCCCGCCTCGAAGCGGTGTGGCAGCGTGTTGAACGTGGTGTGGCGGTCTCCGACGATCTCGATCATGTCGCCACCGAACTGCCACGGCGCCGACTCCTCGAGCCGTGCGCGCTTGCCCCACAACACGCCGATGCCCATCGGCCCACCGACCTTGTGGCCGCTGAACGCGTAGAAATCCACGCCCAGCGCTTCCACATCGACGGTGAGATGTGGCACGGCCTGCGCGCCATCGCACACCGCAATTGCACCGGCGGCGTGCACGAGGTCGACGATCTCCCGCACGGGATTGATCGTCCCCAGCGCGTTCGACACGTGCGGGAACGCCACCAGCTTCACGCGGCCATGCAGCTGCGCGCGCAGCGAGTCGAGGTCGATGCGTCCGTCCGCCGTCAGCTCGACGATGCGGAACTCGCAGCCGATCCGGCGCGCCAGCTGCTGGAACGTGACGAAGCTGGCATGGTGGTCCATCGCCGTCACCACGATCGCATCACTGGCATCGATCTGCGCGTCACCCCAGCCGTACGCCACCAGGTTCATCGCCTCGGTGGTGCCGCGGACGAACACCGTGCAGTCGACATCCGTCGCACCGATGAAGCGCGCGATCGTGGCGCGCGCCTCGTGATATCGCTCGGTGGCACGCGCCGAGAGTTCGTAGGCGCCGCGGTGCGGATTCGCGTTGTCGTGGGTGTAGAAGTGCTGCATCGCATCCAGCACCACCTGCGGCTTCTGCGCTGTGGCCGCAGAGTCCAGGTAGCGCAGCGTCGGCGCGCCGGCGAGAAGCGGAAAATCACTGCGTGGAGCAAGGGACGTCATGAGGCAGCACTCGCATGGGCAATCAGGATCGTGTCGCCATCGACACGCACCTCGTAGGTCTTCACGTCATCGCCACCCGGTCCGGTCAGCATCACACCAGTGGCGGGATCGAACTGTGCACCGTGCCATGAACACTCGAGCAGGCCCGATGGTGTCACTTCGCCCGCCGACAACGGGAAGTCGCGATGCGAGCAACGATCGGCGAGCGCACAGATTCCCGCTGCCGTGCGCACGAGGCACACCTTCTCACCGGTGCTGAGCACCACCGCCAGCAATCTGTTCGCCGACAGCTCGCTCGTGCGCGCCACGGCGTCGAAGCCAGCTGGCGGTGCCGTCCCGCTCACGCAGCGCTCTCGGTCTGCAGCAGGGCGTTGCGGAACGCGTGCCAGCCGAGCGACGCACACTTCACGCGAATCGGAAACCGCGACACGCCACCCAATGCCGCGATCTGCCCGAGCGTCTTCCGCTCGGCCAGCGGGTCGGCCTTGCCCGTCAGCAATTCGTGCACGCGGTCGAACATTGCCAACGCCTCATCGCGCGTCTTGCCGCGCACCGCCTCCGTCATCAGCGATGACGACGCCTTCGAGATGGCGCACCCCTGCCCGACGAAGTGCACGTCGGCGATCACTTCGTTCTCGACGGTCATCCACACGGTCACCTCATCGCCGCACAGCGGATTGCGTCCGCTGGCGTGATGACTGCAGCTCGCCGGCTCGCCGTAATTGCGCGGCCGACGGTTGTGATCGAGGATGATGCTCTGATAGAGCTCGTCGAGATCCGACATGTCAGCCCTCGCGGGTGGCATGCGCCGGCACGCCGCTGTTGCCTGCATACCGCTCGAGCGTGAGCTGTTCGAGGGCGTGCTTCACCGCATCCACCTCGATCGTCTCCAGCACGTCGGCAGCGAAGGCGTACGTCA
>JAYWIJ010000250.1:0-2087 GCA_043788935.1 Gemmatimonadaceae bacterium | reverse complement strand
ATCGGCGGTATCGGCGGTATCGGCGGTGGCCCAAGTGGCCTGCTCACCGTGCCAGCGCACAATGGCGAGTCGCAGAACTGGAACGGCCTCGTCTCGCTCAAGCACAGCAACTACTTCTGGAACAGCTTTCTCTCGACCACGAACGTCGGCTACAGCTTCAGCGGCAACGAGAACGAGCCGTACCTGCGAAGCCCGAGTGGTACCGTGCGCATCAACTCGTCGCTGGGCGACGGCAGCTCCGCCGTGCGCGTGCTGTCGTTCGGCGGCAACCCGGCGCTCGACCTGAGCGCGCGCAACCGTACCGCGGAGATCGCGAACGAGATTCGCTGGTACGCCGGGAACAACCGGCACTCGGTGAAACTCACGTCCAACCTGCGGCACGAGTCGTTCACGTCCGACCAGAGCTTCAATCTGCTCGGCACCTTCAACTTCAATTCCCTCGCGGAACTGCAGTCCGGCACGGCGTCGTCGTATTCGCGCACGCTGTTCGCGCCGCAGCGTGGAGGCAGCCAGCTCACGGGCGCGCTGTCGCTGGGTGATTTCTGGCGGCCCACGCCGAACGTCCAGGTGCAGTACGGCCTGCGCGTGGATGCGAACCGCTTCCTCGATTCCCCCGAGCGCAATGCGCTCGTGGAACAGCGGCTTGGCCTGCGCAACGACGTGGTGCCGAACCAGGTGTACATGAGCCCGCGTGTCGGCTTCACCTGGTTCTACGGCACGCAGAACCAGATCGCGTTCGTGCCGGGCGCCGCACGTCCGCCGCGCGCGCTCATTCAGGGCGGCGCCGGTGTCTTCCAGAACCTGCGCGACGCCTCGCTGCTCTCGAACGCAGTGAACAACACCGGCCTTGCTGGATCGACGCTGCAGATCAACTGCGCGGGCCCGGCGGCACCGACGCCGACATGGTCGACGTACACGGCGAATCCGTCCGCGATTCCGAGCACCTGCGCCGACGGCACCTCGGGTTCGGTGTTCTCCAACAGCACGCCGAATGTGACGTTCTTCGGCAATGACTATGCGCAGAGTCGTGTCTGGAGATCGAACCTGAACTGGAGCGGACCGATCCTCGACAACCGCTTCGCGCTCGGCGTGTCGACCGTGTACTCGCTCAACCTGAACCAGGCCGACGCGATCGATCGCAATCTCAATCGCACCGCGCGTTTCACCTTGGGCAACGAGGGCGACCGGCCGGTGTTCGCGAACGTGAACGCGATCGACCCGCGCACCGGCGCGGTGGCCACGCGCGACACACGCATCACGACCGACCTGCTCCGTGTGCAGGAGCAGCGATCCGACCTGCGCTCCGATGCGAAGCAGCTGCTGCTCACGCTCCGCCCCGTGACCGCGAACCCCAAGCTGCGGTGGAACGTGTCGTACCAGCTGCTCGCGCTCAAGGATCAGTATCGCGGCTTCAGCAGCACGGTGGACGATCCGTTCGCCACACGCTGGGGTGTCGGCCTGCAGCCCGGCCGTCATCAGATCGGCATCGGATTCCAGAGCATCCCGATCTTCGACGTCGTCTACCTCACGTGGAATCTCGCGTTCATCTCCGGACAGCGCTTCACACCGTCGATCTCGGGTGACGTGAACGGCGACGGCAACTTCGGCAACGATCGCGCATTCGTGTTCGATGCGGCGAGCGCCAGCGACGTCGCACTGGGCGAAGGAATGAGCACGCTGCTGGGCAGCGGAGCCAGCGCCGCTCGCAAGTGTCTCGCACGCCAGCTCGGCACGCTCGCCAAGCGTGGCAGCTGCCAGGCGCCGTGGTTCGCGCAGGCGAGCCTCAACTTCGCATTCAATCCGCAGAAGATCGGACTGCCGAAGCGCACGAGCGTGAACTTCGCGATCAACAACCCGCTCGGTCTCGCCGACCTCGCGCTGCACGGCAACGACATCCGCGGTTGGGGCCAGATGATCGCCCCGGATCCGAGCCTGCTCTTCGTGCGTGGGTTCAACCCGGCCACCAAGCGCTACAAGTACGAGGTGAACCAGCGCTTCGGTTCGACGCGCCCGACGGAGGCCACCACGCGCCAGCTCCCGCTCGTGAGCCTGCGCGTGCAGCTCGACATCGGCACGCCACGCGAGCG
>JAYWIJ010000249.1:0-7392 GCA_043788935.1 Gemmatimonadaceae bacterium | reverse complement strand
GAAGTACAGCGAGCACCGGCCCGCAGTGGTGGTTCATGCAACGACCGGCGCGATGCCCGTCAGACGACGATGCCGTCTCGTTTCAGTTCGTCGGGCGTTGCAGCCCGCGCCACCGTACCCGGTGGATCGGCATACCACCCCGGATCGGTCTGGTCGGTGACGCGATCCCGAACCTTGAGCACGGTGAACATGCCGCCCATGTCGACATGTCCCTTCGGTCCGGGGGCGCCCTGCATCGGAATCGAGTTGCGCGGCACGGGCATCTTCATCGCGCCATGATCGCCCATGCCCGTCTGCCCCATGGTCATGTACTGCGGGAGCAGCGGTGCCGTGGCGGCATCGATCTTCGTCTCATCCACGCCCACGAGATTCACGCCGCTGTGACCCATCTGCGTCATCGTGTGATGCGTCATGTGGCAATGCATCGACCAGTCGCCCGATACGTCGGCGGAGAACTCCACCGTGCGTGTCGTTCCGACCGGCACGAGCGTCGTACTCTCCAGGCGCTGCGCGGTGCGCTCGACCGGACCGCCGTCCGTACCGACGACGCGCCAGGCCAGCCCGTGCACATGAATCGGATGATGACTCATCGCGCTCAGATTCCCGAAGCGGATACGCACGTCGTCGCCCCGCTGGATCACGAGCGGCGCCGTCCCGGGAAACGCCTTGCTGTTGAACGTGAGCACGTTGAAATCCGTCATCTCGTTCGGATTGGGCCGCGCGGTACCGAGGGCGATCTTCCACTCGCTCGACAACAGCACGAAATCCTTGTCCGGACGCCGCCGTGCCCCGCGCTGATGGATGACGAACATGCCCATCATGCCGAGGGCCTGTTGCGTCATCTCGTCGTAGTGCGGGTGGTACATGTAGGTGCCGTACTGGTCGAGATCGAATTCGTACATGAAGGTCTCGCCGGTCGGAATCGGCGCCTGACTGACGCCACTGACGCCGTCCATGCCTGACGGCACGAAGAGCCCGTGCCAATGCACACTCGTCGGCTCGGGCAGCTGGTTGGTGACGTAGATCCGGACACGGTCGCCCTCGACGGCCTCGATGGTGGGGCCGGGTGTGCTGCCATTATAGCCCCAGCAGGTTGCCTTGAGTCCGGGCGCAAACTCATGCTGGATTTCACTGGCCGTCAGATGGAAGACCTTCACGCGATCCACGACGCGAAATGGCAGCGTCGTGCCGTTCGGCGTGATCACCGGCGTGTAATCGCGACCTGGCTGACCGGGCGACAGTCGCACCGTCCGCCGACGGGAGCGCGCCGGCTGCGCCGCGGTCGCAGGAGGCGCTTTCGGTTCCGGCATGTGCATGCCGGCATGCTGCGCCTGCACCAGCGACGCCGCAGCGGCGGTCGCGGCCAGCGCTGTCACGCCCTGCTCCAGCAGGGCACGACGCGAGATCGGTGTGTCGCTCATGGCGTCCTTGGAGATTGCATCGGTCGTTGTACACCGCCCGTCGCCTGTTCGTCCGGCGTCAGCGGCTGGAATGAGCCACCAACGGCCTGTTCGAGCCGCGCGCGCTGGATCCAGTAATCACGCAGCGCTTCGACGTAGGCCTGTCCCGCGTCGATCTCGGCCTGACGGGCGAGGAGCAGTGTGAACACGCTCTGCTCCATCGCGTTGACGAATCGCTGCGACTCAGCGACCAACTTGGCGCGCAGCGGCAGGACCGTGCGTTGCAGATGCAGCGCGCGCTCACGCGCCGCCTCGATTCGCGCCACCAGCGCCTTCACGTCGGCGGCAATTTCGACGGCCAGCGCGTCGTGGCGGTCGACCGCCTGTCGGAATGTGGCACGGGCGCGGGCGACACGCCCCTGCCCCTGATCGAACAGCGGCAACGGCACCGTGAGCGTCGCACCGGTGAAGCGGCCGTCGGGATCCGTCTCGCGTCCCACACCAATGCTGCCGTCCGGCAGGAGCGCAAACGTGTTTGCCAGTCCAGCGAGGCGACCGGCGGCCGCGGCCGACTCGAAGGCCGCGCGCAGTTCCAGATTTCGCGCCTGCGCGAGCGGCGCGAGCACCTGCACCGGAGGCAGCGTATCCGTCGGCATGCCGAGTCGCGGCGACGGCGTCCACGACGAGTCATCGTTCGTGACGCCCATCACGCGGGCGAGCGCGGCGACATGCGCGCGACTCTCACCACGCGCGGTGAACAAAGCGAGACGCGCATCAGCGGCCATCGCCTGTTGCTGCGCGAGGTCGAAGTCCGAGACGTTTCCGGCGTCGTGCATGGCGCCAGCAGCGACGGCGCTGGCCTCCGTCGCCTGCAGCACCGTGGCACGCAGTTCCTGCATCTGTTCCGCCGCCTGTGCCTCGGCGTAGGCAACTCGCACGTCCGCGACGAGTGCGATGACGGCCGCTGCCACACGGGATTGCTCAGCCGCATAGGCCTGCCGCGCAGCACCCCGACGCGACGGTCGCTGCAGATAGTCGATGAACGGAAGCGCCAGTCCAAGCTGGAGGATACCCGGACCGCCACCGTCAGCGACGAAACGACCGCCGCTGAATACCGGGTTCGCCAGAAGCCCTGCCTGGACCACGTCAGCCTGCGCGATCCCGAGGTCCTCGAATGTCGCCTGCAGTCGCTTGTTGCGGAGCAGCGCGATGCGGATCGCCGTGTCGACCGGGACGACGCCGTGGAGCGCCTGCGTGGCGTACGCGGCCGCGACCGAATCGGCGGCGTGGTCACGGATCCACGTCGCCCGGACGTCGGAGCGGGCGGCGACCGCGCGGTTCACACCGTCGACGCCGGCGGTTGGCGAGAGGCTGGCGCATGCAGGAAGTGACGAGGCGAGGATGCAGCCCGCCAAGGCGCGTCGCAGCTGAAGGTGGGGATAATCCATGCGTGGGAACGGGTGGCTTTACTGTGCATAAAGCAAATTCATCCCGCCGCCCCCGTCAACGCGTCGCGCCCCTGCTCCGGCAGGTCGGCACCCGATCCAGCGCCGTTTCGACGCTCATGATCTGCATCATCGTGCATCACGCCGGCGTCCACTGCCCGTCAGGCGCCCAGCTGATCGTCGTGCTCCTCCTGCGCCAACGGGTCGCATCGGGAAATCGTAGGCCAGAACATGCCACCCTCGTGTTCCGCGACGACCTGACAATCGAGGCAAAGCACCGCGACCACGTCGACGAAGCCCCCAGATTGCAGCCGCACGAGCGCGGGGAAATCCTCACCGCAGCACGCCATGCAGAAGCGACTGGCTCGAGCGAGGTGCAGCGCAACCAGGCTGAGACCGAGACGCTGGTTTTCGCGCCGACGCGCTGGCAACGTGGCCGTCGGCGTAACGTCGCCCGCGATGACGAGCGCCGGCGTTCCCCAGGTGTCCGGCGGCGCCCACGCGACGCTCACGGTGACGATGAGACCATGTTCTGCCGCGAGCAGTCGGGCGTTCCAGGCGCATCGTCGCCAGCCGACAGGGACGGCAATTAGCCGACGGTCCCGCCACCAAGGTTCGCCGTTCGTCATGGATCCTACCGTCCTGCCGCGGCATCGACCGCTTCCATTTCGACGAGCAAGCGCGCCGCGTCGACGGCCCTCAGCCTGCACCCCGAGCACAAGCGGAGGCGCACGGCGCCGGCCACGGTGCTGATGACCGCGGTCGGAAGTCGAGTCGTCGGCTCTCTCCACGACCGGTCGGCCCCGCAGCAGATGCAGGTCTGGAGCGACCGGACGGCCGCAGCCAGCACGATGCGCTGGGCGTCTCGCGCGAGTCGGTCATGGCTTCGCCACCAGAGCTGGCCCATGGTCCACGACACGCCGAGCGTGACGTTCGCGCCGACCCGCGCGAGCTCCGTGACCGCGGTGAGGAGGAATGGGCGCCACCCCGGCGCGCTCCAGACGAGCGTGACGGGATGACGCCGCCGGGCGCGCGGCGCTTCGCCGGAGTTGATCACATCGGTGGCGCCAGGCGCCGTCGGGTGTCGCGGATGGGTGGATGTCATGCCGGAGCCTGCCGACAGAATCGCGTGGGCGGGCGATCCCAGAATCGTCGTCGCTGGCACGCGAACCCGATGGCGGCGTGCCCGGACTCGAGCCTTCGACGGAGCCCGTTCATTCCGCGGGACGGTCGTCGTCGCCATGCTCCCCGTCGTCGTCCTGGACGTCCGCGCCGTCGAGCCAAGGCTCATCTTGGTCCTCCGGCTCCAGCAGAAGCGGGTCGAATCGGCCGATCACGCACCAGAAATCATGACCGTCCAGGACGGCCCCGTCCTCGCAGTCGGCGCACAGCAGGGCGACATAGACGGCTCCGCTCACCTGCAAGGCAACGTGCGCCGGGGGCGACGTCACGCCACCACAGCTCATGCAGACGCCGACGGCCCGCTGCGCGATGCGGTCCATTCGAGCACGGCCGAGGAACTGATTCGTGGCCAGGTCGTCGGGCATCGGCCGCGTGTTGGGGCTGTCGACGATGATCAGTGCGGGGCAGAAAGCATGCGGCTTCGCGCTCCAGCGCACGGCAACGCCGGATGCAAGACAGTGCTCGCCCGCCATGGCCAGCACGTGCGATGCGACGCGCCTCCACCCGAGCGGGATGTGCGCGAGGCGCTTGTCGCGTTCCCATGGGCGCTTCACTCGGCGCTCCCGCGGGCGCGCGGCGGTGCCCGCGAGGCACGAGTGTCGTACGCATAGTGGCACGCGCCAGACCTGCCACATGGACTCGGAGCACCCCGGGCGAGTCTGTGGAAAAGTCGCGTCGCGTGTTCGGACGGCCGGGCCGCATGGACGGCGATAGCACGATCTCGGAGTCGGTGATGAGGAGTCATTCCCGAGACTTGGAACGCCGCGCCGTGGGCCGCGCGATGATTCCTGCCATCGCGCGAGCGTCGCCGGCGCGTCAGCCAAATAGCCGTTCAGGAAGGGGGTCTGTGGCAGCGGTGTGTAACAGCGCCGTCGTCAGGCCCTATCCTCCTCCGCAACATCGACTTGCAACATGCTTCGACTGTTGAAATGCCCCCACGGATACGCGTTGAAATGCACCCCCCCAGCAGATCAACCGGTTGCACCCACAATTTTACTGCCGGTCTTCGCCGTGATTGGGGTTCGCGTCGCGGTTATCGGCGGTCGACTGCGACTCGTCAGAGACGACGCTGCGGTGTCGAATGACCTACTCACGCGCCGAAACAGCGCTGTGAGAATTTCCGCCGAAACGCGATTTCGTCACGCGACAAGGCGGCGGGACGAGGCTGCCGCTCACGGGCGCGGGGGCCGAGGGGCGGCGCGGCCCGCGCAGCGCAGGAAGGTCGCCGCCGCCGACAGTGGGACGCGAAACCAGGTGGGCCAGCCTTGGCTGTGGTGCCGCTTCACGGCGCTCCCTGGCATTTGGTCCATGCCGGGGTTCGTGGGGGTGCGAGGCCGGCTACTGAGAGAGTGACGACACGAACACTCCTTCGCCACGTCAGCACTCAGCCATAGTTTAGGAAGACAGTCAGCTCATCCACCCCACCCCGCCCGCATGCCCCTCGAAGCCGCCGCCCGCGAAGAGATCGACCGCGCGCTTGTGGCGTCCGGCTGGCTGGTGCAGGACCTGACGGCAATCAACCTGTACGCCGGACGAGGGGTGGCCGTCCGCGAGGTCCCCCTCGCCCCCGGCCATGGCGTCGCCGACTACCTGCTGTACGCCGACGGCCAGGCGGTGGGCGTGGTCGAGGCCAAGAAGGTCGGCCAGACCCTCACTGGGGTCGAGATCCAAAGCGAGAAGTACGGCGCAGGCCTGCCGGCGGGCATCCCGGCCCCCGTGCGGCCCCTGCCGTTCCTGTACCAGTCCACCGGCGTCGAGACGCGGTTCACGAACCGTCTGGACCCTGTCCCGAAGAGCCGGGACGTCTTCGCCTTCCACCGGCCGGAGACGCTGGCCGAGTGGGCGTCTGCCGAGCCCATCTGGCTTCCCGTCGTCGACGGGGCGCCTGACCCTCTGTCGCAGCGCCCAGCGACGCTCCGGACCCGCCTGACCGCCATGCCGTCGGTCGATGCCGGCGGGCTCTGGCCGCCGCAGCTCGAAGCGGTCCGGAATCTCGAGGCGTCGCTCGCCGCCGGCAGGCCACGCGCCTTGATCCAGATGGCCACCGGGTCCGGCAAGACCATCGCGGCCGTGGCCAGTATCTACCGCCTGCTGAAGTTCGGCGAGGCGAAGCGCGTGATGTTCCTGGTGGACCGGGGCAACCTGGCGAAGCAGGCGCTCAAGGAGTTCCAGGCGTTTCGCACGCCGGATGACGGGCGGCTGTTCACCGAGTTGTACAACGTGCAGCGGCTGACGTCGAACCGGGTGGACCCGGTCGCGAGGGTGGTGATCGGCACCGTGCAGCGTCTCTACTCGATGTTGCGCGGCGAACCGGCATTGGACGAAGACGCCGACGAGCTGGATGCAGGCTCGGCGCTCGATGCGATCGCGCTTAGCGGCGGCGCTGG
Source organism: Gemmatimonadaceae bacterium (assembly GCA_043788935.1). Lineage (GTDB taxonomy): Bacteria > Gemmatimonadota > Gemmatimonadetes > Gemmatimonadales > Gemmatimonadaceae > JACMLX01. The sequence goes on along the minus strand of JAYWIJ010000249.1, from coordinate 978 downwards.
TCCGACGGGTGGCCTGGACGCCCTGCGTCCCGCTCCGGTGCCGGTCGCGTACAACGCCGATCTGCCCATCGAGATGTTTGACGTGGTGTTCGTCGATGAGTGCCACCGCAGCATCTACACGCTGTGGCGGCAGGTGGTGGAATACTGGGACGCGTTTCTGGTCGGCCTCACGGCCACACCCTCGGCGATCACCTATGGTTTCTTCAACGCCAACATCGTGCAGGAGTACACGCACGAGCGCGCCGTTGCAGATGGCGTGAACGTGGACTTCGATGTGTATCGCATCCGGACGGCGATCACCGAAGGTGGATCGACGGTGGAGGCCGGCCAGATCGTGGACCGGCGCGACCGCGAGACGCGGAAGAAGCGTTGGGAGCAGCTCGACGAGCCGCTCACCTACGGTGGCGCGGCACTGGACCGCGACGTGGTCGCGCCAGACCAGATTCGCACCGTCGTACGCGCCTTCCGTGACAACTTCCTGCCGACGGTTTTCCCTGAGCGCACGCACGTGCCGAAGACGCTGATCTTCGCCAAGGACGATTCGCACGCGGACGACCTGGTGAAGATCATTCGCGACGAGATGAATCTGGGCAACGACGCGGTGCAGAAGATCACCTACAAGACCGGCACGGCTCGGATCGTCGAGCGGGTGACTGGGGCCGACGGTGTGGAGGTCGAGCACGTGACCTTCAAGTCGAGCGGCGTGAAGCCCGAGGACCTGCTCCAGAGCTTCCGGAACTCGTACAACCCGCGCATTGCCGTCACCGTGGACATGATCGCCACCGGCACCGACGTGAAGCCGCTGGAGGTGCTCTGGTTCATGCGAACGGTGCGCAGCCGGACGCTCTTCGAGCAGATGAAAGGGCGCGGCGTCCGCGTCGTCTCGACGCATGACCTGCGGGCGGTGACGCCGGACGCCGACGCCAAGACACGCTATGTGATCCTGGACTGCGTGGGTGTGTGCGAGGAGCCGCTGTC
>JAYWIJ010000248.1:0-30486 GCA_043788935.1 Gemmatimonadaceae bacterium | reverse complement strand
GCATGTACTGCTCGAACGTCGTGCCCGGCGGCGATGCCGTGCGCCAGAGTTCCTTCCGCCACCACTCCTGCGAATAGAGCCAGCCGGCCCACACCATGCCGAACGCGGCGAGTCCCTTCGTGGGAGGCGTGGTGTAGTTGCCGTCGTTGAATGCAGGATCGGCCGTGAGCGCATCGATCTGTCCCTCGAGACGCACGATGCCATGCCCATACGTCTTCGCCGTGCCCGACGTCGCGACGATGCGATCGGCGAAGGTGGGATGGCTCACCGCCCACTGAAACGCCTGCTGCGCCCCCATCGAAAATCCGATCACGGCGCGCAGGTGCGTCACCTTCAGGTCGTCCACCAGCAGACGATGCACCGCTTCGACGTTGTCGCGGATGGTCGTCACCGGAAACCGCGGGCCATGCAGCGGTTCAGGCGTGTTGCTCGGCGACGACGAGAATCCGTTGCCGAAGAGTTCCGTCGCCACCAGGAACAGCGTCGTCGTGTCGAGGGCGAGACCGGGACCGATCAGCCACTCGTAGCCATGATGATTGGCCATGTAATGCGAAGGCAGCAGCACCACGTTGTCGCGCGCCGCGTTGAGGTGCCCGTACGTGCCATATACCACCGTCGCGACGGGCAGCGTCACGCCACTCTCGGTCCGGAAATTGGCAATCGTGTACTCGCGATGCTCCGCACGATCCACACGGGCCGGCGCGCCTTGCGCGTGCAGGGACGCGGTACCGGCGAACAGAGCGGCAATGACGACGTGGACGACACGGGGCATGGTGGAGCGGGCTGCAGGAATCAGATGCGTCAGTGGTGTCGATCGCATCGCGTCACGCGGGTGATGACGAACGAAGCTGGCGATCGTGCACCCGCGACAGCAACAGCACAGCACACACCGCACCGAGAAACGCCATGCCCATGTCGCTCTGCGTGTCCCACGGATCACCTTGCGTTCCAAGGAAGGCATCAGCTCCCTGACCCAGCGCTACCGCTGCGCCCCACTCGACCAGTTCGTAGATCAGGCTCACCGACAGCGCGCAGGCCACCGCCAGCACCGCCGGCCACCGTCCGGCACGCACGATCTGCAGTCGAACGAAGATTTCGCGCGCGACCATGGCCGGCACGAAGCCCTGCGCGAAATGACCCAGCTTGTCGTACGGATTGCGCGACAGGTCGAACGTCTCCTGCACCCAGAAACCGATCGGCACGCGTGCGTAGGTGTACGCGCCGCCCAGCATCAGGATCAACGCATGCAGCGCGATCAGCACGTACAGCAGCGACGTCAATGGAAAACGGCGGTGTGTCGCGATCAGTACCGGCGCCGCGATCATGATCGGCGCCACTTCCATCCACCACGTCGAGCGCTCGTAGGGGTGCCAGCCTGAGACGATCAGCAGCACGCCGACGATCAGCAGCAGCGGCAGCAGCCAGCGTCGGTCGTCATCGGGTACCGCGGAAATTTGCTCGGGCATGACGCGCAACATACATGCTCCGGCCTGGTTGATCAGAGTTCCGGCGACGGCGGGAAGCCGAACACCGACACCGCGAACTGAAAATTCCGGCACCGGTGATGCGCACGCGGCAGGCCGGCGAAGCCGTCCGGCAATTCCGGTACCGCAACCAGCGCGGCGTGCTCCGCGCGGAAGTGGTACCCGTTGTACGACGTGTATTCGACCACTTCTCCCGGTGCGTGACGAAGCGGCAGATGCATGTTGTTCACGCCGCGGTCGACGAGTCGCCCCGAGGCGACGCCGCAGAGATACAGATACGGAAAGCGATCCATGTGAGCGCACGCGATCTCCACACCCGATCGCGCAGTCGGCGTACAGAAGTCCGACACACGCCGGCCCTTCAGCCCCGGCTGACAGTGCCTGGTGTGATCATGGCCATCGACCTGGAACGCCCAGATGAAGCGGAATCCCTGAATGGGAGCCGCCGGCAACACATCGTGGGTCATCCGAAAAGAGATGGTGTGCATCGAGTCTCTCCAAACGTGCCGTAGTGCATCCCTCGGCGCGTGGCGCACCGTTCGGATCCTACTGCCGCGTCATCAGGAACGAAAATCCGACGCCTTCGAACCGCACCACACCGTTCGCACGCGCCACGAACGGCAGCCGACCCGCCCGTGCCGAGTGAAAGGTTGCACGCACCTTCAGCAGCATCGCCGGATGGACACGCGCCGTCTCGCGCGCCGGATGCAGCACGGTGCGCGATGGCTCGGTTCGCTTGCGCCAACAGGGGCTTCAATCCTATGGTATATCCCGAACAAAACCCGAATTCGCTTTTTCGCGCAGGACACCTTTCCCTCGAGGCTCCCATGTCCACTGCAGACTCCGCCCCCGTCGTATTCACCCCCGAGGCACTGCTCCAGCACTGGCAGGGGCATCGCCGTCTCACGCGTCGCGTCATCGCCGCATTTCCTGCCGATGAGTTCGACACGCTCACCATCGGCGGCATGCGCCCCTTTTCCGTGCTCGCCCGCGAAATGCTCGGCATGGCCGTGCCGACCGTGGCGGGCGTGATCTCCGGCACGTGGGACGAATACAAGGAAGCCACGGCCAGCACGCGCGAAGAGATCCTCGCCGAATGGGATGTCGTGACGGCGGAACTGGACCGCACCGTGCCGCAGATTCCGCTGGAGAAATTCGGCGAAACCGTGACGGCGTTCGGCCAGTGGACCATGCCGGTGCGTGACCTGCTGTTCTACGTCATCGACAACGAGATCCACCATCGCGCACAGGGATACGTCTATCTCCGCGCACTCGGCGTCGAGCCGCCGGCGTTCTGGGACCGCAGCTGAGGCCGTTGCCATGACGGCACGCTGACGACACGTCGCCTGTCGCGGGCGCCATTCGGCAGGCATGTTCGCAATGCTCACCGCCGCATGCCCCGCACAGCGTTCACGTGTCGCCAGCGTCTCCGTTCCATCGCTCCATCGGTGTCGTCATCGGCATCGACCAGTACGTCGACGGCATTCCACAGCTCCGCACCGCCGTCAACGACGCCCGGCGGCTCGGTGAACTGCTCGCCGGGTCGCACGGGTATCAGGTCACCGCGCTGCTCGATGCCGACGCGTCCGCGGCACGTCTCACGCAGCTGCTGACCGTCGACCTGCCGGCGCTGGTGCAGCCCGACGATCGGGTCCTGTTCTACTTCGCCGGCCACGGCGTGGCGCGTGACGGTGACGAAGGGCCGAACGGCTACCTGCTTCCCGCCGACGCGCGGCGTGGTGACGACAGCACGTACCTGCACATGCCACTCGTGCACGACGCGCTGCTGGCCCTGCCCTGTCGCCACATGCTCGTCGTGCTCGACTCCTGCTTCTCCGGTGCGTTCCGCTGGTCGGGGACGCGCGACATCATGGAGGAGTTCGACGTCGTCCATCAGGAGAAGTACGATCGCTTCGTGCGTGATCCGGCGTGGCAGGTGATCACCTCGGCGTCACAGGACCAGAAGGCGATCGATCAGCTCACGGCCGGCGCCCTCGGCACCCGCGAGTCCAACGGCGAACACTCCCCGTTCGCCGCGGCACTCTTCGACGCGATCAGCGGCAAGGGTGATCTCATCCCGACCGACGGCGGCGACGGGCTGGTCACGGCGACCGAGCTCTATCTCTACCTCGAAGAATCGCTGCAGCAGGCCGCGTCCTCGGTGGGCGCATCACAGACGCCGCGTCTCTGGCCGCTCAGGAAGCACGACAAGGGCGAGTTCGTGTTCTTCGTGCCGGGGCGTGAGCTGACGCTGCCGCCGGCGCCTGAACTGACCTTCGAACGCAACCCGTGGGGCGGGCTCTCCTCGTATGACGCCGGAAATGCGGCACTGTTCTTCGGGCGCGATGCCGAGATCGAGGCGCTGCGCGACAGGATCACCGCGCAGTCGCTGACGGTGGTGCTCGGTGCGTCGGGGACCGGCAAGTCGTCGCTCGTGAAAGCCGGCGCCCTGCCCCGCCTTCGAGCCGATGGATGGCACGTCCTGCCGGTGATGCGCCCCGGGTCCACGCCGATGGCCGCACTGGCGCTGACGCTGACCACGGCCGACGGACCCGTCGTCGCCGCGACGGCCGACGCGATCACGGCGCGCGTGCACGAGGTGGTGACGCAGCATGCGCCGCATCCGGTGCTGTTGGTGATCGACCAGTTCGAGGAGTTGATCACGTTGGCGCGCACCGCCGACGAGCGCACGGCCCTGCTGGCGCTGCTGGCGGCACTCGTGCGTCAGCATCCCGACGGCCTGCGACTGGTGGTCACGATCCGCACGGATTTCGAGCCGAACTTCGACAGTACCGCGTTCGGTGCCATGTGGACGGACGGCCGCTACGTCATTCCGCCGATGTCGCGCGAGAACATGCGGAAGGTGATCGAGCAGCCGGCCGCAGCGCGTGTGCTCTACTTCGAGCCGTCGAAGCTCGTCGAGACGCTGCTGGACGAGGTGGTCGCCACGCCGGGTGCGCTGCCACTGCTGTCGTTTGCGCTGAGCGAGATGTACATCGCCTTCGTGAAACGGCAGGGCGGCGACCGTGCCATCACACAGGCGGACTACGAGGCGCTGGGCGGTGTGGCCGGGGCGCTGCGTTCCCGCGCCGAGTCGGAACATGCCGCGCTCGACGAGGCGCACCGTGCCACGCTGCGTCGCGTGATGCTGCGCCTCGTGAGCAGCGACGGTGGCGGCATCGCGCGCCGTCGCGCCACCGATGCAGAGCTGACCTTCGCCGACCCCGACGAGCAGGTGCGCGCCGATCATGTGGTGACACGCCTCACGGCCGCACGACTGCTGGTGGAGGGGCGGGAGGCCGATGGCGAGTCGTTCGTGGAGCCGGCGCACGACGCGCTCGTCCGCGGGTGGGGACGCTTGCTGGAATGGGTGCGCGACGAAGGCGATGCGGCGTTCCCGCTGCTGCAGCAGCAGCGACTGGCGCGTTCCGCCGAAGAGTGGGAGCGCACCGGTGAGGGGTCACGCGATGGCCTGCTCTGGCGTGATGCTGCGCGCAGCGCGCAGCTGTCTCCGCTGGTGCGACGCAAGGCGCCGTGGCTCAACGCGCGGGAGCTGGCGTTCGCCAAGCGAAGCGTTCGCGGTCGCAACCTCGCGCGGGCAACGGCAGCGGCGGCAGTACTCCTGATCGCCGGTGCCGGTATCGCGGCGGCGCTCGCTGGTGTGCGCGCCACCCGCCGCGCCGAGGAAGTGCGCGTGACCTCGATCATCCGCACGGCGCAGTCGCTCACCACCGAGGATCCGCTGCTGGCGGCGCTGCTGCTCGGCAGCATCGACAGTGCGATGGTGGCACGCCTCGATGACGGGGCGCGCCTGTCCCTGATCGGCACCGCCATGCAGTTGCGCAGTGCTCCACAGGTGGACATGACGTTCGGCACGCGGCCACCGATCGAGACGGCGACGATCAGTCCTGATGGCGTCTGGCTGGTGGCCAGCGAAGTCGCAGGCGACGTCTGGCTTCACAACCTGAAAACGGGGGCCTCTCGCCCGCTGCCCTTCGTGTTGCAGTCGACCTTTGCGACAGCGACATTCAATCGCGCCAGCTCGTTGGTGGCCGTGGGCACGACCGACGGACAGCTGATCATCCTGCCCGTACGGGACGGCGACGTGGAGCCGCTGAAGCTGACGGCGTCGGAGGCAGTCACCGAGCTCGCATTCGACTCGATCGGATCGGCGTTGCTGAGTGTCGACACGGCGGGCACACTGCAGGTGTACGATCTCAGCGCAGCCGCGACAATGCGCACACCCGAAGAAACGACGACGCCCGGTGCCGCCGTCACCATGACGGTGGCGCGCACCGCGATCGCACGGTTCCTGAACGGTGGCCGTGTGGCGATCGTCGACCACGACGGCGTTTTGTCGGTACTGTCGCCGAGGGGAACGCGGGAGGTGAGCCTCCCCCACGACACCGCCGACGCGATCGTGACGATCGTCCCATCACCCGATGGTCGCCGGATCGCAATCGCAGGCAACAGCGGATCTCTCCGGCTCTTCGATCATGCGCGGCGACGAGTCAGCCGCCTCGCGGCGCACCGTGCTGCCATCCCGGCGATGGCGTGGAGTCACGATGGTGTGCAGCTCGTGACCGCGAGCCTCGACAATACGGTCGGACTGTGGAATACACGGTCACTCGCGCTCAAGCGTCGATTCGAGCGCAGCGATGAGCCGATGCAGACCCTCGACTTCAGTGAGGATGGTCGCCAATTCATCGGCAGTTCCGCGTACACCTATCGCGCCGTGCTCTTTGACACCGCCGGGGCGATGGCACCGCTGGTTGGCCACACCGCCGAGATCCTCACCGCCCGGATCGTCGACGGTGGGCACCGATACGCGACCGTCGCACGTGACGGTGGCATCTGGCTCTGGAGTCCACCGCCGCCGCCGATGCATCAGGCCACGATGGTGATGGAGAAGGAGCGCCCCGACGGCGGCGATGTGTCGGCCATCGCCTTCTCCCCTGATTCGCGCCAGGTCGCACTCGGCACCCGCGACGGCTGGGTGTATCGCTATCGGCTCGACAGCCCGTCACCGGCCACGCCGTTCGCCACCGACACCGGCACGTTCCGCGCGATGCAATGGAGTCGTGATGGTCACACACTGCATGCCCTGACGTTCGAGGGCGTCCGGTTTCACTGGCCCACCGATCGGCCAATCTCTCCGCAGGGGGGCACGCCGAGTCCACTCGACGCCCACCTCGTCAGCACCACGTCAGCCGATGGCAGCAGCACAGCGCGACGAGTCACCGCGAGTCCCGTCGACGTCTTCCTCCTCGCCACCACGCCCGCCGGCGACGGTCGCCACGCCATGGCCGTCTCCACCGATGGCGACGTGACCGTGTGGGATCTCGCCGACAGCACGCCGCCCCTCCGTGTGCCACTGGTACCGACTGCGATCGCTTGCCGCGACCCGGCGGACCCGAAGTACGAGCCGGCGAACGACGTGGACTGCGTCCCGGTGCACCCCGAATGCGCCGCGATCTCCGGCGATGCGCAGTGGGTCGCAACATGCCGGCCCGACAACACCGTGGTGCTCTACGCACGCGATGGCAGCCGAACGAAACGGATCTTCTCGACGTCGCGCGGGACGATCAGCTCCGTCGCGCTCAGTCATGACGGCAGCCTGCTGGCCGCGGGCCTCGACAGCGTCGTGCACCTCTGGCGCACTGCCACCCCCGGCGAGGCGGGACGCGACGTCGGCGCCGGCGACCTCGCCGTGCAACGCCTCGCGTTCTCGCCGGATGCGTCGCGGCTCGCAGCCAGAAACGTTGACGGATGGGTGCGCGTCGTGGACGTGACGAGCGGCGTATCGCTCGTGACCGTGCGGCCGAGAGGCGAGTCGCTGGACGACATGGGCTTCACCCCGGACAGTCGCTATCTCCTCACGCTCGGCGTCGGCGAACGCGAGGCGCGCCTCTGGAACGTGAGCGGTGCCGGCGGATCGCTGCCGATCAATGCCGGCGGCCGCCTGATCGAAGCGCTGGCCATTTCTCCCGACGGCCGGTGGATGGTGGCGTCCAACGACCGACAGGGCGCTCAGCTCCAGGCACTCGATGCAGACCTCGCGATCACCCCATTCCGGACGATGAGCATCTGCCTCTCCGCGTCACGGCGCGAGCGCTATCTCCTCGAGACCGCTGCCATCGCACGTGAGCGATACGCGCAATGCGAGCGACGGCCGCGCGTCGGGGATGCCAACGTCGAACGCGCACGTACCCAACCGTGACGGCGTTGCTGGCTGCCGCGTGGCACCTGACATATTCTTGACGCGTGACGACACCACGCCTTCCAGGTGACAAGAGCCCTGAGGGCACCGGACTGCTGACCGGCGTCATCGCCAACCGTTATCGCATCGAGCGCATGCTCGGCGAAGGCGGCATGGCGACGGTCTACGTGGCGCTGGACCTGACGCGCGGGGTCGAGGTCGCGCTCAAGACACCCAAGTCCGAACTGGTCGCCCAGCTCGGCTCCGCACGATTCGCCCGCGAAATCCAGATCACGACGCAACTCCAGCATCCGCACATCGTGCCGGTGCTGGATTCGGGCATGCACGAGGGCGATCCGTTCTATGTGATGCCGCTCATCGAGGGGGAGTCACTCGAGAAGCGACTCGCACGTGCGGGACCGCTGCCGATCGACGAAGCGGTGACCTACGTGACCGAGATGCTCGACGGGCTCGCCTACGCGCATGCGCTGGGCTTCGTGCATCGTGACGTGAAGCCGGCCAACGTGATGATCACCCGCGGGCATGCGCAGCTGGCCGACTTCGGCATCGCGCGAGCCGTGGAGCACACCGACAATCGCAAGCTGACCGACTCGGGCTTCGCGCTCGGCACCGCCGAGTACATGAGTCCCGAGCAGGCCGCCGGCGAACGGAATCTCGACGGACGAAGCGACATCTACAGCGTAGGCTGCGTGTTGTACGAGATGCTCGTCGGTGCACCACCGTTCACCGGTGCCACCACGCGGGCCGTGATGGCGCGTCACTTCGTCGATCCGGTGCCGGCGATTCGGACGGTGCGCGACACGGTGCCGGTGCCACTCGAAGCGATCGTGTTCACCGCACTCGCCAAGACACCGGCCGATCGTTTCGTCGATGCAGCCTCCTTTCAGGAAGCGCTCCGCGAACCATCGGTCCGCAAGACGCTGACGAATCCGGCGCATCGCATCACGGGGGCGCGCACCGCATCCGATGCACCGGTGGCGGCGGGGCGCGCTACATCGCGCATGTTTCTTGGCGGTGCCGCACTGCTGGCGGCAGCGACGGTGGCGCTTTTCGCGTGGCGCGCGCGCAGTACGCCTGGAGCGTCGCTCGATACGAACCGTGTGATGGTCCTTCCCTTCGAGCAATCGGCGGAACTTGCATCGCGCGCGTCGCTTGGCGAGGATGTCGCCACGATCATCGGCAATGCGCTGGATTCCGCCGAACCGTTGCACTGGGTGGACGGCTGGAGTGTGCTCGACTCCACGCAGCGCCGCGACATCCGCTCAGTCACCGACGACGCAGCGAGGACGCTCGCACGTTCCAGGCGGTGTGCGTACCTGATCCGCGGCCGGCTCACGAATGTGAGCAATGCGATCGAAGTGTCGCTGGTGCTCTACGACGTGGCGCGTGATTCGATCGTGGGGCGTGGCGTGGCACGCGGTACGGTGGACGATCCGTGGAAACAGGGACTCAACGCGGTGAACACAGTGCTGCCGCGCCTGATCGAAGGCAGCTCGCGCAACCTGCTGGTGGACTGGGAAGGGAGGCCGCCGGCCGCGGTCGCGAATTTCCTCGTCGGCGAATCGAACTTCCGCCGCGTGCAGATCGCCCCAGCGCTCGAGGCGTACCGAACGGCCGTGCGTCTCGACACGACGTTCGCCACGGCAGCGCTGCGCGGCGCACAGGCGGCCGCGTGGGCGCACAACAGCGCCGTCGGCGCGTCGCTGCTCCAGATCGCGCTCGCGCAGCCGCTGCCGTCCCGCAGTCGTTTCTTCGCGCTCGGTGTGCAGGCGTATCAGGCCGGACGTCCCGATTCGGCGATCGCCATGCTGACGCGTGCGACGCGCGAAGATCCCGACAACTTCGCGGCGTGGGCGCAACTGGGCGAGGTGTACATGCACCTCCTGCCCCGCGCCATGCAGATGTCGCCAGACGCAGCCGCCGAGGAAGCGTTCGCCAAGGCAGGTGCACTCGACTCGACGGCAGCGGTCGCGCTGTACCATCCGATCCAGATTCGTCTCCGTCGCGGTGACATGGCTGGCGCCGGCGCCATGCTGACGCGCTTCCGCGCCGCGCAACCCGATACCGCGCTGCTGCAACAGCTCGAGTTTGCCGACGCCTGCCTGCGGAACGGCGCATCGTCCGGGGCACTGCGCACCGCGCTGGCACGCGCGCCACTGGCATTCGTCGGGGCGGCTGCGTCGCTCGGCACCGCCGCGGCGCAGCCCACCTGTGCCGCGGCGATGTTCGAGGCCGTGCAGACCGCCGACACGGCCGCAACCGACGAGGCGGACGGCCGACGATACGTCGCGTTGGCGGGTACGGTGGCGATTGCCGTGGCGCGGGGCGACACCGCACTCGCGCATGCCGCCGTGACGCGATTCGAGCGACGCTGGCCGGGGGTCCCCGCGCTGCTGCTCACCGCGGCGTCATGGTCGCCGTCGTTCACGGCACGTGCGCGCGAGACGGCGCGCATCGACTCGGTCGCGTACGGCCGTGCACTGGCCACCGCGCCGGAAACGAACAAGATCTTTCGCACCGCACTCTACGAAGTCAGTGGCGGCGATACGGTACGCGCGGCACTGCTGCAGCAGACGCTCCAGCAGCGCGCCGCCATGCCCGACTCGCAACTGCTGCAGTGGTATGCCGACGCCATCCGCGCGCACGTGTCGCTGGCACGGGGAGACAGCGCTGCCGCCGCAGCGGCGCTCCAGCAGGTCTTGTCGGCACCGCTCGTCACTGACAACCTGCAATGGGACCTGACGTCGTCACGCGCGTTGCAGCGCCTGACGCTCGCGCGGCTGCTCCTCGCCAGGGGACGGGCGCAGGACGCGTGGAATGTGGCCAACGTCTTCGACTCCCCCGCAGCGATGGCGCCACTGGTCTTCGTGCCGGCCAGCCTAGAACTCCGGGCAGAGGCGGCGAAGCAACTCGGCGACGTCGCCGCCGAACAGCAGTTCCGCTCGCGCTACGCCGCGATCACGCGAGCGCCGTAGGTCCACGGCGGGAATCCGCCCATCAACGAGGAGAGCGCGTCATGGCCGTACGAAAGACGTCAGGTTCTGCGAAGAAGCGTGAAGGTGTCGCTGCACCAAAGCGTGAAGGTGTCGCTGCACCAGAGCGTGAAGGTGTCGCTGCACCGAAGCGCGAAGGCGTGGCGGCCCCGAAGCGCGAAGGCGTGGCGGCCCCGAAGCGCGAAGGAACGAAGGCTCGAGCGAAGAAGGCGGCAGTGAAGAAGAAGACGGCAAAGAAGCGCTGACTTCACACCACTGTCCGCCGTACCACCGCACACTACAACGAGAGCAGGCACCTCATGGCCCACCAAGAGACTGCGGGTGGCGTGCGCCGCGCGCTGCTGATCGGCATCAACGCGTACACCGACCGGCCGCTGCGCGGATGCGTCGGGGATGCGCAGGCCATGGCGGCGCTGCTGCAGGAACGCTTCGGCTTCGCGTCCGCGGAGATCGCGCTGTTGCTCGACGCGGACGCGTCACTCGAACGCGTCAACCGTGAGATGGCCCGGTTGCTGGAGGTCACGCAGCCGGGCGACACGGTGTGCTTCTTCTACGCGGGGCACGGCACCGTCTTCGAGCAGAGTGACGGAACCGAAGCCACCGGTTTGGGCACGACCTTCAACCTGCAGGAGAACCCGCGCGAGGATCTCTACGACGACGACTTCGGCGAGTGGCTCGACGCGCTCGCCAAACGCACCGGGAATGTCGTGGTGATCGTCGATGCCTGCCATTCGGGCACCATCACGCGTGACGACGATAACGCCGCACTGCGCTCGCCCTTGGTGCGTCGCACGACACCGCCGCCTGCGGACATGCGACCGGCGCGCCGCCGGCCCGGTCCACGACGCAGCATCGCTGCCGTTGCGTCCAGTTCGCACACGCTGATCGCCGCCTGTCGTGACGATCAGCTGGCCTCGGAGACCTTCCTCGACGACACGCGCACCACCACCAGCGGCGCGCTGTCGCTGGTACTCTGCCGCGAACTCCGCACCGCGAAGGACGGCGACACCTGGCGTGATGTCTTCGATCGCGTCGCGCCGCAGGTGCATGCGCTGGCGCTTAAGGAAGACGGCTTTCAGGACCCGCAGATCGAAGGGCGCTCGGACCGCGTGATCTTCGGCCTCGACGAGTTTGCCCCGGTCTCGCCAGTCCGCATCTCCGAACGGGCACGCGTGAACGTGCTGCTGAACGCGGGTGCACTGCAGGGCGTGGCGAAGGGCACGGTGTTCGTGATCTATCCGGAAGGGTCGAAAGCTGGAGACGAGAACCAGCCGCTGGGCCGCGTGCAGGTGACGCAGGTGCGCGGCACCACGTCGCGCGCACGCATCCTTGGCGAGGCGGCGGAGGGAGCCATCACGGAAGGCACGCGCGCCGTGTCATCAGCAGGCGACTCGTTCGCCATGGCACTCACGATCGAGAACACCAGCCCGCGCAGCACATTGACAGACCAGGTCACGCTGACGGTCATGCGACGTGGTGCCAACGACACCTTCGCACCAATCGACGCGACTGCTGACGGCTCGCGCGCCGCCTTCGACTCCGGCGAGCGTGTGGCGCTGCGCATCACGAACGCATCGCCGGTGCCGGTGTTCGCCAACCTGTTCTACTTCAGTCCACGCGGCACGATCTCGCAACTGAGCAAGGGCAACGCGAATCTCGTTCCTCCGGGCGGCTCGTTCGACATCGGCACCGCCGAGCGCGGCAAGCTCACGCTGCGCTGGAACGGCGACAGCGCCGTCGCGTCATTCAAGCTCTTCGCCTCCACCACGCAGGTCGACCTCGGCTATCTCGAGCGACTCGGCGAATCATCGCGCGAATCATCGGGCCTCACGCTCTCCGATACGGATGACTGGACGACGGTCACCGCGTCAGTCACGCTGAACGGCAGTGCGACGCTCTCCAGTGGTACCACCGTGGACGTCAGCGGCGCCACCGTCACGGCGCGTGGACTGAGCGGTACGCTTGTACCAAGGCCCGTGCGCACCACCGATGCGACACGAGGGTCGGACGATCCGCTGATGGCGGCGCTCGCAGCAGAGGGCATCGTGCCGCATCAGTCGTTCATGTTGATCGACGCCAGCGCCGATGCCGAGGGGAGTCGCAGTACCGACGGTCCGCCAAACATCGAACTGCAGGTAGCCGATGCAGGCGAGGGCATGGCGCAGCTCGCGCTGAGCCGCGACGCGGATGGTCTCGTGCACTGGCACTTCGCCACCACGCTCGATGAGGTGCCTGCGACGCGTGACGGGGCCGTACCGCAGCTCCGCACGCGCACCTTCGTCATCCCGGCCGAGAGTGTCGTCACCGAGGGTGAGCGTAGTCTGCTTGGCGTGATCGGGAAGAAGTTGATCGACGTGTACCTGTTCCCGGTGGGCAAGGTGCTGGCAGGCACGGTCATCGGCCTGTACGCGCACGACATCGAGTTGCGTCGCACACCATACCGGGTGCGCAGCTTCACTCCCGACGATTACGCCTCACGCGAGCGCGCGAGGGTGATCGAGGGTGACGAGTGGATGATGCTCGCGTCAGGACGCGCACTGCTGATGATCCATGGCACCAACAGCAGCTCGCACAGCGCCTTCGCGGCGTTGCCACGAGAGTACGTGGAGGCGCTGCATGCGCACTACGAGGGCCGTGTCTTCGCCTTCGATCATCCGACGCTGACACACACGCCGAGGGAGAACATCGAGACCTTCATGGCGGCGATGCCCGCAGGCACCACGCTCGACGTGGACATCATCTGTCACTCACGCGGTGGTCTGGTGAGTCGGGTGCTCGCGGAGCGGCAGGATCAGGTGCTGGTGGCGGATCGCAGAGTGAACGTGCATAAGGTCGTGTTCGTCGGCTCGCCCAATGCCGGAACACGGCTTTGCGAAGAGGACTTCATCACCGACTATCTCGACACGCTCACGAACCTGCTGTCGGCGAACCCGGTACCCGGCGCAGCCGACATCGTCGCCGGGGTCGTGATGCTCGCGAAGATCGGTGCGGCAGGTTTGTACTCCGCACTCACGGGGATCCACTCGATGCAGCCGGATGGTCGCTTCGGCCAATGGCTCAACTCGGGTGCACGCGCCGAGCAGACGCGCTACTTCGCGCTGACATCCAACTACAAGCCGACCGACCTCGCGCTCGCGCGCCTCGCGACCTACGTGCTGGCCGGTCGCGTGTTCAAGGGTGCGCGCAACGATCTCGTCGTCCCCACTGACGGCGTCTTCGCCGCGAATGGCTCGTCAGCGTTCCCGATCACCGACATGGTGGCGTTCGACGGAAAGGACGGCATTCCGCACACCGGTTTCTTCGGCGACACGCGCGCCACCACCCAGATTGCACGGTGGCTCGCCACATGAGCACAACGACCCTGCCGAAGACCCGCGTCCACGCACTTCTCGTCGGCATCAACGAGTACGTGAACGTCACGCCACTGCACGGCTGCGTCGATGACGTCGCCGCCATTGCGAACGTACTCACGGAGCGCGTCGGCAACGTGCTCAACCTTCGCACCCTGACCAACGCACAGGCCACGCGCGCCGCGATCATCGACGGGTTCCGGCAGCACCTCGGCGGAGCCGCCGCAGGTGACGTGGCGCTGTTCTACTTTTGCGGCCACGGCTCGCAGGAGCCGTGCCCGGCCGAGTGGAAGGCGCTCGAGCCGAGCGGGATGAACCAGACCATCGTGCCCGTGGATGCGCGCGCGAATGGTGTGTTCGACATCGCCGACAAGGAACTCAGAGCACTCCTTCAGGAGCTGGCGGAGACCGGCGCCGAGGTCGTCACGATCTTCGATTCGTGTCATTCAGGCGGCGTGACGCGCGATCTCGGTGACGATGTCTTGGCGCAGAGCATGTCGCGCATGACACCGCCGCGCACGTCGGTCCGCGCCATCACGGATTATCTCGACACGGCGGTGACGCTCTACGCCCCCGAACGCATCGCGACGCACGGCGCCCCAACGCCAAGCCACATCGCGATTTCGGCCTGCCAGCATTTCGAGACGGCGAAGGAATCGCCGATGCAGCCACCGCGTCGCGGCACGTTCACGCAGGCGCTGGAGGAAGTGCTGAAGGCGCTCGGCCCGTCGGCCACCTACATCGACGTGCTGCGTTCCGTACGCGCCAAAGTGCTGACGCGCGCGCGTGACCAGGTGCCGCTGCTCACGGTGAGTGGCAAGGCTGTCGGCAACACGCTGTTCATGGGCGGACAGGCCGGCCGACGCGATCTGACGATCGACATCGACGACACGGGCCTGATCTGGCTGTCGGCTGGCACCGCCGATGGTATCGGAGAACCGAAGGATGGCGCCACCACCAAGATTGCGATCCACCGCCGCGGTGCACTCGATGATCCAGCCGCAGTGCCGATGCCGCTGGCCACGGCCACCGTCAGCGCGGCGATGGTGGACCGATCGCAGCTGCGTCTCACCGGCACCACCCCGCTCGACCCGGCGCAGGCGTACATCGGCGTCATCACGAAGCTCGGCACACCACAGCTCACGGTGTCGGTTACGGGCAGCCCGGATCCCGTGGTTGCCATCGTACGCGACGCGCTCGAGATGCGGAGCGGATTGTACGCTGTGACCGCGTCAGCAACGCCGGGCGTCCCGTCGATCACCGCGCAGGTGAGCGCCGATGCATCCGAGCTGCTCGACGCCGCCGGTTCGCCGCTCCGCAATCAGCGCTTCGCGCACGACACCCATGGCACGCGCGCGCTCATCAGCGCGGTGGTGCACCTCGCCAAGTGGCATGGTACCCGTGATCGCTCACCGGTGACCTCGACGCTGAACGACGTGGTGAGGATCGATGTGATTCCCGCCGCCGAGGGCGAGACGCTGGTGCCGGACGATCGCGCGCATGTGCCTGCGAACGACGGCAGTGTCGTGTTGCAGTATCCAACCCCGAACGGCACGCGCGCCAAGTTCCGGCTCCGCAACACGTCGCCGCTCAGGCTCTACGTCGTGCTGGTGGATCTCTCCGAGTCGTTCGGCTGCTCGGTCTGGTTCAACGACTGGATCCCCGCCGGTGGCACGGCCTTCGCTGCCGGCAACAAGATCCTGCGCCTCAAGGTGCCGGCCTGGAAAGGCGACGGCGTCACCGAAGGCACCGACATCCTCAAGGTCTTCGCCGCGACCTCACCCATCGAGTCCAGCGAGCTCGCGCTCGAGTCACTGCTCAACCCGAAAGAGACTGGAGTCTTCCGCGACATCGAGGAGGACGACGAGCAGGATTCGTCCTTCTGGGGCACGACGACGCTGCGTGTCGTTACGCGGGTGTGAACCGTCAGCCGCCGCGTGCAATCACTGCCTGCTGTCTCGCACTGCAAAACTGCACATCGCAGAATTGCACGGCCGCAGAACGGAAAAACCGCAGAACTGCTTCGTGCGTTCTGTCAACGGTACAGCATTGATCTGCAGCACGACATCATTTCGAGGGGAACAGCGGATTCGTTGCAGTTGCTGTTCCCCAAAAAATCTGTTTCGAAGTTTGCTGTTCTGCGGCTTTTCAGTTCTGCGGCCGTGCGGTTCTGCGATGTGCAGTTTGCAGTTGCAGTTCCTTGAGCCTTCGCTGACAACGTCATGGCACCAGACGAAGCGTCGTGGCCTGTTCGAGGAGCTGGGCGGCGCGGGCGACGAGGTCGGCTTCGCGGAGCAGTGCCGCTGACAGCTTGCCGATCTGCTCGTCGGCCAGCGTCCAGTCCTTCTGCTCGATCGCTTCACGCACACCCGGCATAGTCTTGACGCCGTACCCCGTGTAGTAGCCTGGTGCGTAGAGCGCGTGCCGGTACCATTCGCGCTTCGGTAGTCCGCCGGGGATCAGCATCACCTGATCGCTCTGGCGCAGCAGGGCATTCACCTGCGCCAGTGCCGCGCTGCTCGCAGCGCTGCCTGGCAGACCCGCATACGCCTTCTCGAAACGCTCGGCGACGCGCGCCAGTGAATCGGTGGCATTCTGGATCGGCGCGAAGTTGAGGTGCGGCGCCGGAGCCTGTGCCGCAGGGGCTTTCATCGGGTTGCGCGGATCGTTGGTAATGGCGTACGCGCCTTCGGCGAGCCGCTGGTTCAGCTCTTCGATGCCCTTGGCCGTGGTCTCGCGCAGGGCGGTCACCTCGCCGAGGTAGCGCTTGGTGGTGGCGGAGAGATTGCCGAATTCGGAGGGCAGCAGGTCGGCGTTGGCCACGCGCATCACCATCATGCCAGCCACCTGCGCCAGCGCCTTGCCGTACACGAAGCTCGTGTCGCTGAAGCGCGTGTACCAGGTGAACGTGTCGTAGATGCTGTGGTAGATGCCACCGCCATCCTCGCCACCGAAGCCGATGTTGAGCGTCGGCACTCCGGCGTGTTGCAGGAACGGTGTGAAGTCCGACCCCGACCCCAGTGCCTCGATGCGAAGATCACGGGCCGAGCGTGCATCGGCGTTGCCGTTCATCACTTCGGACATCCGCTGACGCTGCAGCACCGTCACGTTGCGCTCGGGGTCCATCACTTCGCCTGCCACTTCGGTGACGAAGCGCTCGAGCGCATGCGATCCCGCGGTACCGAGTGTGCCGCGACCGTTGCCGTCGGTGTTGAGGTAGAACACGCCCTTGGCGCGCATGTCGGCAATGTGCTCTTCCACGTATTCCGTGGAGCCCAGCAGCGACGGCTCTTCGCCGTCCCACGCCATGTACACGATCGTGCGCTTGGGCTTCCAGCCTTGCTTCACCAGCTCACCGAGCGCGCGCGCTTCTTCCAGCTCGGCCACCATGCCGCTGATCGGATCCTCGGCGCCGTTCACCCAGCCGTCGTGGTGGTTGCCGCGCATCACCCACTCGTCGGGAAACGTCGAGCCCTTGAGTGTGGCGATCACGTTGTAGAGTGGCGTCTGCTTCCAGTCGAACTCGAGATGCAGGTGCACCTGCGCCGAGCCCGGGCCCATGCGATAGGTGATCGGCAGCCCACCGCGCCACGACGGCGGTGCGACAGGCCCGGTGAGCGCCTGGAGCAGCGGCTGCGCATCGGCGTACGAGATCGGCATCACGGGGATCTTCATGATCGTGATCGCGTCCTTGCGATCGAGACGCGTTGCGCCCGGTGATGCACCCACACCCGGCGTGAGCGGATCACCCGGGTAGGTCGGCATGTCGAGCACACTGCCGCGCTGCACGCCGTCCTTCGGGCGATACGGCCCGTTGGGATACGTCTCACCCTCGGCGTAGCCGTCGTCCTTCGGATCGCTGTAGATCAGCGCGCCCACCGCGCCATGTTCGTATGCCACCTTCGGCTTGATGCCGCGCCACGATCCGCCGTAGCGCGCGATCACGATGGCGCCCTTCACCGAGATGCCGCGCCGATCGAGCTCGTCGTAATCGGCCGGCACACCGTAGTTCACGTAGACCAGCGGCGCGGTGACGTTGCCCTCGCCCGAGTAGGCGTTGTACGTGGGCAACTGTTCGGCGCGCTGGTTGGATGTCGGATCTTCCTTGAGCACCGGCTCTTCCAGTCTCGCGCGGAAGCGCGTCGGCGCGACCAGCTCGAGCACGCGCACCCGCGGCGTCGGGAAGAGGACGTCGAAGCGCTCGATGCGCGCGTCCCAGCCATACGACGCGAACTGGTCGCGCATCCACTCGGCGTTGGCCTTGCCGTAGGGCGAGCCGAGGTGGTGCGGCCGCGCTGCGAGCCGGCGCATCGCCTCCCGCATGCGCGAGGGATCGGGCAGGGCGCGGAATTTCGCCTCCCACTCGCGTTGCGTCCGCGCCGACGCCGTGGTGAAGCCGCGCATCGGGGGGTCCTCGAACGGCGAGGCCGCGAGCAGCATCGGCAGGGCGGCGGCGAGCATGAAACGAAGCGTGGTGCGTTGCATCAGCTGGCAGACGGAAGACAGGTGCGGTGCGTGGCGTGGTCGCCAGGGCATGGCGGTCAATCCGCGAGCCGGCGCGGCATCGGCAACGGTGGGCCGGCGCGGGCAAGGGACCGCGAGCAAAGGGACGAGCAAGGGGACGGAGTCCTTCATCCCGAGCGGAGCAAGGGGACGGAGCAAGGGGACGGAGTCCTTCATCCCGAGAGGAGCAAGGGCCAGCAAGGGGACGGAGTCGTTGATCCCAGAGTCGGTGAGGCGAGTCCTTGAAGCAAGGGGACGGAGTCCTTGATCGGCCAGCAAGGGGATGGAGTCCTTGGCGAGCAAGGGGACAGAGTCGTTGAGGCAAGTCCTTGGAGCAAGGGGACGGAGTCCTTGATCCGAGCAAGGGGACGGAGTCCTTGATCCCAAGCAAGGGGACAGAGTCCTTGAGTTGCAAGCAAGGGGACGGAGTCCTTGATCCCAAGCAAGGGGACAGAGTCCTTGAGTTGAGTCTTTGAGTTGAGTCCTTGAGTCGAGTCCTTGCGCCCGTGCCCGCGCGCCTGTCACCCCGCGGCTGACCACCGCCGCGACGCCGTGCGACTGCAGCCCCCAACCGCTGCACACACCCTCAGAACAGCACCGCCGCGCTCAATCCGGCGGTGGTCTGCGTGTGTGTGTGCCGGCGAAGACCCAGCGGTTGAAACGGTCGACAGGCAGCTCCGGGCAGAGCAACAGGTGCGGCACCACCCGGATGCTGAGCGTGCCCGTCGTGCTCGCGACGCGGTTCTGCACCTCCTGCCTCAAGCCGCAGGTACCGCCAGAGCGGGCCGCGAGCCGGTCGTTCCTGTCGTCGCCGCGCAGCGCGAAGCCGAGCCTGGGCGAGTTCTCGACCACCAGCCAGGTGCCGGTGGCCCACCAGGTGGATTGCGCCTCGGGTCGGGAACCGCAGCGATGCGTTGCTCGTGGCCGTGGTCGCCCTGCACGAACGTGGTAACACGGCCGAACTTCCGGCTTGCGAACAATTCCACTCCCGAACGTAGCGCGGAGTTGTTGCCGGGCTGCTCCGGCCCGGTGAATGCCGCGACCGCAACGGTCATCAGTGCATCTGGCGCCAGACCGACGCGTGCCATGTACGACGGCCGACCATTCACGTCGGCGACCTGATCCCAGCCGTTGAGCACGCGAACCTGTGCATCCACGTGCGAGTTGAAGCGATGCTCGACGCCCACGCCGGTCTGCGTGAAATATTCGGCGCACAGAACCGCGTTGCCGACGGATACGTTCGGATCCAGCGGCGTCTCGATCGCCTCGTACCCAAGCAGCGTCGCCATCCGACCCACCTTCACCTGCACGCCGTCGTGGTCAGGCGTCGGAAGGTTCACGCTGTCAGAGAACTGAGAGACATCGCCGTCACGGTCCATCCTGAATCCGGTGGACTGCAGCACCCGCGCATTCTCGCCGAACACGAGCTGCGTATGAAAGCCAACATCGAAATCATGCGGATCCATCGGCCGATCCAGCGTCAGCTTCAGCGCGTCGAAGGCGAACTGGTTCGCCGATCGTTCGTACAATCGCCCGGCGATGGCGTCACCCGCGGCCGAATGTGACTAGTTGAAGGCGGTCTCGACATATCCCGAGAACGTGAAGCCGAGGGGTCGCGGCCGAGTCGGGCCGGCAGGGGTCGGTGGCTTGGCGGCCGCCTGCGCCGCGCTATCCGACGTGACGCTCTCATACGCACGTCCCGCTCGACCGCGGCAAGCCGTTGGTGCGCGACGGCCGGGGTGCCAGAAGTCGGAAGCGCGACAATAAGGCGGCAGAGGCGAGGCGGCGCGGCGGGAACGGGAGCATGGGACTTCGGCGCAGAGACACGGATGCCGCGTATTGCTCTCGGGAGCACGTCGGCCAAGACCGGGCCGGGGCACGGACCGAACGGGCGGACCCGTGGTGTCGCGGGACGACCACATCGGCTGCAGCCACGAACCAAAATCGACCACAGCGATATGTCAGCGTCGGCGCCCGCCGCCGCGGGTATACCAATTCTTGAAACATCAGCAGAGTCCGCCATTTTCCGGCGTGAAGACAGGGCAAGAACCAAAGCACTCCGGCGCGAGACTGTGCAGATTCTGCATAATGCTGCTGTATTTTTGATCGATCTGGGCCTGATATCGCGTTCTTGCTTGATAAACTCTGCAGGAAGCGCATCATACGGCATGCGCTCTGCGAGTGCGCTCCTGACGACGCCAACAGGTCCTGCCATGAAACTGATCACCGCGATCATCCGCTCCGATCGACTCCCGTTCGTGAAGGAGGCGCTGTTTCGCATCGGCGTTACCGGGATCACACTCAGCCGCGCGGCCGGACATGGCGGCGAGCTGGAAACGATCGAGAACTTCCGCGGCAGTTCAGTCGTGATTGAATTTCACGAGAAGGTGAAGGTCGAAATGGCCGTCTCCGAGCCGTTCGTCGACGCAACGGTCGCCGCCATCGTCGCATCGTCGCGCACCGGGAAAGTCGGCGGCGGCAAGATCTTCATCCGGGCGCTGGAACGCGTGATCCGTATCCGAACGGGTGAGGAAAACGTCTCTGCCCTGACCCCCGTCACGGCGGAGGAGGTGCAGTTGCACGCACAGTTGGCCGCTTTCGCCTGATTTCAGGGCTAATTCGGCGAGCTGAGCCACAGAAATCTGGTCACAGGCCCGATACCTGTATATTGCACAGCCGTAACACGACGTCCCTGACCCGCTGCACATGGCTCGCTATCGACCCCTCATCGCCGTCACGACGCAGACGCTTCAGTCCATCGACGGAATTCCCGCCGGGCTGCCGCAGTCGGTCGTGATGAATCAGCGGTACTACGTCGCCGTCTCGCTGGTCGGCGCCGTGCCCTGCCTCGTGCCGCTGCTGGACGACGACGAGGATACGCTGCGCGAACTCTATGAGCGCGTGGACGGTATTCTGGTGCCAGGTGGCGTCGACATGGACCCGACGACCTACGGCGAGGCGCCGCATCCGAAGCTCGGAAACATCGATCCGTCGCGCGATCGGACCGAAATGCTCATGGCGAAGTGGGCCGTCGAAGATCGGAAGCCGTACCTCGGACTCTGCCGCGGCGCCCAGGTGCTGAACGTCGCGCAGGGTGGATCACTGTGGCAGGATCTGGACGCCCAGTACGACGGCGCCATCAAGCACGACTACTTCCCCAACAGCGGATTCGATCGCGATCACCTCGCACACGAGGTAAGCATTGCGGCAGGATCGCGCCTTCGTCACGCCATTGAAGTGGATCGGATCTCGGTCAACTCGATGCACCATCAGGGCCTGAAGACGATCGGTCGCGGATTGACGGCTACTGCCACGGCGCCCGACGGGCTCATCGAGGCAGTCGAGCTCGACGACGACAGTGCCTTCATCGTCGGCGTGCAGTGGCACCCCGAGGTGTTCGAACTCACCGACCCGCACACTCGGCACCTCTTCAAGAACTTCGTCGACGCGTCCAGCGACTGGCGGCAAGCGCAGGGCTGAATCGTTGACTCTCCAAATCGCCGGGGAATTGCGAACTGCACTCGCACGGAACGTCGGAGGCGCGGCGGGAACGGCAGAAGGCTGTGCTCACAGCGTCTGACTGACGCAGACCTCAGCCTCTCTCGTTTCCTGCGTGGTACTTGGGTCGCCCTGAGAACGGGGAGCAAGCACTCCGTCCCCTTGAATGCCCTTGAAGGGAGACCAAGGACTCTGTCCCCTTGAACGAGACCAAGGACTCGAGACCAAGGACTCCGTCCCCTTGAATGCGACCAAGGACTCCGTCCCCTTGAAGGGAGACCAAGGACTCCGTCCCCTTGAAGGGAGACCAAGGACTCTGTCCCCTTGAAGGGAGACCAAGGACTCCGTCCCCTTGAAGGGAGACCGAGGACTCCGTCCCCTTGAAGGGAGACCGAGGACTCCGTCCCCTTGAGCGGCGACCACGAACTCCGTCGTTGTCCGTCCCTCCGATCAGCCACCACCCAACGAGCGCAGCTGCCGTTCTCTCCGCACCCCCGAGCCTCCATGTGAGTGCAGTTGCAATTGCCGATCAGAGATTGCGCCGCTTGAGCTCGGCAACCGCGAACGCCACCGCCCGCGCCGTCAGCGCCATGTACGTCAACGAGGGGTTCTGACACCCGCTCGACGTCATGCACGCCCCGTCCGTCACGAACAGGTTCGGCGCATCCCACACCTGATTGTGCCCGTTCAGCACGGACGTCCGCGGATCGCGCCCCATCCGCGCCGCCCCCATTTCGTGATTGGCCCCGCCCGGCGTGCTCGGCCCACGCGTGCTCGGCTGGATGTTGCGCGCACCCGCCGCCTCGAGCAGCTCGACCGCCGTCACACTCATGTCCCGATGGATCGCCAGCTCGTTCGCGCTCCACTCGGCCTCGATGTGCAGCGATGGCACTCCCCACCGGTCGTTCAGCGTCGGATGTACGGTCGCCCGGTTCGATTCACGGGGCAGCATCTCGCCGTAGCCGCCGAAGTTCATCTTCCACGGACCTGCCGCAGTGAGCCTCGCCTTGAACGCGGCGCCGATCCCCGGTGCGCTGCCCGCGGCGCTCCAGCCCGAGCGACCGGCGCCGCCCTGAAAGCCGTAGCCACGCACGAAGTCGGGATGGCGCTCGCGCACGTTCCGGAAGCGCGGTACGTAGATGCCGTTCGGACGTGCGCCGATCGTGGTACGGTCGTCGAACCCGTCGATGTCACCCGACGCGCCGCCCCACTTGATGTGATCCATGATGTTCCGACCAACCTGTCCGCTGGAATTCGCCAGACCATCAGCGAAGGTCGCCGACTTCGAATTCAGCAGCAGTCGCGCACTCTCGAGCGCCGACGCACAGAGAAACACGACTGTCGCCGAGTAGGCATGCTCCACGCCGGTGTTCGCATCGATCACGCGGACACCGGTCACGCGCTTGCGGCGCGCATCGTAGCTGATCGAGCGCACGACGCTGAACGGGCGCAGCGTCATTCGCCCGGACGCCTGTGCCGCGGGCAGCGTGGAGTTGATGCTGCTGTAGTACGAGCGTGTCGAGCAGCCGCGCTGGCATGGCCCGCAGTAGTGACAGGCCGCACGCCCCTCGTGCATCGCCGTCAGGATCGCCACCCGACCGATGGTCAGCACGAGCTCGCGACCGTAGCGCGCAGCAATGCCATCGCGCACATGTTGCTCCACCACGTTCAGCGCCATCGGCGGCAGGAACTGACCATCCGGCAACTGCGACAACCCTTCCGCCTGCCCCGACACACCGATGAACTTCTCGACGTGATCGTACCACGGCGCGATGTCAGCGTAGCGGATAGGCCAGTCCACGCCGATGTCTTCCTTCGCATTCGCCTCGAAATCGAGATCGCTCATGCGATAGACCTGCCGCCCCCAGATGATCGACTTGCCGCCCACCTGTCGTGCGCGAAACCAGTCGAACCGCTTCGCGTCGCTGGTCGTGTATGGATTGTCAATGTCGTCGGTCCAGAAGCGGCGACTGATCTCATCGTAGCTCACACTGTTCTGCTGCACCGGCTGGCGCGTGTCCTGCGCGCGTCGATCGCCGAGCCCGCGGAACGGCATCTCGAATGGCGGGACATGTTCCTGCGCATCACGCACCGGCGACACGTTACGCCCCGCGTCGAGCACGAGCGTGCGCAATCCGCGCTGCGTGAGTTCCTTCGCCGCCCATCCACCGGTCATGCCCGCACCGATGACGATCGCGTCGAACTGCGTGACGGGCGCGCTCACGGCTTCACCTCCACGTTCCCGTCATAGCGCATCGGCGGAGGCCAGCTGTGCAACGTGTCGCGCATACCCACGTCCGACGTGCAGTAGCCCCACACCGTGAGATACTTGAGCATCGCGAACCAGTGCGCATTCGCATCCGGTGCCCGCGCCGCGCGCGCTGCCGACACCTCGTCGTCGAACTGCTGAAGCAGCGCGTCCTGCTGTGCCGTGGTGAGCGACAGGAAGTCGCGGACGCCGAGCGTGCGGCTCCGCTCGTCGAGCGTGGCCAGTCCGCGCATGAAACGTTCACGATCCGCTGGCGGATACCACCCTGACAGCATTGTCTCGACGAACTTCGTCACGCCGGCCTGTGTGGCACCAGGTGTGTCGGTCGCCGGGATGATCCGTTCCGCCGATGCCGTGACCAGCGCTGCCGCATGGGCATTCAGCACCGGCGCCGTCCTGCCGGACGCGTGCGCCTCGCGACCCATCGCCTCGAGATCCCCGACGCCCAGCCGGCTCAGTGACGCGATGCCGCCGGTGGCGACCATCCATTCCAGAAACTCACGACGTTCCATGAAACACTACGCTCCTGCGGCGGAGTACACGGTGCGACCACCTGTGACGGTGCGCACCACCCTGATGTCCTTGATCGTATCCGGCGGCACGTCGTGCGGATCCTTCTCGAGGATCACGAAATCTGCCAGCTTGCCGGCGGTGATGGATCCCTTGACGCGTTCCTCGTACGACGCATGCGCACCGTTGATCGTCGCCACCGCCAGCGCCTGATCCACGGAGATGCGCTGGTTGGCGCCCCACACCTTGCCACGGAAGTCGCGCCGCGTGACCATCGACTGGATCGCCATCAGCGGCTCGAACGGTCCCGGACCGTAGTCACTCGCGCCCGGCACCTTGATGCCCGCGTCGAGAAACGACTTGTGTGCGAACATGGACTGCATCTTCTCATCGCCGTAGTTCTCCCACTTCTCGCCGTGGAAGAAGATGTACGTCCAGAACGGTGTCGGTATCGAGCCCGTCTTCGCGATGCGTGCGATGAGTGCGGGCGTGATCAGCGAGCAGTGTTCGATGCGGTGACGACGATCGGGATGCGGCCACCTGCCCAACGCGCGCTCGTACGCCGTCAGCACCATGTCGATCGTCACATCGCCGTTGGCATGGATGCCGATCTGCCAGCCATGTGTATGCGCATCGTCCACCGCGTCGTGCACATCCTGCTGTGACATGGTGAGGATGCCGTAGTCATTGGTGCCGACGAACGGTGTGCTCATGCGCATCGTTCGCTCCGAGGCCGAGCCGTCGGCCGCGTACTTCACGCCGCCGACGCGCACCCACTCGTCACCGAATCCGGTGTATACGCCTGCGTCGCGTAACCTGGGATACGCGTCGCCACGGATCATCAGATACGCACGGTGTCTGAGCTCGCCGGCGGCGCGCACGTCTTCATAGGCACGGATGTTCTCGCTGGTGGCGCTCAGGTCATGCACGGTCGTCAGGCCGGTGGCGGTGTACAGCGTCGACATGTGCGCCATGCCTTTCTGCCGCCGCTCGCGGCGCTGCTCCGGCGTGAAGGTCTCGCGCCGGCCCACCGCGTCGAACACGTCGGTCGCGAGTTCCGCGACCCAGCCGTTCGGCGTACCATCTGCGTCACGGAAGAATCGGCCGCCGGTGGGATCGGGGGTGTCCTTCGTCACCTTGGCCAGGTCGAACGCCATCGAGTTGTACCACCCCGTGTGGCCACCGCGATGATGCACACCGATGGGATGCTGCGTCGAGACGGCATCGAGATCCCGGCGATGCAGCGTGCGTCCACTCGCGAGCTTGGTGTCGTCGAACATGTAGGCGTCCACCCAGAAGCCCGGCGGTGTGCCGGCGACCTTTTTCGCCAGCGCGGACTGCAACGCCTCGATACTGCGGACGTTCGCATCCACGTCGTAGAGCTCCGTCACGCCGCGTGGATGGTTGTGCGTGTCGATGAAGCCGGGCACGACGGTCATGCGAGCGGCGTCGATGATGCGCGTGCCACGTCCAGCGAGATGGCGCACATCAGCCGTGCTGCCCACCGCGAGAAAGCGGCCATCGCGGACGGCGAAGGCCTGCGCGCGTGGCATGGCGGGGTCGCTGGTGAGCACGCGGGCGTTGATCACGACCAGTTCCGCAACGATGCCGAATCCCTTCGCCTCCATCGGCGGCCCTGCAGCAGGGATGGCCGAGGGTGCGCCGCGCGCGGATCGGGGGAGTGACGCGGCGCCTGCCATCAGCGCGCCCAGTCTCAGAAATTCCTTCCGGCTGATCCGCGACATGCGCCCCTCGTGGTGGTGGGTTGTGGCGGGACCCCCGTCGGAGGCGACATCTTGTCGTGGCCCGACCGGGCTGGCATTCACCTCCGGAACCTGCATGCGAACACGTCGGCGCACTACCCTGCCCCCTGCCACGCGCAGTCCGGACACCGTCACGTTGCGCCCGACCCGATGAGCACTGACGCACCACCGCGTGCCCCTGCGGTCCGCCGCGACGAATTCCTGAACGCGGAACTGAGCCTGCTCGCGTTCCAGCGGCGCGTGCTGGCACTGGCCGAGTCGCCCGCCACACCGCTGCTCGAGCGATTGCGCTTTCTCGGCATCGTCACGAGCAACATGGACGAGTTGTACATGGTGCGCATGGCGGAGTTGCGGCGCGCCGCCCGCGATACGTCGTATGCCGCGACACACGAACATCATGACGGCTACTCTCCCATCGCGCGCTTGCAGGCGGTGGAAACCGAGATCGCGTCGATTCTCGCGGCGCAGAGCCGCTGTGCCGAAGCATGCCTGCGCGCGGTGGCGGCGCACGGCGTGCACCTGCTGACGTGGGATGCGCTCAGCGACACCGAGCGGGATGCGCTGCAGGAGCAGTATCTCGCCGAGATCCAGCCGGACATCGCGCCGCACGCCATCACGATGAGCCCCGGTGTTCCGCTGCCGCACCTGCCGCATCTCGGCCTGTTCGTGGCCGTGGTGTATCGCGCACCGAATGGTGACCGCCGGCATGTGGCCGAACATGAACTGCCGCACAACCTGGCGCGACTGTTGGCCGTGCCCGCGCGCTCCGATGCCGTGATCGCGATCGAGGAGGTGCTGCGGGCGAACGCACATTTCCTCTACCCGAATGCCGTCGTGGAGGCGGCGTACCTGTTTCGCGTCACACGTGGCGGTGACCTGCACCTGCACGACGATCATGCGCACGACCTGCTCGTCGCCGTGGCTTCGGCCACCGAGCGGCGCCCGCACAATCCCGCCGTGCGCGTCGAGGTGGAATCATCGATGCCCGCTCACGTCGCCGCGCTGATTCTCGACAACCTGAAGCGTGATGCGCTCGGTCGCGAGATGGAGATCACCGTGGACGCCGTGCAGGTGATCGATGGCCTGCTCGATCTGCGCTGTCTCTCCGCGCTGCCATTGCCGCGCACACCGGGAATCGAGTTCGCGTCGCTGGACATGCATCCCGTGGTACATGATGGCACGTCGATGCTGGATGCGATCGCGGAGCGCGACATGCTGCTGCATCACCCGTTCGTCTCGTTTGATGACAGTGTCGTGCGATTCTTTCGCGACGCTGCCGCAGATCCGACCGTGACGTCGCTGCAGGCCACGCTGTATCGCGTCGGGACACCGTCGCCGATCGTGGAGGCAATGATCGTCGCGGCGAATGCCGGCAAGCATGTCTTCGCGTTCGTGGAGTTGCAGGCGCGGTTCGACGAGGAGCACAATGTGAACTGGGCCCGTGCGATCGAGCGTGCCGGTGGTCACGTGGTGTATGGGCTTCCCGGGCTCAAGGTGCACGCGAAGCTTGCCCTCGCGGAGCGCACGGTGGACGGTGTGACCACGCGCTTCGCGCACGTCGGCACGGGCAACTACAACCCGCGTTCGGGTCGCCAGTACACCGATCTGAGTCTCTTCACATCGGACGACGCCCGCACCGCCGGTGTGGCAGAGCTGTTGCGCGCACTGGCGGCGTCCACGTCGGCGCATGACACACTGCCTGGTGGATTGTTGTCGGCGCCCGATCATCTGCTGCGTGAACTGCTGGTGCGCATCGAGCGTGAAGCGGCCAATGCTCGTCGCGGTGTGCCTGCGTCGATCACGATCAAGGTGAACGGCCTGGCGGATCGCGAAGTGGTGCGCGCGCTCTATCGCGCGTCGCAGACCGGGGTGCAGATCGACCTGATCGTGCGTGGCATCTGTACGCTGCGACCCGGCGTCGCGGGGCAGTCGGACACCGTCCGTGTGTTGTCGGTGGTCGGGCGGTTGCTCGAGCATTCACGGGTGTATCGCTTCGCGAATGGCGGGGCGCCTGAATATCTGATCGGCTCCTCGGATCTCCGGCCGCGCAATCTTCGCCGGCGGGTCGAAGTCCTCGTGCCCGTGACGGATGCAGCGCATCGCGCGCAGCTCGACCTGCTGCTGCAGCGCTATCTCGACGATGCGACGGCGTGGGAGCTCGATGAGACGGGCGCCTACCGGTGGCGCGGCGGCATGAGCGGGGCGCAGGCGCAGTTCGCGGCGGATCTGCCCGACGGCTGAGCGTCGCGACAGTTTTCGCAGATCGCCGGTTCGACTTCCGTTACCCACCCGTCCGTCTTCCCACGCCGTGGTCAAGCGCCACCTCCTCCTCACCGGCGTCCTCGGTGGCATCCTGATCGCGGTGCTCCGCTACATCGAGTACCGTACGCTCGTGGTGGCGCATGCGGTGGAGATGTATGCCGGCATCGTCGCGTTGCTATTCGCGGCGGCGGGCATCTGGCTTGGCGTGACGCTGACCGGTCGGCCGGAGCGCGTGGTCGTGCGCGAGGTCGCCGTACCGGGACCGTCGGTAGTCGCATTCGTCCCCGATCCCGGGCGGCGGGCGGCGTCGGGGCTCACCGCGCGTGAGTTCGAGATCCTCGAGCTCATCGCCGCCGGCCTGAGCAACAAGGAAATTGCCGAGCGGATTTTCGTGAGCGAGAACACCGTCAAGACGCACTGTGGGCGGCTGTTCGAGAAGCTGGGCGCGCGGCGCCGGACACAGGCGGTTCAGGCGGGGAAGGCGTTGGGGCTGATTCCCTGAGCGCCAGCACCGGGACCGCCAGCATGGGGACGGGGATCTTGAACCGCCCTTGCTCAAGGGGACGGAGTCCTTCGAGCACGGGGACGGAGTCCTTGGTCTCCGGTCTCGAGCAAGGGGACAGAGTCCTTGGTCTGAGTCCTCCGAGCAAGGGGACAGAGTCCTTGTTGGTCTGAGTCCTCGGTCCGCGAGCAAGGGGACGGAGTCCTTGGTCCGAGTCCTTGGTCTTGGTCCGCGAGCAAGGGGACTGAGCAAGGGGACAGTCCTTGGTCCGAGTCCTTGGTCCGCGAGCAAGGGGACGGAGTCCTTGGTCCCTTGGTCCGCGAGCAAGGGGACGGAGTCCTTGGTCCCGGAGTCCTTGGTCCCGGGTCCTTGGTCCGCGAGCAAGGGGACGGAGTCCTTGCTCCCCCCAGCCCTCCTTTCCCTCCCCACAACGGGTGATTTTGCATCCCACCAGCCAAAATCATCCGAACGGGTGACGGTTTTCCGCCACCGGCCCTCCTACCATCGCGCTCGTCCCCAACCACTGGAGCGCACTCGTGAAAAAAATCGTCCTGACCTTCGGCCTCATCGCCGGCGTCATCCTGTCCGTGCTGATGGTGATCACCTTCTCGATGAAGGACACAATCGGCTTCGACAACGGCATGCTGGTGGGCTACACCACCATGGTCGCCTCACTGCTGATGGTGTATTTCGGGATCCGCACCTACCGCGACACGGTCCTCGGCGGCCACATCCGATTCTGGCCGGCCGTGAAGGTCGGGCTGCTGATCTCACTGATCGCGACGGTGTGCTACGTCGCGACCTGGCAGGTCATGTACTACCGCTTCATGCCCAATTACATGAAGGAGTACGCCGCCCACACCATCGAAAAGGCGCGGAAAGCCGGCGCCACTGAGGCCGACCTCGCCAAACAGCAGCGGGAATTCGACGAGTTCGAGGTCATGTACCGCAACCCGCTCGTGAACATCGGCTTCACCCTTCTCGAGCCGCTGCCGGTGGTGCTGCTGATGACGCTGGTGAGCGCCGGGCTGCTCTCCCGGAAACGGGACGACGCAGTGTCCACCAGCGGCATTCCGGTGTCCTGAAAACGGGACGTCATGTGTATCGAAAGCGAGCTAAGTCATTGCACCAT
>JAYWIJ010000247.1:0-30761 GCA_043788935.1 Gemmatimonadaceae bacterium | reverse complement strand
ACGGGATATTGTTGACCTGTGCGGCGTGCGGGACGGCACCGCCCCTTCGTTCACCTCCGTCACTGCGCGCGCGTTCCCGATGCCGCCAAAGAGTTTGCTTCTCGCCGTAGCCGGCATGGTCGGCACTGGCAAAACGACGCTGACGCGCGCGCTGGCGCGGCGGTTCGGGCTGCAGATGGCGCTGGAATCCGTGGACGTCGAGAACCCGTGGCTGACACCGTTCTACGGGCCGGAGCCGGCGGCGCAGCAGGAGTACGCACTGCGGCTGCAGCTGCACTTTCTGGCGACGCGATTCCATTCCATGCGCCGGATGCGGGCGGCCGGCGGTGGGTGGATCCTGGATCGGACGTGGTACGAGGACGCGGAGATCTTCGCCCAGGGGCTGGCTGATGGGGGCGTCATGTCACCGCATGAATTCGCGCTGTATCAGCGCCTCTACGTGGAGCTGCTCACCGGTCCGGCGGCCCGTCCACCCCGGCTGCTGATCTACCTGCACGGGTCGCTCGACCTGGTGGTGGCACGGATCGGTCAGCGGGGTCGCGAGGCGGAGCGGGACATGCCGCCGAGCTACTGGAAGGCGCTGCACGCCCGCTACGCCACGTGGATCGACGGGTTCCGTCGGTGTCCTGTGCTGCGGCTCGACATCAGCGAGTACGACCTTCTGCGGGACCCCGTGGCCATCGACGAGATCGCCTCGGTGGTGCGGCGCCGGCTGGAGCCGGAGATCCCGCAGACCGAGCTCTTCCCGGCGGGCTTTTAGCAACGGCCGGCGCGGTCGTGGTGACATGCGACCTTCGAACTGCCAACTGCGAACTGCTTGACGCAAGCGCGCTGCGCGCGCCGCAGAGGGGCAACGAGGCCGCCGAACCTGCCGGCGGCCTCGCGCAAAGGAACTGCTGTTGGGGTGGAGCTTCGCGATGTGGCGGCTCCGCGTGCGGGGCGTCCTTGTAAGGCGTAGTGCGACCACAACCTCACAGCCAATGCACACGGATGGATGTGCGCCTGGAAAGAGCCCTCTGCGTCTTTGCGCGCGCGGAGCGCGTTTGCGGGGCGCGCAGCGCCCTTGCGTCAGGCAGTTTCCGGTGCTGTCGCAGCACACAAGCTTGCCAAGCGGACTCGGCCATATGAGATTCCTGTCAGGAAATGCAGGAATCGGTTGTCAGACCCGCAGAAAGGGGTCGGATTTTGACGCCGTGATCGATTAGTTTTGCAGTTCTGGCAGATTCTGGTGTGCAGTGCGCCGTGCACCACCTTTCATAGCATCACGACCCCTTCGCCCCCGTTCGCCCCATGCCCTCGTCGAACACTCCGCGTACGTCTGCCCTGCGCGCCATCGCCACCCGCCCGCCGCAGACCGAATACGCCGGCCTCCCGCCCCGCTCGTCGGAATACTTCGGCAGCCTGACGTTCGGTGCGCGGCAGATGCGCGCCAAGCTGCCCCCCGACGTCCATGCGAAGCTGTCGGCCTCGATCCGGCTCGGCAAGAAGCTCGACACCGACATCGCGCCCGTCGTCGCGCAGACGATCAAGGAATGGGCGATGTCGCTGGGCGTCACGCACTTCACGCACTGGTTCCAGCCGCAGACCGGCCTCACCGCCGAAAAGCATGACGCGTTCCTGAGCTTCGATGAGAACATGACGCCGCTGGAGACCTTCTCCGCCGCGCAGCTCATCCAGTCGGAACCCGATGCATCGAGCTTCCCGTCGGGCGGCCTCCGCGCCACGTGGGAAGCCCGCGGCTACACCGCGTGGAACCCGGCCAGCCCCGTGTTCATCATCGAGACGGCCGGCGTGAAGACGCTCTGCATCCCGTCGGTGTTCATCGGCTACAACGGTGAAGCACTCGACGAAATGACGCCGCTGCTCCGCAGCACCGACGTGCTGTCGCAGAAGGCGATCGAGCTGCTCGAGGTGCTGGGCGACAAGGGTGTGCAGCGCGTGTACACCACCATGGGCACCGAGCAGGAGTACTTCCTGATCGATCGCGCCTTCTTCGCGATGCGCCCCGACCTCGTGATGGGTGGCCGCTCGCTGATCGGCGCGCCGCCGCCGCGCGGGCAGCAGCTCGAAGACCACTACTTCGGTGGCATCCCGGAGCGTGTGCAGGCCTGCATCGCCGAAGTGGAACATGAGCTGTACAAGCTGGGCGTGCCGATCACGACCCGTCACAACGAAGTGGCCCCGTGCCAGTTCGAGATGGCGCCGCACTACGAAGAGACCGACGTCGCGGTGGACCACAACCAGATGGTGATGTCGGTGCTGCGGAAGGTCGCGCTTCGTCACGGCCTGCAGGCACTGTTGCACGAGAAGCCGTTCGCCGGCATCAACGGCTCTGGCAAGCACTGCAACTGGTCGATGGCGATCGCGGCCGGGAACACCGAACTGAATGGCTTCAACCTGCTCAAGCCGGGCAAGACACCCCATCAGAACGTCCGCTTCCTGCTGTTCCTTGCCGCCGTGCAGAAGGCCGTGCACAAGCATGCCGGCCTGCTGCGCGCGGGCATCGCCACCAGCGGCAACGAACACCGTCTGGGTGCCAACGAAGCGCCGCCGGCGATCATCTCGATCTTCATGGGTGACACGCTCACGAAGGTGATCGACGAAATCGCCGAGGGCCGCACCGGTGGCAAGACGGCTGCGCAGCGCATGCTCGACCTGGGTGTGGCCAAGCTGCCGGAAGTGGCACAGGACAACACCGATCGCAACCGCACGTCGCCGTTCGCCTTCACGGGCATGAAGTTCGAGTTCCGCGCGGTCGGTTCGTCGCAGTCGATCGCCTTCCCGGTGATGCTGCTCAACGCCGCCGCTGCCGAAGCGATCGGTGAGCTGACGGTGAAGCTGCGCGCGCTCATCGCCGATGGCACGCCGGTGGATGAGGCCGTGCTGGCCGTCGTCAGCGAAGCGTTCCGCGAAACCAAGGCCGTGCGCTTCGAAGGCAACGGCTACTCGCAGGAGTGGGTGGACGAGGCGGCGCGCCGTGGCCTGCCGAACTTCCGCAAGACACCGGAAGCGCTGGAGCAGCTCATCACCCCGCAGTCGCGCGAGACCCTCACGGCGCTCGGGATCCTCAGCGATGCAGAGCTCGAGAGCCGCTTCCACGTGCGCATGGAGCGCTACGTGAAGGACGTGATGATCGAACTGTGCACGATGAAGGAAATCGTCGACACGCTGATCCTGCCTGCCGCGTTCAGTTATCACGGCGAACTGGCGCGTGCCGCAGCGCATGCCGTGACGGGTGGCATCACCATCGTGCCGCAGGTGGCGCAGGCCAACCACATCGGCACGATGATCCAGGAACTGCAGACGCGCCGCGACTCACTGGTGAGCGTCATCGACCGTGCCGAGGGGCTGCACCACGATCTGACCGCGCAGGCAAAGCTGCTCACCAGCGAGGGCAGCGACATCGCGGCCGCCGTCCGCGAGCGTTGCGATGCACTCGAGGTCGTCGTGGCCGACGATACCTGGCCGCTGCCGAAGTACCGGGAGATGCTCTTCCCGGTGTGATGCAAACCGGCAGCTTCAATGCGTAGAGTTCACGGGCGGGGTGCGGATGGCGCACTCCGCCCGTAGTTTTTATGAACTGCTTCCAACTATTGCCTTCGTCCGTGTCATTCGTGTCGCTTCGCCCGGTTCAGACCGCCGTCATCACTGCCGCGCTGCTCTCCTCTTCGCTGCACGCGCAGGTCAGGCCGGACACGCTCGAGGTCGTACTTTTGAGGGCCGTCCATCCCTGGCTGTCGGCGGGCGGCAGCTTCGTGGACGTCCAGCGTACCGTGCGCGATGCACGCGCCGCCGATTCGGCTGCCACGCTGCGCTGGGTTTCGCCGGACGGCGCGGCGTCGGGCGCAGCGATCGCCGTGCTGCGCCACGTGACCGACGACGGCGAAAGCACCGGCAGTGACCGCACCGATGCCCGCCTGCTGCTGGACGCGGGCGCTCGAGTCGCGTCATCGACGGCGGCGCGCGGTCTGTTCGACCTGGGTGTGGACATCGCGCTGGCGCGCCACGCCTTCGTGCACCGGCAGGGCCGGGTGGACCCGTCGCGCGTGCACGCGGAGTGGTCGCTGGCACCGGAATCGATCGACCTGGGCACACTCCGGCGCACGGTGGCCGGTGGAGCCGAGATCACGTCAGCATTCGCGGCGCTGGAGCCGGACACCCGCGCCTACCGGCTGCTGGTCGGTGCGCTGAAGGAGGTGCGTACGCAGGATGCCGATACGTCGTGGCACTTCCCGGCGGCACTGGCACGACCCGTCGCGGCCGGTGGCCGCTACGCCGATGCACGCGCACTGACGACGGTCCTCGTGCGACTTGGCGAGTTGCCCTCCGCGTTCCCGCTGGCGTCGGTGCGACAGGTGTATACGCGCCCGATGGCCGACGCGATCAGCCGGTGGCAGAATCGCAAGCTGAAGAAGGGGCGCGTGAACGGCACGCTGTCGGCGCCCGTGCTGGCGATGCTCGAGGAGGAGTACCGTGCGCGAGGCGAGCGCATCGCGATGGCGATCGAGCGGTGGCGCTGGCTGCCGCGCTCGTTCTCCAACGATCCGCTGGTGGTGAACCTGCCCGAGTACCGGTTGCACACCTACGCACGCTTTCAGGGCGGCGACACCGACTCGCTGACGATGAACGTGGTGATCGGGCGTGCCGACTCGAACGCGACACCGGTCTTCGCGGCCAACATGACGCAGGTGGTGTTCAGCCCGATGTGGCATGTGCCGAAGTCGATCATGCTCAAGGAGATCCTGCCGGCAGCGCAGGCCGACGCGCGCTACCTGTCGCGGAACAACTATGAGCTGACGTCGAACGGCCGACGGGTGCTGCCGATCACCGCGGCGAACATCGCGCGCATCGGCACGACGGTGATGGTGCGCCAGAAGTCGGGCGATGACAACTCGCTGGGGAAGGTGAAGTTCCTGCTGCCAAATCAGTACGACATCTACCTGCACGACACGCCGTCACGCTCGCTGTTCAACCGCACCCGTCGCGATTTCAGTCATGGCTGCGTGCGGCTTGGCGATCCGATGGCGATGGCGAAATACGTCCTCGGCAGCCAGCCGGTGTGGACCGACTCGGCGATCACCGAAGCGATGAACAAGGGTGTCGAGCGTTACGTGCGCGTGCCGAAGCCGATTCCGGTGCTGATCGTGTATCAGACCGCGGTGGTGGAGCCGAGTGGTGCCATGCGGTTCTACAACGATGTGTATGGGCACGATGCGGTGCTGGCGGCGGCGCTCGACAAGGCGCGTTGATCGGGAGTGTCTCTTCCTGGAACTGCATTGCTCACACGGGGGGACCGGGGGGACCGGGGAGTTCTACCGGGCGGCGAGCGGGTGGATCGCACAGAGGCACGGGGTGCGCGGAGAGCGCTGAGGAGATACTGGGCATATGACCGGCGGCGCGCTGGTCGAATCACGAAGGGCTGAGGGAAAACTGCTTGCAGCAGACGTTTCACCTCAGCTTTCGGGCGACCACACACTCGCCGCCTCTCTCGTGCACCTGCGCCCCCGGTCCCCTTGGTCCCCCTGTGTGAGCAATGCAGTTGCTCTGTGCCACTGTGCTCACCGGGCCTCTGTGCGAATCGCGTCGCGCGCCGTGCGAGACAGACTCCCGATCACCGAGTTTCTCTGCGGTTGCGGAGACGTAGAACGTCGCTAGCGATTCAGCGCAAAGGCGAAACGTTGCTGGACGATCATGCGCACTTTGCGACCGCCGGCTTCGGCGGGGAGGAAGCGCATGCGGGGGAGGGTTGTCCTGACCGCAGTGCCGAACGCGTCGTGCGTGCTCTGGAGGACGCGGAAGGATCCCGGTTCTGCGCGCCCAAGGGTGTCGACCACGAACTGCACCAGTGCTTCGCCTTCGATGCCTGCTGCCTTGAGCATGTCGGGATACGACGGCGCTGGTGAGCCGGGCAGCGCCGCCGCCGCTTTCTCGACCTGAAATTCGGCGTACGGCGCATTGCCGATGCTGCTGGTGGTCGGTGCAAGCGCCGGGTCACCGGTGCCGCGTCCTCCTGATGGTCCCTCGCCTGTGAAGTCCGCAGGGGTGATGCCGGGTGCGGACAGATCGATCGCCGGGATGTCGAGCGGGACATCGAGTGGGGCGATGACGACCTGGTGTCCCCGGTACGTGGGCGCCGATGCCAGAGGTGTGGCGGGCGGCGTGGTGTGTGCCGGTTTCGGTTCGTGGCGCGGCGCTTCGTGCCGGACCATCACTTCGACAGGTTTCGTCAGCGCGACGGCCTCGCGGTGGGTGGCGCGCAAGGCGCCGACTACCAGTGCCGCGTGCAGTACCACTGACACTGCGGTGCCGAGTGGCTTCCGTGGCGGTGCGGCCTGCGTCTCCAGCAATCGATGCAGCATGTCTGCCTCCAATCCATCATCGGGGTGGTGTGAACTGCTCCCCACGAGGATCGGGTACGAACATTGGTATCAGATGTACCGTTTGTTGCTGGTTGCTTAATGATGCGTGACGAAATGATGAAGTGTGACGAAAGGCTGTCGTCCGCATTGCGGCTTCGTGAAGCGTTGGCATCGCCGACCCTTTCGCTCGGCGCTGCGCCACGTTCCGGCGCGGACAACAGGCTCACACGGGGCCGCGGTGACACGGAGAGCGCAGCAGCCGTCTCCGTGTCCCCGTGCCTCCGTGCGCGCGTGCTGTCGTCGTTGCTCTTGTTCTCGCTGTCTTACCGAAGCCGGAGTCGTGGACGGTGTTCCGCTGCGTGGGTCAGAGCGAGATGTTCATGTCGTTCTTCTTCACCGTGTAGCCGGTCGGTACGACGAACAGTGCGGCATCGGGCGACTGCGCGCTCAGCGACGTGAGCTCGACGCTCGAGCGCTTGGGCCGTTCACGCGCTTCGGTCACGGTCACGGTGGCCTTGACCGGGATGCCGGTGAAGAGCGCGGCACGGGCGCGGGAGAGATTGCGCTGGTGGGTGGCATCCTGCTGAGCCGTGGCGGAGGCGCCGCGCATCATCAGTTCGATGACGGGGTTGCGTGGCACACCGGCGCCGGTGGGCACCCAGTATTCAGTCACGACGCGATGGTGCTTTTCTTCGGCGTTCATGCCGAACACACCGATGCGGACGTTGTACTCCTCGATCATCCGGTACTGCCTGGTGGGAAGGCCGGCAATCTGACCGCCTGGGCCGATGTCGTTGGCCGAGATACCGGCGTCACGCACCTGCATCTGGACGACGCTGCCCACCATGCCGAGTGCCTTGCCGATGATCTGCTCGAAGGTGGAGAGCGGGAGCTCGCTGATCTCGCGCTCGTCGGGCTTCACGGTGCGGACGGTGTTGGTGACGAAGTCGACGAGCATGTAATCGCCCTTGGCCCGACTGGTGCTGACGTTGACGGTGGCGCCGATGGTGCGGCGGTCACGGCGCTGACGCTCCGATTTGGCATCCATGTCGATGCGCATCTGCTGCCCGATCCAGCGCACGGTGCCGCTGCTGACGTCGCCGTCATCATCGGTGCTGGTGAACTGGTAGGTTCCGGAGGGAAGGGTGCGTGCGGCTGAGGCGGCGACGGGGACCGCCGTGGCACGCTGCTGCGCGATGAGTGCAGGTGCGGCAGTCAGCAGCGCCGAAGCGGCGAGAATCGATGGCAGAGTATGGCGCATGTCAGGTGCCTCCACAGGCAGTGAGCGACGGGGGTGATACGGCCCGACGGTCAGCGGGGTTTCGGCCCGTTCCGGTCGAATGTTCAACCGACGGCCTGATCGATACGTTAAAGCGTCATCACGATCGGACCGATCCGTCCCCTTTTTCCACGCAACGCATGTCGCAGTCGCAGCAGGGACCGTTCTCCCTCGCCGGAAAGACCGCACTGATCACTGGTGCGTCGCGCGGGATCGGCCTGGCCATCGCGCAGGCATATGCACGCGCCGGCGCCAACGTGATCCTGAACGCCCGCAAGGCGGATGCGCTGGCGGCGGCGGTCTCGTCGATCACCGACGCGGGTGGCACGGCGCAGGCGCTGGTGATGAATGCCGGATGGCCTGAGCAGGCACCGGCGCTCATCGAACAGGCCGCGGCGATGTACGGCGGACTCGACATTCTCGTGAACAACGCGGCCGCCAATCCCATCTACGGTCCGGTGGAGCTGGCGACGCCCGAGATCTTCACGAAGATCATGAACGTGAACCTGCATGCGCCGTTCGAACTGGCGAAGGCGGCACGCCCGCACATGCAGCGGCGCGGTGGCGGCGCGATCATCAACATGTCGAGCATTGGTGGCCGCACTCCAGAACCGGGCCTGGGCATCTACAGCGTAAGCAAGGCGGCGCTCCTGAGTCTCACGCAGGTGCTGGCCAAGGAATGGGGTGGCGACGCCATCACCGTCAACGCCATCTGCCCGGGCCTGATCAAGACCGACTTCAGCTCGGCGCTCTGGCAGGATGAGGAGACGCTGACGCACATGATGCGCGAGCAGCCGATCAAGCGCATCGGCGAGGGAGAAGACATCGCGGCGATGGCGCTGTACCTGGCCAGCGACTCGGCACGCTTCACGACCGGCGCAACCTTCACCGTCGACGGCGGCTACCTCGCATGACGCGTCCTGATGTGGGAGCGCTCGTCGCATCGATGCGCGCGCTGCTGGACGGTCCCGGCATGGCGGCGGAAGCGACGATGCTCCGCGATGGCTGGGTTGCTGCGTTACCGCAATTGCAGGCATTGCGCGGCGATGTGAAGCGGATCGGCGCGTGGGCGCCGCACCTGCCGCCGGCGCATGGTGGGCTGGGGCTGACGCTGGTGGAGTTCGCGCGCGTGAGTGAGGTGCTGGGCCGCTCGCCGATCGGCCATTGGCTTTGCAACTGCCAGGCGCCCGATATCGGCAACATGGAGTTGATGCACTCGCATGCCGGTGCCTCGCTGCAGGCGCACTGGCTCGAGCCGCTGATGCACGGCGAGATTCGTAGCTGCTTCGCGATGACGGAGCCGGAACATGCCGGCTCCAACCCGGTCTGGATGTCCACCACTGCCACGCGCGATGGTGACGACTACGTGATAACCGGCCACAAGTGGTTCACGACCGGTGCTGACGGCGCAGCATTCACGATCGTGATGGCGGTGACGGATCCCCATGCGCCGCCGCACAAGCGGGCCTCGATGATCCTGGTGCCGATGGACACGCCGGGGTTTTCCATCGTACAGAACATCAACGTGATGGGCGAGCGCGGCGGTGATCATCACTCGCATGCCGAAGTGCGATTTGACCGTGTGCGCGTGCCGGCAGTGAACCGGATCGGCGCGGAGGGTCAGGGTTTCGAACTGGCGCAGGCGCGGCTTGGTCCGGGACGAGTACATCACTGCATGCGATGGATCGGCATCTGTGAGCGCGCGTTCGATCTGATGTGCAGGCGCGCCGTGTCGCGAGAGCTCTCGCCGGGTGAACCGCTCGCGCGCAAGGACACGATCCAGCACTGGGTGGCCGAATCGCGGGCCGAG
The DNA here is from genome assembly GCA_043788935.1 of Gemmatimonadaceae bacterium. Classification (GTDB taxonomy): domain Bacteria; phylum Gemmatimonadota; class Gemmatimonadetes; order Gemmatimonadales; family Gemmatimonadaceae; genus JACMLX01. Next base: position 21,313 of record JAYWIJ010000247.1, on the reverse strand, counting down.
ATCGATGCAGCGCGACTGCTGGTGCTGGCGGCGGCCGCCGCGCTGGAGACACGTGGACCGGTGGGTGCCCGCGAGCAGATCTCCGCGATCAAGTTCCACACCGCGGCGGTGCTGCAGCGCGTGCTCGACCGTGCCATCCAGGTCCATGGCGCCATGGGCCTCACCGATGCCACGCCGTTAGCGCTCTGGTGGGCACACGAACGTGGCGCACGCATCTACGACGGGCCCGATGAAGTGCACAAGCAGTCACTTGGCAGGGCCATCCTGAAACGCTACGCGCAGGCCGAATGACATCGACGGAGGCGGTGCATCCCGGACGACTGCGGGACTGGGTGCAGGCGCAGGTGCCCTTGCTCGGTGTGGACGGTACGACGGAGATCAGCGCGACGGCTGTCGGCGGTGGCTATTCGAACCTGACGTTCGACATCAGCATCGGCAGCGGTGACGCGACGCGGCACGTCATTCTGCGTCGCGCGCCGGTTGGCGTGCAGGCTTACCGCGGCGCGCACGACATGCGTCGCGAGTTCCGCGTGCTCTCGGCGGTGCATGGCTCAACGGTGCCGGTGCCGCGACCGATCGCGCTGTGCGAAGACGAGACGGTGATCGGTGGCATGTTCTTCCTGATGGAACTGGTGCCCGGAATCGCAGTGCGTCGGCTGGACGATGCACCGGCGCTGCGTGATCCGTCGGTCATGCGTGCGATGAGCGAGGCGTGCATCGATGCGCTGGCGGCGCTGCATGCGCTGCCGGTGGAGCAGATGCCGATGTACGACGCGGCCCGTGTGGACGGATACGGTGCGCGTCAGGTGCAGAACTGGCATGCGCGATGGATGTCGGCGCGGCCGGACGATGTGCCCGACACGGACGCTGCACTGGTGTTCGCATGGCTTGCGGAGCACCTGCCGGCGCCGATACCGCCGGCACTGTTGCACAACGACTGGAAGTTCGACAACCTGCTGGTGGACCACACGCAGCCGTCGATCATTCGCGGTGTACTGGACTGGGAAATGGCGACGATCGGTGATCCGCGCTTCGATCTGGCCACGGCGCTGGGGTACTGGGTGCAGGCCGAGGAGTCGGACATGCTGCAGGCACTGGCGCTGGGCGTGACGAACGCGCCCGGATGCATGACGCGCGAGGAGGTCGTGGCGCGGTACGCTGCACAGCGCGGCGTGACCATCGACGATCCCGTGTACTGGTACGCCTTCGGATTGGCCAAGGTCGCGGTGATCGTGCTGCAACTCTATGCCCGTTATGCGTCAGCACAGACGAGCGATGCGCGCTTTGCGTTCCTTGGTGGCATGGCCGCGCTGCTGATGCAGACGGCGTGGAGTGCGATCCAGCGCAACTCGATCGCGGCGCACTGAATGATGTCCTGAAAATGAAACGGGGCGGTGTCACATGTCGTGATGCCGCCCCGTTCAGTCTTCCGACATCCGATTACTTCGGAGCCTTGGCCTCGACACCGATGTCGAGCGTGACTTCGTCGCTGACGACGGCAACGCCTTCCGTGATGCGATCCCACATCAGGCCGAAATCCTTGCGCTTGATCGTGCCCGTCATGCTCACGCCGGCGACCCAGCCTTCTGGCGTCTGACGCGCGCCACCGAGTTCGGCATCGAGCGTCACCGGCTTCGTCACGCCACGCATGGTCAGGTTGCCGGCGATCTTGTACTTGCTGCCGGCGACCTTCTGAATGCCCGTGGAGACGAATGTGATCTTCGGAAAGCTGTCGGCGGCGAAGAAATCAGCCGACTTCAGGTGGCCGTCGCGGCGCTCGTTACCCGTGCTGACGCTGGCGACGTCGACGGAGAGGTTGGCAGCGCTGGCCTGGCCAGAGGCAGGGTCGAGCTGGAAGGTGCCGGAGAAGGCGCCGAAGCGACCGATCACCGTGCTGACGCCGAGGTGGCGCACCTTGAACTGCAGCTGCGAATGCGACGCGTCGATGGTGAACGTGGCCGCGGCGACCGGAGCCGCTGCGGTGAGCGGAGTGGCGGTGTCGAAGGCGACCGGGGCGGTGACGGCGGCGCCGACGGCAACAGCGGAGACTGCAAGTGCGCGACGCAACATGAACAAATCCTTCCTGAGGTAGAAAAAAACAGGGGGTCGTTCCGGCGGAGACCGGCGTCCGACCGTGGCTATCCGAAAGATATGACGTTTTCGCCACCTGTCACATGCTCAGCCGGTTTCCGCAATTCCAGAGTGGGGAACGCGCAAGCGAGCTGCGCGTTCCTGCCCGTCTTGGGAAGCGTGATCCGATAGGCGGAACTACCGTAGCCGTCGGTGCTTACGAGCTCGAGTGCACACCCGATCATTCCGCAGATCGCACGAGTCAAGACAAGGCCGAGTCCGGTGTTGCCTCTGTATCTCTCCTGTACGCCGGCTGATGTTTCACGCCGAAACGAAGTACACGAGTCGAACTGACGCGTCGGATCATCGCACCTTCCGGTGTCCTCGATCTGGATCGCACGGGGCTGAGCCGCATGATCGTCGGTGATGAGGGTCACGAGGACCTGACCGTCGCCTGAGTGCGCGAGTATCTGCGCGAGCACATGCGTGAGTGCCTGCCGGAGCCGCGCGCGATCCACGAGTGCGGGTGAGGCAGATGTCGGCAGCACGGTCGCGATTGGCGACGACGCGACGCGCGGATGTCCGGAGAAGGCGGCGACGGTCTCACGGATCAGCGACGGAATGTCGCATTGCTCCTGATGGACGGTCACCTCGCCCGATTCCATGCGGGTGTAGTCGGCGAGATCGCTGACCGTGCTGCGAACGAGCAACGTGCGATCGACCGCCTGCGAGAGCTGTTCCGTCTCGCGCACCGTGAGGCGGCCGTCGCGGTTGGCCCGCACCTCGGACAGGAGGCCAAGGACGGTATCCATCGATCGGTGGAGCTCGCCGGTGAGTCGCGTGACGAAGGTGTGCTTGTCCTCGTTGGCACGTTCGGCATTTTCGCGCGCCGCGATCAGTCGCGCTTCCGACTTCTTCAGCGCACCGATGTCGCTGGCGATGCCGAGCACCAGCAGCGGCTCGCCGGTTTCACGTCGGCTGAAGACGGCGGCGCGCGTCTGGATCCAGCGCCAGGTGCCGCCGCGACTGCGGAGGCGGACGTCGGTGGTGACGGTGTCGGTGTCACCGTACGCTGCGGCGATACGTGCCGCGCCATTCCGGAACGTGAGCAGGTCGTCGCGGTGCACGAGACGGGCGATCTCACGACGGCTGAGCGTGCGCGCATCCCGTTCCGCCCCACCGAGGAACGCCTGTGGACACCGATTCATCCACACCACACGCTGCTCGGCGGGATCGTAGAGATACATGAGGTCGGGCGAACTGCGCGCGATCATCTCGAAGAGTCGCTGACTTTCCGCGAGCCGCCGCGACGACTGCCGTTCGATGCTGACATCGCGGATGATGATGGTGAGCGTCATCGGCGCGTCGAGCTGATGTGGCGTCACGATGACGGTCTGTGACGCGGGGAACACGCGTCCGTCGGCGGTCTGCAGGGCGGTATCGCCGGTGGCGCGCCCGTGTCGGAGCGCCGCCGGCACGAGCTCGTCGAGCAGGAGCACGCGTGCCGGCGGTGTGTGCGTCGGGAAGATGCAGCCGATCAGCGTGCCATCGCCGTCGGCGTAGCCCAGCAGGTCACGTCCCGCGCGGTTCAGATATTGGAGCGTGCCATCGAACGTGGTGATGCAGACGATATCGGAGATGGCGTCGTACACCGCGTGATTTTCTGCAGCGTGTGATGCACTGGCGCGCAGCGCACCGGCGTCGGGACGTGCTGCGTCCGTGGTGCTGGTGAACCGGGGGGTGTGGCGTCGGGAGCGAACGAGATGAGTCACGGTCAATGACAGTCTCGGACTGGCCGTGCGGCCACTTGATCACAATGAGCGTTTATGTCGATCCGGCAAACATCTGACGCCGCGGGCGTTGCTGGAGCGCATTGCCGACAGGCATGGCTCGTCGTGCACAGCGAACTGCGCACTGCACATCGCGGAACGGAACGGCCGCAGAACGGAACAACCGCGGAACGGCAACGGCAACGGCAACGGCAAACAGGCGTTCTGACGAGTCGCGGCCATCAGTGTTTTTCGAGGCGTCGTATTTGAGGGGAACCGCACTCGGGAGGGGCAGTTGCTCCCCCAGAGCACTGCCTCACGACGCTGGGAGGGAGGCTTGTCGAGCGCGATGTGGCGACGGCTGTGCAGTTTTGCGTTCCGGCATTTTCGCAGTGACCAAGCCGTTCCGCCGTTGCCTTTCTGCGGTTGTTCCGTTCTGCGGCCGTTCGGTTCTGCGATGTGCAGTGCGCAGTTGCCGTTCCGAGACCCCACGGTTCTACGATGCAAAGTTCGCAGTGCATGGCACGGCAACCTGCCGGGGATTATCGTGCGTCAGACTCAGCGCTGGTTCACTTCACGTCAGCGGGGCAGTGATGGTTCATGAGATGACGACGACGGCGTTCACGATCGATGGGTATCGTGTGATGAAGACCTTCGGGATCGTGCGGGGGATCATCGTGCGGTCGCGGTCGATCTTCGGGACGCTTGGCGGGACGTTGCAGACGATCGTGGGTGGCAACATCACGGCGTTCACGAAGCTGTGCGAGCAGACGCGTGGCGATGCGTTCGACATGATGGTCAGTCATGCGGGCCACCTCGGCGCGAACGCGGTGATCGGCGTGCGCTACGACGCGACGGAGATCATGAACGGCGTGACCGAGGTGCTCTGCTACGGGACGGCGGTGTTCGTGGAACCGGATGCGGATGCCCCGCGCTGGCGTCAGCCGTCGTAGCCTGCGGCGCAGGGGCAGCGGACACGCGGCGCCCTGCGCGGATCGTCAGATGGAGAGCGGCGCGGGGGCGAGGTCGGGACTGTGGCGGCCGCGTGCGCCGACGTGCCACCATGTCTCCACGATGTCGCCGCGCACGCCGAGCATCGCGTCGAACAGGTGGGTGACGATGCAGACGTGGTTGGGGACGATGCGCACCTGCTCACCCACGACCGGACGCCAGTGCGAGTCGCTCAGGTCGAGGATGCCGTGCTCCTCGCTCATGCGGGCGACGGTGACCTCGGGATGGTCGAGTACTACGCCGTAGCCGCGCCCTTCCTGGGCGCGGATCGGCTCACGGCCCAGCGCCTTGGCCCCGGCGTCGATCACCACCTGACCGGGCACCGCATCGCTGATCACGGTGGCGAGCACGGTGAACGCACAGTCTTCCCATGCGCAGGCACCCATCGAAAAGGTGTCGCGATCGTTGAAGACGTAGGTGCCGGGCCGAATTTCGGTGAGCCCGGGAATCAGGTGCATGCGGAACGCCGCCGGTGTGGAGCCACCGCTCACGACTTCGGCGGGCAGACCGGCATGTTCGAGCGATGACAGGACGCTGTGCAGGTCGCCGCTGAGCATCTCGATCAGACCTTCCTGCTGCGTCACGGCCTGTCGGATATGCCCGGGATAGAAGCAGACGCCGCGATAGCGCAGGCCGGGCTGACGACGGACGGCGCCAGCGAGTCGGACGGCATCGTTGGGATCGGAAACGCCCATGCGCTTCATGCCGAAATCCACCTCGATCAGCACATCCACGGTCTGGTCGTGCTGCCGGCAGGCGGCACCGAGTTCCTCGATCGCGGCATGCGAATCCAGAGACACGCGCAGCTGCACGTCGCGCGCGAAGGCCATCACGCGCCGGATCTTGGCGCCGAGGGGCGGATGCGCGAGGAAAATGTCATCGGTGACTTCGCTCATCACCTGCAGCTCACGTGGCGTGGCGCAGGTGAGGCCGACGGCGCCGAGCCGCATCTGTTCGGCGGCGATCCGACTGGACTTGTGCGTCTTGACGTGCGGACGAAGGGCGAGCTGATGCAGGGCCGCGTAGGCGGCCATGCGATCCAGATTCACCGCGAGGCGATCGAGATCGACGAGCGGGACGGGCGTCTCGATGTCGGTGAATCCATAGGGCATGCGTGCTAACGTGCGGGCCGATTCGACGCGGGGCAAGGCGCACGGCGACGGTCGCGCAGCATTGGTGGCGTCGCTAGGCTTTCCTGCATGACGAATCTTTCCCGTTTTTCGCGAATGCTGGCCGCCGGTGCACTGCTCGTGGCCTGCAAGGAAGCACCGCCTGCCAAGCCGAGCGTCTCCGGTCAACCGGAAGAGCTGACATTTGCGCCATCACTCGGCGTGACGCTCGACAGCGCCGAGAAGCGTCCGAGCGGATTGTACGTGCACGATGTCGTCGTGGGCACGGGCGCGCTGGCCGATTCGATGGCGACGGCCAAGGTACACTACACCGGCTGGCTGGCCGACGGCACGAAATTCGACAGCAGTCTCGAGCGGCAGGAGCCGTTTTATTTCACGATCGGCATCGGTCAGGTGATCGGTGCATGGGACGAGGGCGTGCGCGGCATGCGCGTCGGCGGCAAGCGTCGGCTGGTGGCACCGCCGAAGCTCGGCTACGGTGACATCGGCGCAGCGCCCGTAATTCCGCGCATGGCGACACTGGTGTTCGACGTCGAGCTGCTGGACCTGCCGCAGGCGTCGCCGGCGGGCGTGCGATGATCGAGATCACCAGTCCGCACGAAGACGAACTGCACTTCGCCCGGCCAGACCCGGCGACGTTCCCGCCGTATTATCAGAAGTACATCGACCTGGTGCCGGACGGTGATCTGCGCCGGCTGCTGCCGGTGATCTTCGACGCCGATTTCCGTGCGCTGCGCACGATCACTCCGGAGCAGGAGCGGTATCGCTACGCGTCGGGGAAGTGGTCGATCCGCGAAAGTGTCGGACACATGATCGATACGGAGCGTGTGTTCGCCTACCGCGCGTTGCGCATCGCACGTGGCGACCAGACGGCGCTGCCTGGCTTCGACGAAAACCTGTTCGTCGCCAGCTCCCGTTACGACGACATCCCGTTGGAGCAGATCCTCGGCGAGATGATGGCCGTACATGCGTCGACGATCCTGCTGTTCGAAAACATGGCCGACGAAGCCTTCGACCGCGTCGGCACGGCGTCAGGCGGTGCGATGAGCGTGCGGGCGCTGGCGTACATGATCGCGGGGCACGAACTGCATCACATGAACGTGTTCAGGGAGCGGTACGCGGTGATGCAGTTCTGACTTCGGCAACGGCAACTGCACATCGCGGAACGGCACGGCCGCTGAAGGGCAACTGCGGAACGGCAACTGCGGAAGGGCAACGGCTCAACTACTTATCGCAAAACTGCGACTGCCCGCGAAACTGCGACTGCCGCAAAACGGAGAGTGCCGCAAAACAGCGCGCGGTCGTCATATCACAGCCTCAGACATCGCTGCTGCGCGGGCGCCTGGGTTTGGGGGATTTGCTCTCGTGGTTGCGGTTTCCCCCTTCGATGACGCAGTGACGAAACGAATCGGAGGGCGGCGACGCGAGCGTGCGACCGGCTGAGTCGTTTTGCGGCGCTCGCTGTTTTGCGGGTAGTCGCAGTTTTGCGATGAAGCAGTTCGCCTTGGCCGTTCTGCGGTCGTGCCGTTCCGCGTCCGTGCGGTTCTGCGATCTGCCGTTGCCGTTGGTATCAAACCGATGGAAATGACGTGCGACGTCAGAGCGAATCGAGCAGGTCGTCGATGGCCTTGCTGTCGGCTTCGTCGAGCGGACCGCCGACGATGATCTTCTGCAGGATGTCGACCGCTTCGGCCGCGAGATCGTCGGTGTGCTTGCGGTCGCTCTCGAAGCGCACGATGTGGCCAAGCAGGACGGTCTCCATGCGGCTCCGCTCACCGTTCTCGTCGGACTCGCCGAAGAACTCGCCGTCGCCTTCGGCGTCGTCGGTGTTCATCGTCTGCTCGTAGCTCGGGATGCTCTCCTTCCACGGCTCCTCGGCCGAGTCGGAGTCCTTGAGCTTGTCGGGCGGGACGAGGGCGAAGAGGCGGCACTGCAGGCCGGGCTCTTCCTCGTACGCGAAGAGGCCCAGCGTGACCGGGTCGGCGAAGAGGTCGAGGCGGAGGAGGTGGTCGATCGCTTCCTCGGGCATTGCGCAGCGCGCGACCAGACGTTCCCCGATGTACGCACCGAGACAGACCCCTTCCGGGGCGCGCTCGTCTTCCATCCGCTCGACCTTGATCGGGATGGTGGTCGTGGTGGTCACGAACACCGCAGGGCGCTCATCGTCGCCCGCGCCCTCACCGTCGAACGGATCTGCCCCGTCGGGGCGCTCGTCTGCGTCGTCTTCGAACATGCCGGAAGGTAACCGTCTTGGGTGAGGCGCGATTCAGGATTGCACGGAAGGAATGTCCGAGGGCTCGAGCCGGTCGAGCGCACCCCCGAGCAACCGGGCGAGCCCGAGCCATTCGAGCGTGATGATCGCGAGGGCCGCCACGAGACTGAGCGCCGCCAACACCGGAACTGCTACGTGCGGTAGCAGCAGCTTGACGATCCCCCAGCTGGCGAGTCCGGGGAGAGCGAGCAGCAGGCCCAGCGTGGTGATGATGCCGATCAACGTGATGTACACCTGACCCACCACTGAGGCACCGCCGGTGTTCGCGCCGCCCTGATTGAGTGGCACCCATGCGGGAAGCCAGAGTGCGACGGCGTTGTACAGCGTGACGTGCAGGAGGTTCACCCCTCCAAGCGCCAGCACGGCGCCCACCATCGCAAGCACAAGACCACCGCTGCCCAGCGGTCCGCCGATGCTGCGCAGCAGCAGGTACGCGGGCGGGCCGAAGAGCAGGGTCATGCCGATGGTGATGATGGCGGCCGCGGTGATGATCTCGGTGGCGATGATCGTGTGCGCCGGCAGTGGCGCCGTCTTCAGGAAGGAGAGGTGCGCGAGGTCGTGGCGGAGGTCGAGGCGGAACCAGGCCGGAGCGGTGAGCAGCGCCGCCACGAAGATGCTGATGAACGACGTCGAGAAGGCGGAACGGAGGGCGAGTCCGCTGGCGTCTGCGGGGCTGTTGCGGCTCGTCAGTCCGACCACCGCGACCACGACGACGATCGTCACGATGAGCGCGCGCGGACGGAAGGTCCGCATCGAGGCCGTCACGTTCTTCCAAGCGAGTGCGACGGCGGGATTGCCGCGCAGCGCCAGCGACCAGCCGATGCGCACGTCGCGAGACCGGGTGGACGTCGAGCCGCGACGCATGCGGGCGACCCGTTCGGCGAACCGGGCGCTGGAGCCGACGGCGAGCTCCTCGAACGGCTGCGGATCGCGCAGGATCCAGTAGTAATGCAGCAGCAGCACGACGACTGCGGCGGGGATGGCCTGCAGCCAGGCCGCGCTGTCGCGCGCGAAGGCGGGGGCGGTGATGGCGCGGATCGGCCAGAGCAGGGCGTGCACGGCGGGGACGTCGAGGATCGTCTGGACGGCCATCCGTCCCGCCATCATCCGCCCGAAGACACGCGCGGCGTCGGTGCCGCCGTCACCGATGGCGGAGCGCCAGGTGTCGAGTGCGGCGCCGGCGGTGGTCGCGACCTGGATCGCGAGCACCGAGATGTAGAGAATCGCGAGGCTGCGTGCGACGGGCGTGCGTCGTGGTGCGTCGGGCGCGTGCGTGCGCGCGAGGGTCGCGCCGAGTCGGTGCAGCGAGATGGTCGTGAACAGGATCCAGAGCCCGACGGCACGCATGGCGCCGTTCAGGTCACCACCGCCGCGTCTGAGCAGCAGCGTCCAGATCAGCACCTGCATGAGCAGCACGGCCTGCACACTGAAGAGCCGCGCCTGCACCAGCGTGCGCCGTTTCACGGGCGCCGGGAAGAGGAAGTAGACCTCGGCGGGGCTGAACGCGAGCGCATTGTCGCTGGGTGCCGCCATCCACCACGCCCCGAGGGCGATGGCGATGCCGGCGATGGACAACAGCTGGCGTGCGTCGAGGAGGTTGAACTCGGTGGCGGCCGCGATCTCCGCGCTCGGTTGGAAGAGCAGCGAGACGAGGTACGCCGACATCGCGAGCCCGCCGATCATGTAGCGCGGCTGCTTCAGGCGCCGCAGCTGCAGGCGAATACGGTTCTGCCAGCTGCGGGAATACAGATACCAGAGCGCTCGCCACGGCTGCGCGTTCATGGCCTTCACGCCGGTGTGCCCGGCGGCTGCTGGTCGTCGGTGAGGGCGATGAACAGGTCTTCGAGCGACGCGGTGGCCAGATCGGGGTGCAGCGCGCGCAGCTCGCTGATGGTGCCGAGTGCGGCGATCTCACCGCGGCGCAGCAGGAGGAGCCGGTTGCAGAGCTCCTCGACCAGGTTGAGCAGGTGCGAGCTGAGGATCACCGCCGTGCCGCGTTCGGCGCGCCGTCGGATGGTGTCCTTCATCCGGCGGATGCCGGCCGGATCGAGACCGGTGAGCGGTTCGTCGAGGATGAGGACGGCCGGGTCGTGCAGCAGTGCCATGGCCACGGAGAGCTTCTGCTTCATGCCGCGCGAGAGTTCGCTGGGCAGGACGCTGCGCTTCTCGGTCAGCTCCATCTCGGCGAGCAGCTCGGGAATCCGGGCTTCGGCATCGGGCACGCCGTAGAGGCGGGCGGTGAAGCGGAGGTGCTCCTCGACCGTGAGATAGTCGAAGAGGTGGGGCTCGTCGGGAATGAAGGCGAGCCGCCGCTTGGCCTCGACGGGCTGGGTGGCGATGTCGAAGCCGGCGATGCTGAGGCTGCCCTCCGTGGGTCGGAGGATGCCGGCCAGCGCACGCAGGGTGGTGGTCTTGCCGGCGCCATTGGGCCCCACGAGGCCGAGGATTTCGCCGCGCGGGATTTCGAGGTTCAGGTGCTTGACCGCGGCGACGTTGCCGTAGCGCTTGCTGAAGTTCCGGACCGAGATGGCCGCGGGTGCCGCAGGGAGGGCATCGGGTGCCGGGACCGGGAGCGGTCCAGCGGCGGGTTCAGGTGTGACATCGGCGGGCAGCATCAACCGAAGGGTGGCCGGGCCTGTGGGCACAGGCAAGCCCACCGGGGGGTGCGTCCGATACTGACAGGAGATGCCAAACATCCGGTCCGCCACCCGCGACGCCGGAGCCCGCCCTGCTGCCGAGTTCCTCAATGTCCGACGCCATCGTTGCACGTCAGCCAATTTTCGATGACCGCCAGAAGCTGGTGGGCTTCGAGCTGTTGTATCGCCACGCCGAAGATGCGACATCGGCACGGGGTGCCACGCCGACGATCATGGCATCCAGCACGGTCGTGCAGGCGGTGCTTGGGATCGGACTGGAGCGGCTCGCGGAAGGTGAGCGCGTCTGGGTGAACCTGTCGCGCGATCTGATCATCGAACGGGCGTGGGAGTTGCTCGATCCGAAATCGGTGGTGCTCGAGATCCTCGAACACGTGGAGCCCGACGCCGACGTGATCGCCGCGGTCGCCGATGCGCGCAAGCGCGGCTACCGCATCGCGCTCGACGACTTCGTGTGGCACGAGAAGTGGGAGCCGCTGCTGGAACTCGCGCACCTCGTGAAGGTGGACGTGCAGGGACGCAGCATCGAGGAGCTGAAGCCGCTGGTGGCGAAGCTGAAGCTGTACGACGTGCAGTTGCTGGCCGAGCGTGTGGAGACGGATGCGGTGCGTGCAGCGTGCGCGTCGATCGGCTTCACGTTGTTCCAGGGCTATTTCTACTGTCAGCCGGAGACGGTCACGAAGCGTGACCTGTCGGCGGCGGAATCGAGTGCGCTGCAACTGCTCAACCTCGTGCGCAACGAGAAGACGCCGACGCTGCAGGTGGAGCAGGCGATCAAGCGTGATCCGGCGATGACGTTCAAGCTGCTGCGCATCGTGAACAGCGCGGCGATGGGCTTCACGGGCATCGAGTCCATTCCGCATGCGTTGCGGCTGCTGGGCCGCACGCAGCTTGAGCGATGGCTGACGCTGTTGGTGATGGCGAGCTTCTCGGGTGGTGGCGCGCGTCAGCGTGAGCTGTTCAAGCTGAGCCTCACGCGTGCCCGGCTGCTGGAGCTGATGAGCGATGCCGGTGATCGCGACCAGCGGTTCCTGGTGGGGATGTTCTCGATGCTGCACGTGTTGCTGCAGGCGCCGATGCGCGACGTGATCTCGACGCTGCAGCTCTCGGAGTCGGTGTCGGAGGCGCTGCTGGAGCGCACGGGACGTCATGGACCGCTGCTGGCCGGGCTCGAGGCCTACGAGGTGGGCGACTGGGATCGCGTGGAGTCGGTGACGGGCAACGACGATCGCGCGCTGGTGCAGATCGCGGCGCACTATCCGGCGGCACTGGGCTGGGCGATCGAGCAAGTGAAGACGACGGGGTGAGTGCGTCAGCGTTCTGAACTCTCGGTCACGCGAAACATCGCATCGTCATGCGTGTGTTCGTGACGCGCGCGATGGGTTTCGCACAGAGCGCACGGGGCGCACCGGGGCACGGAGAACTGCCACTGCAGGGCTCACACGGGGGAACCTGGGGAACCGGGGGGCCGTGCCCAGCAAGTGATGAGTGGCGTCGATGAGGACGTTGGAAGGTCTTCGTGATGTCGTCGAAGATCTCGGGTTTGCTCAAAAGCTGAGAAGGCTGTAGCAACTGCGAATGCCGCGCGCAGTTCCCACAGCCTTTCGTCGTTTCAAGGTGCGCCGATGTCACGCATCACGCGAAGAAGCCCCGGTTCCCCCGTTACCCCCGTGTGAGCCCTGCCGTTGCCGTTCTCCGTGCCTCCGAAACCTCCAGGACCTCTGTGCAGCTGTGCAGCACACCGCGCGCCCCCTACACAAATTTTGGCCGCCTGCACGACGACACGCTCACGTCTTGGCCGGCGGCCCCGTCGCGTTGGGGGCATCAGCGACGGGCGTGGACTCCTCGTCGCCGGCGTGGAATGGCAGAAAGAGCGAGATGCGCCGGTTGGTGGGATCGAACGGATCGTTCGGATTGCGCAGGTCGCGATCGGCGAGGCCGCGGACCTGCACGAGCCGCTCGTTCAGCACACCTGCTCCAACGACCACGCGCCTGGCGGCGTTGGCGCGGTCGGCGCTGAGTTCCCAGTTGGTGTAGCTGCCACCCTGCCCGAACGGCGCACCATCCGTGTGCCCCTCGATGATGATCGGATTGGTGAGCAGCCCGATCTCCTCGGCAATCAGCGCGATCGCGGCGACGGCCTTCGGCCGCAGGATGGCGGAGCCCTGCGGGAAGAAATCATCACCGCTGCCCTTTTCCACCAGCTCGATGCGCAGTCCATCCTTGGTGATGATGATCTCGATCGAGTTCTTGAGCGACTTGAGCGCCGGATTGCTGTCGATGCGTGCGGCGATGCGCGACTGGAAGTCCTTGAATGCGGCTTCCTCCACCTTGCGTACCATCAGCTTGATGGCGGTCTTGGAGACCTTGGCCGGCGATGCGCCTGACGACAGTGGCGACGACCCGCTGCTGTAGCCCTTCTTCACGCCGACGGGATTCTCGAAGTAGTTCTGCACCGCCTTCTTCGTTTCGTCGTCGAGGCCGACGAGCCAGAGCACGAGGAAGAAGGCCATCATGGCGGTCACGAAGTCGGCGTACGCGAGCTTCCAAGCGCCGCCGTGGTGACCGCCGTGGCCACCACTCTTCTTCTTGACGATGACGATCTTCTTGCCGTCCTTCGCCATTACGCGGCCTTGGCTGCTTTCGCGAGCTCCTCGAGTTCACCGAACGTGGGGCGATCACCAGGCTCGATGTTGCGGCGCGCGAATTCCACGGCCGTCATCGGGGCGTCGCCGCGCGCGAAGCTGAGCAGCGCAGTCTTGATGCACATCAGGTAGGCGTGCTCGCTGGCGTTGCGATATTCGATGGCCTTCGCGAGCGGGCCGAAGAAGCCGTAGCAGAGCAGGATGCCGACGAACGTGCCCACCAGCGCCGCGCCGACCTTGGCGCCGATTTCGGCCGGCGGTCCGCCGATGGAACCCATGGTGATGATCACGCCGAGCACCGCGGCCACGATACCGAAGGCCGGCATGCCGTCCCCGACGACGGCGATGGCGTTGGGCACGAGGCTCGCCTCGTGATGATGCTGATCGAGGTCCATGTCGAGGATCTCGGCCAGGTTGTGATCCTCGATCGTGCCGGTGAGCAGCACCTTCAGCGTGTCGGCCAGCAGCGACACGGCGTGGTGGTGATGCATGAACCCGGGATACTTGCTGAAGATGTCGCTCTTGGACGGGTCCTCGATGTGCGACTCGAGCCCCACGAGGCCATCCTTGCGGGCCTTGTTGAAGATCTGGAACAGCACCTGCAGCAGTTCACCGTAGGCCTTTTTGTCGAACGGATTCGGCTTGAGCAGCCCACCGACGCCCGACCCGATATGCTTCAGCACCGCCGGCGGATTCGCCATGATCAGCGCGCCGATACCGGCGCCCACGATGATGATGAATTCCGTGGGCTGCCAGAGCACGGCGAGCTTGCCATGATGCATCACGTATCCGCCGATGACGGATCCGAGGACGACAACGAGGCCGATGATTACGAACACTGGTATGTCCAGGCAAAGGTTCAGCGGACGACCTGAGGTCGCCTTCCGTGTGGGAGTATCGGCCGGGTTCACCCCGGGCTGGACTGGGCGTGCGGCGCGTGGCGCTGTAGTCCGGTGAGCGTCACCCGCACGCGTGAGCCGGCGTGGGCCGACGTGCTCACCTGGTTCGAGACCATCGACGCCATCGTGCGCGGACTGGGGCACTCGCTGAACAACCGGGCGCTGGCCCTGGGCGCCACGGTGGAGTCGCTGGATCCGCGTCGGCCACTGGGCGAAGCCATCACCACCGGTCTGACCCGTGAAACCGAGCGACTCTCGGAACAGTTGCGGCAGTTCCGCGCGCTGCCGTTTGCGACGGCGGCCGAACCGATGCCGCTGCTGATCCGCGACGTGATGGCGTCGGCGATCCAGCTGCACCGCATGCATGCCAGTCTCGGTCAGGTTCCGGTGTACCTGGAGGGCGCCACGGACGCGCCGCCGGTGCTGGCGCCGGAGTCGTCGCTGCTGCATGCGACGCTGGTGCTGCTGTCGGCGTTGAAGGCGTTCGTCGCCCCGAACGGGGTGGTGCGGGTGCGGTATGCCGGGACAGCGGAGCAGCTTACGGTGACGTTCGAGGCGCAGCGGGATCCCAGCGATGAGTCGGAGGGGATCGCGGGGGTGGCGATGGTGCGGCCGACGGCGCTGGCGGCGGCACTCCTCGGCAGTGCGCATCTGGAGACGGAGCAGCGGATCAGGCATGACTCGGCGCGGGTGACGTGGACGTTGCCGAGTCTGAAGGAGATGCGGCGGCGACAGCGCGGGGCGGTAGCGCATCGCTGAGTCGGTGCTCGCGATGGCGTATTCTTCAGCCCGCGATTTCGCTGATTGTGCCGACGCCATGGCCCCGTCGTCGGCGCAAATTGCCGCCCGTGCGGCAAGCGCGACCGGCATGCTGGCGCCCATCCTGTGGGTGCGGTCTGGTAAGCTGTTGACAACGAACAATTTAGAGAACGGCACGAAGGCTGCTCTGATGTCGGGCACGAGGTACAGATCAATTTCAACAGGTCACTCATGTCTGCTTCCGTCCCCGTGCAGCGCTGGTCAGTCACCACCGATGCACCAAGCGAGCTATCGCCGTCGCAACCCGTCGTGATCGAGCCGTTCGACGCTGCTATCGTGGCGGAAGCGCTATTTGCGTCTGGTTGCGTGTCGTCTGCGGTCGCCGTGGCTCATGTGAGTGGCGATGCGCTGCTTCGGCAGCGCGTAGTGACGTGGCGAGAGAGGATTGCCGTAGATGCACTCATGGCGGAGTCGATCTCTCGCGGCGACGGCATCATCGTGCCGTCGGTGGTCCTGTGCCCGAGCGGTGCCCCACGTTTCGTGGTGGCGCCAGCAGACGGCGCAACGGCCGCCGACGTGATTACCCGTGAGCATGGGATGCATGGTGTGGATCCCGAGCTGCGACTCTTCCTCGATCTCGCGCTGCAGGATGGCGACCAGTTCGTCGATGCTGCGCCGGGTTGTGGCTTTGCCGCACTCAGCGCGGCAAGCGGCGGTGCCAACGTCAGTGTGATGGTGGTCTGCGACGAGGCGTCGTCGTATCCCGCACTGCAGCGGAGCGTACGCCTGAGTCGGTTGGAAGCCGCGGTCACCATTCATGCCGCTGGCGGCATGGCCCAGGTGGCAACGTCGCCGAGTGCCGCTGGCGGACACACATTGATTCATGCCGGAGGTGCCGCGGCCGTGCCTTCCATGCTTGCGGAGCTCCGGCCAGCGTTCGAGCGGCGCAGAATCGGTGCGGTCGCATGGCGCTGCGGCCGATCCGGAGAGCAAGGACGTGACGCTGAGGCGCTGCAAATCGCTGCGGCCGTTCTGAGTGTATTTGGCTTCGAGCATTTCGCACTCGCCGACGGTCCGAACGGACCCCATCTGGTACCGGCGGAGCTGATGGCGAGCAATGAAATGATCTTTTCGCTCAGCGCATCCTTCTGTGCCCGCCTCGCGGCCTGATCGACAGCGACGGGATTTCCTTCCTGCGCTCATGCTCACGCACGTCGTTCAGCTGTCCATGCTACCGCATTTGCGGCAGCGGGCGACATGCGCGAATCGCGGGTGTACGTACTACTTCTTGCGCAGCGCCAGGGCGATGATCGCTGCGTTCGTCGGGTTGACGAACTCCGGCGAATAGTTGCCAGGCGAGTGCAGCGTACCGCCGATGAACTCCATGTCGACGACCTCGAACAGTTCCTGCGACGCCAGGCGTGTCAGCGCCGATTGCATGGAATAGTAGCGCTGCAGGTAATTGTTCGGCCGCATTCCCGTGTCCTTCTGCGCCCATTGATGGTCATACGGCGCAGTGATGGTCGCGATCCCGCCGGTCCTGAGGAGCCGATGAATCTCGCGCATCGCGCGGCAGTCAAAGTCACCGGGAATGTGCTCGACGGTTCAGATCATCAACGCCTGGTCGAATGACTCGCTGGCAAATGTCGTGGCCGTGATGTCTTCCAACGCGACACGAAACGGCTTGGCCAGTTTTGCCGCGAGCCGCTGCTGGTAGGACACTCCGGCGTGGTGACGATCGTTCCGGAGTCAGGTAGCATCTTCGTCAGCTCGAGTTCGGGATAGGGGACGGGGCTCGGCACCATGGGATGCCATGGCTCGAGTCGGACGTTGCCGTCATGCCATAGCGCCCATTCGCAGTCGTAGTGGAAGGCGGCGTAGTGCATGATTTGCGCGACTGGCTGTCGCAGGAGATCAGCGTTGCTCGCCAGCAGGGCAGAATCGAGCGTGAATCGGTAGGGCGTACGTGTGGTCGGTCGGAGATGAGAGACTCCCTGTTGCAGCACGACACTGGAGAGTGCGTCGCCGACGTCGGTGTACGCTGCCACCGTCAGATGAGACCCGGAGTGTCCGACGTCACGAACCATGCGTCGGACACGCCAGAACCACAGCCGGGAGAGTGGACAATTCGCGACGGGTACAGGCTACCCTGGCTCACGAATGCGCTTGACGACTGCAGGCACGCCGACCGCGAGCGCGTAATCCGGAACGTCCCTGGTGGCGACGGCACCGGCACCGAGCACAGTGTGGCGGCCGATGCGCACGTGCTCGAGAATCGACACACCCGTGCCAAGATAGGCGCCGTGACCGAGCGTGACGCAACCGGAGATGTGGCATCCCGGCGAGGTCGTCACAAAATCTTCGATGATCGTATCGTGGCCGATGGTGCAGTCGAGATTAATGGCAACATGCGAACCGACGGTGATATCAGTCGTCGCGATGACGCCAGCACAGACGATGGTTCCCTCCCCGAGGTGCACGTCGGGTCCGATCCTTGCGCCGTCCGCGATGACCGCGGGTGCGAAGCGATGCCCATCGGCACACGCCGCCGCAATGATGCGCTCCTTCATGTCGGTCATGCCGCCGATGCCGCAGATCAGCATGACGTCGCCGCCGACATCATCGATCGTCCTGACCGGCAATCCCTTCAAGGGGGCTGGGTGTGCTTCCCGATCCACGAACATCACGGGCTCGAAGCGAAGCGCACTACCATGTGCACGCGCGTCACGCAGCGCCCACCACACCTCTCGCGCAAACCCTCCGGCGCCCAGGATGGCAATCTTGATTGCGCTCATGCAGCCGCTCCAAGATGATCATCGGTCGCAACCAGTGCGTTCGCCGGTGACATCAGCACTGGTGGTGACGTCGTGAAGGACGCACCGCGCACCATCTGCCCTGAGCTGAGGCTCTCGACATGCACGCGCACACGCCCGGCGATCCACTCCACGTCGTTCGACGTCAGGCGAGGTGACGATGGCAGGTTGAGGCCGGATGTGGAGATTCGGTCCGCCACCGGAAATGCTGCGTTGCTCGCGTACGGCGGAAGGTGATGCATCGGATAGAAGAATGGGCGTGTGTCGATGCCATCTGCCCGGAGCCGCACCATGAGCTCATCACGAAGCATCGGCCGGTTCTCGGCGCTGACCATGCGCAAACTCGTCAGCCACTGAACACTCACCGTGTCTGGACGCTCACCCTGCCAGGCAAGATGGTCGACGCCTGCCAGCGCCTCACGATACCACGCATGGACCTGCTGGTGCGCTTCGATCAGCTGTCGCACTTTTCGGAGCTGCGAGACACCGAGGGATGCCGCAAGGTTGGTCATCCTGTAGTTGTAGCCGACGATCGGAAACCAGTACCGGCGTTCAGGATCCATGCCCTGGCCACGCAACAGATGCATACGTCGTGTCAGCGCCGCATCGTTCGTCGTGACGACGCCACCTTCTCCCGTCGTGATGATCTTGTTGCCGAAGAGACTGAATGCGGCGATGGTCCCGAACTGTCCGACGGCGGCGCCGGCGATGGTGGCGCCATGTGCTTCGGCGGCGTCCTCGACGATCCACACGCGGTGAGCGGTCGCGATCTGCTGGATGCGCTCCATGTCGCACGGCATGCCGTACAGGTGAACCGGCATGATGCCGACCGTCCGTGGCGAAATCGCGGCCTCGACAGCCTCGGGATCCAGATTCCAGGTGTCGGGAGAGCAGTCCACGAAAACCGGTGTCGCGCCGCAATACCGGATCGCGTTCGCCGAGGCGATGTATGTGAACGTGGGTACGATGACTTCGTCACCTGGCGCGAGGTCGAGTGCCATGAGCGCGAGGTGCAGCGCCATCGTGCCGTTGCAGACGGCGAGTGCACGCGATGTGCCGGTGAAGCTCGCGAATTCGCGCTCGAAGCGTTCGAGATACGGGCCCTGCGACGAGATCCATCCCGAGTCGAATGCGTCCAGCAGGTGTTCGCGGTCACTGGCGTCGAGATGCGGCTCTGTGACTGGAAAACGGATGGCGGTCATGCGATGACTCCCGTCTCGGGTGTGTCGGACAAGACAAGCGCATATTTCTTCTCGCGCTCGGATGCGAGGCGCACCGTCACGGAGTACGGAGATGCGCCGAGGCAGGCGCGCACGATTCCGTGCACGGGTGCGAAGATCGGGTGATCTCCGCTCATCTCGACGCTGCCGAGGGGAATATTGATCTGCGCGGCGATCTGCTGTGCTGCGCGGCCGAGCGCGTCCTGCATCGCTGGCCTGTGGCATTGCACGTCGACGGCGCTCATGCGGTACTGCTGCCGCCGCCAGTGTGATGTCGGATGCAGAATGGCGACACGGCTGTCCATGAAGGTGCGCACGCCGAGTGTGGCGGCGTCGCGGCACAGACCGACGAGCAGTCCGTCGTCATAGATCCCACGGAACCGTATGCCCCGGTCGAAGATGTTTCGAGGGAAGAGCACGCAGCTGCCAACGCTCGATAGCTCGACGAGTGCGTGATGGCGAAACTCTGCGTGGAACGGCGCGAAGTTGGAGAACCGCGTACCATCGAGCCCACGGAATCCCCATGTGTCGTAGAACATGCTGCCGAGGAAGATCGCAGGCGCAATGATGCCGCCCGTCTCCGGGACGAGTTGTTCCAGCAGATCGTTCGGCAGCACGAGGTCACTTTCGCACCAGAGGATTCGATCACAGTCCGACTGCAGCGCCTGTTCCAGCGCGACGTTGCCAAGCGCGGCCCATTTGGTGACACGGTCTGCGAAATCGGCGACCGGCTCGACGTCGACCTTCGACAGGCGCACGCGTGAATCCTCACGAGCCCAGTCCTGAAGCCGCGCGTACGTATCATCGGTCGAGTCACCCTCGACGAATGAGAAGACCAGCTCGATGTTCGGACGCGCCTGCGCGGTGATGATCGCTCTGAAGTAGTCCACGTGTTCTGCACTGTTTCGGAACAGGGCGCAGATGGCGACACGCGTTGCTGCTTGCTGGTGCATGGGATCGGAGGCTGGAGCGACGTCCAAGTGGTGGCGATGCCGTGCGTTGGCGCGCACAGGCGTCGCAGTCATCGTTCGCACCCTGTGTGCCATCGCTAAGTGCTTGACAGGTAGCGACTTGCGAATTCCTTGTCCGGCGCTGCGTTCCGGGTTGGCGGCAAGAACGAGCGTGGGTGCGGCAACATCTTCCGTATTCGTTCGATGAAAGCGGCGTGGCGCTCACGCGCTCACGCAAACTCCACCAGCGCGGCGGCGCACGCGCGCGCTGCTTCGTGCCAGGCGTCGACGGACAGCGCAGGCAAAACCTGTTTCTGCATCGTGCTCGCTCGCGCACGACCCGCCGTGTCGGTGGCGCTGAGCACCACGCAATCCGCCGCCTGCATCAGCGATGCGATCGTTGCATCGTCGAGATCATCAGGCACGAGGAGGATGTCCGGCGCATCGGCTTCCGCGCAGCCGATCTCTTCACGGAGAGATGCCAGCACCGCGGCCACGTGGTCGCTGCTGACCCCCTGCACCGGATCGAGCGTCAGCACCAGCGAGACATCGTGGTCCTGCCGGAACGCACGGACATACGCACGCACCACCTGCTGCCAGCTGTCGGCACGCCACGCTGGCTGGTGAAAGAACACGACCTGCCGCGGCTGATCGAGCGGGAACGCGGGGGCGTCGGTGTTGAACGCGCCCGCCGGCGCATGGCGGCTCGGCGTACGCGTTGCAAGCTCGCGCAGGCGTGCGCCCGCCACGGCGGCGCCATGCGCGTACGTGAATCGCTGCAGCACCCGTTCGCGTCCGCGTATGCCCTGCTGTCGTGCTGCGTCCGGATTCTGCACGACAAGGCGCATGAAACGGCTCAGCGCCTGCACGTCAGGATCGGCCCACCAGAAGCCGAGGCGACCGGGTTCCAGGCCCGTGATGTGCGCGGGTGGCGTCGACTGACCCGCTGGAATGAGGTACGCGGTCTCGTCATCACAGAGGTCGAACATCGGTCCGGCGTGCGTGACGATCACCGGGAGTCCGGTTGCCATCGCTTCGGCGACCGGCAGCCCGAACCCTTCGCCGCGGAACGGGGCCACGAGCGCGTCGCAGGCGCGATACAGTGAGGCGACGCTGTCATC
>JAYWIJ010000246.1:0-7544 GCA_043788935.1 Gemmatimonadaceae bacterium | reverse complement strand
AGTATGGCTGACGGAGCGAACGCCACGCCGATCAGCAGCAACGAGGTGAGCAGCATGCCCCAGTACGCCGTATTCCGGCGCCCGATCAGCAGGAACGTCGCGATGAATCCGCCGAGGTACAGCGTGGCCCGGTGCGCCAACGGATGGCGCCAGCTGGCCCAGCCGAGGAGCGTCAATGGAAGCACCACCGCCGCGATCCAGAGCGGCAGGATCACCAGCGCCGAATGTTCGTGGACCATGCGAATGATGTAGGACCAGCCGCCGCTCCCCACCCACCCGGGAGACGCCTTGTCCGCCAGCGTCGTGACGGCATGAACCTTCGCTGCGTGCACCCACAGCGCCGACGCAAAGACACCGATCGCCGCCAGCCAAGCGGTCGCCTCGGCGCGTCGTCGCTCCCAGAGCGCCATGGCCAGCATCACCAGGAGGAACGGCGCGACGAGTTCGCGCAGCAGCGCGGCGATCAACCCAAGGGCTAGACTCAGGCCCCACGTACGACGGGACCAGCAGGCCAGAGACAGCAACACCAGAGCCGCAGACCACGCCTCGAAATAGAAGATGGGGACGCTCGCCACGAAGAGGAACGTGAGTGCGCCGAGTGCGGCCGCGAGGGCAATGGCACGTGACGGCACGAGCACGATGAGGCGAAGCGCGAAGAGAACGCCCGCACTGACGACGAGCGCCTGAAACACCAGTTTTGCGGTGGTCACGCCGCCGACTGCAACGACGAAGTGCGTGAACCATGGTGGCCGGACGGTCACGAAGGGTCGCAGTGGATAGCCGCGCGTGCGCTGTTCGACTGCGGTCGCCTGATAGAAGTCTTCTCCGCCCTCGGCCCGTCTCAAAACCGCACGATACAGCGCAACATCGCTTTTGGACGAGTCGGCGCCGGTTGCCACCGGTGGGAGCGGGAATGGAGGTGCGGCGACACCGTATGCGATGAGCGCTGCCAGCGCGACGAGGAGAAAAAGCGCAGCCCAGCGTGGAAACCGTGCGAAATTGCTTTCCATCACGCCACACGAGGCGTGCGTTTCGCCTTCCGTCGGCCCGCATCCGACCCCGTGCGGCGGCACTTCATCGCGGCAGTGTCGCGGCCAGCAGACGCAGCACGTTGCCACCCATCACCTGCGCCACCTGCGCCGGCGTGAAGCCGTCGTTCAGCAGCGCCTGCGTGATCTCGTCGAGTCCACCAGTGTCGAACGGCGTGGCGGTGGCCCCATCAAAGTCGGAGCCCAGCGCCACGTGATCGATGCCGGCCACGTTCACCGCGTGGCGGATCGCTTTCACGATGGACGCGGCACCGAGCGTACACACTGCCGCATGCCAGTACCCGATGCCGACCACGCCATCATTGGCCGCGATGGCGCGGAGTTGGTCGTCAGTGAGATTCCGCGGCCCGGGACAGGTGGCGGCCACTCCGGTGTGCGACACGACGACGGGACGCGTCGCCATCGCCAGCACCTCACTCACCGCCTGCGGCGCCACATGCGCCAGGTCGACGATGATGTGCAGCGCCTCCATGCGGGCGATCACCTGCCGGCCCATCGTCGTGAGGCCGCCATGCGTGACGCCGTGTGCGGACGCCGCCACCTCGTTGTCGAAGAAATGCGTGAGGCCCATCATTCGAAAGCCATGCGCGTAGAGCGTGTCGAGACTCGCCAGCTGCCCGTCGAGCGCGTGCAACCCTTCGATGGCCAGCAGCGCGCCGTGCACATGCGGATTGCCGTGCCGCTCGCGGAGGAACCGCTGCAGCGACGTGGTATCGGTGACCAGCACCAGCGTGCCGCCGCTTCTCGCCACCGCATCGTGGAGCCGGTCGGCCTGGTGCACGGCGCGTGCGCGCAGGCTCGTCAGCGACGCCCACGGCCAGCGTTGTACGAGTGCCAGCAGCGTGATGTTGTCGGTGGCGCCGGTATTGGCGTCGTAGTTCATGTCACGTGGCGTCTTCGTGACCACGCTGAAGACCTGCAGCGCCACGTTGCCGTCGTCCATGCGTGGCAGGTCCACATGCCCGTGCGTGGATCGCACCAGCGGATCGCGCGCCCAGAGCAGCTGATCGGCGTGCAGGTCGGCGATGGTCAGCGACTGGTGCAGCCGGCGCGCGGAGTCGCTCACGACCACGTGCGATGCCTCGCCGATGGTGTTCATGCGGCGGTCCACGATCCCGGGAACGACCACCAACGCCGCGACGAAGGCAACGACGAGCAGGATGGCGACAGCGGTGAGAATGCGACGCAGCACGGGCACAAGGCGATGGGAGAGGCGACGAAAGCTACATGACGTACTCAGCCAGCACGCGACACTCGACCAGCTTCGGGCCTACCAGATGCGCAGCACGGCGAAGGCGTCGAACGCCGTCTCGTTGGACACCAGCGCCATGCGCTCGTCGATCGCCTGCGCGATCAGCATGCGATCGAACGGATCGCGGTGCGCGCCGACGAGCGCCCCCGCCGCCTGCCCATGGCCCACCGAGATGGGGAGGGGCTGGAATCCCTGCGCCGCCAATTCCCGCGCGAAATCGACCGCGAGGGGTCCGGCGCCAGGGAGCTTGCCGAGTCGGTGTTTCGTGGAAACCTCCCACGCAGAAGCGGCACTGACGAAGATCTCGTTCGCCGGGTCGGCGATGCAGGCCTGCGCGCCTGACGAGAGCGCGGCGTCGCCTGCCAGCCACCAAAGGAGCGCGTGGGTGTCGAGCAGGACACGCACCCGTTCAGCGCTCCCAGCTCTCGAGCTCACCCTCATCGAGAGGCTCGAAGAACGCCTCCGTGACCGACACCTTGCCGGCCAGCGCCCCGAAGCGCCGCACGGGCGCGGGTTCACGAATCGAGACGAGGCGCGCCACGGGCACCGTGTCGCGCATGATGATCACCTCTTCGCCGGCTTCCGCCTCGGCGACGAGCTGTGACAGATGCGTCTTGGCCTTCAGCATGGTGACTCGGATCATGCGACCTCCGAAACCGGGTGGCTAGCCAATGCATTGACTAATCTCAGGCTTCAGCAGCGAGAGATCAAGGAGCGACCGGCTCGTCACCCCGCCGTCAGGGCTGGCGCGCACTCGCCCCGATGGCGTGCGCGCGGGCTAGGTTCGAGCGTCATGTCCCCCGCCATCCGTGCCGTCCTCGTCGTCTTCGTCGCGCTGCTGGTTCTGGCGCGGGCGTTCCGCGAGCCGCTCACGCGCTACACCGATCGCGTGGCGGCACGGGTGCGGCGCAAGTACCGCGGGCGTCTCGATCGCTTCAAGCTGCTGGGGCGCGCCGATGTGCGTGGCCTGCTGCTGGCCGATCCGGTGATCGCGTCTGCGGTGGAGGAACATGCGGCCACCAGCGGACTGGATCGCGAGGCCTGCTGGCGGATGGTGGATACGTACGTGCGTGAAATCGTGCCGTTCTTCAACATCATCGCCTACTACGAAGTGGGCTATCGCCTCTCGCGCCTGCTCCTTGGGCTGTTCTACAAGGTATCGGTGGAGTACGAGGATCGCGACGCGGTGCGAAAACTGCCGAGGAACGCGGTGGTGGTTTATCTGATGAACCACCGCTCCAACGCAGACTACGTGCTGGTGGGTTACGCGCTGTCAGGGCAGGTGGCGATTTCGTATGCCGTCGGCGAATGGGCACGCGCCTTTCCGCTGGAACAGATCTTCAA
Source organism: Gemmatimonadaceae bacterium (assembly GCA_043788935.1). Classification (GTDB taxonomy): domain Bacteria; phylum Gemmatimonadota; class Gemmatimonadetes; order Gemmatimonadales; family Gemmatimonadaceae; genus JACMLX01. The sequence continues at coordinate 3,899 of JAYWIJ010000246.1, read as the reverse complement.
GGCATTCGGCGGCTACTTCGTGCGCCGCAAGCATCGTGAAAAGCTCTATCACACGGTGCTCGAGCGGTACGTGCAACTGATCACCCGGGAAGGCGTGACGCAGGGCATCTTCCTCGAAGGTGGCCTCACGCGCGACGGCAAACTTCGCCCGCCGAAGATCGGCCTGCTCGACTACGTGCTCGGCATCGGTCACGATCCCGCCTATCACAGCCGCATTCACGTCATCCCCGTCGCGATCAACTACGATCGCGTGCTCGAGGATCGCTCGCTGCTGCGCGAGCTGGAGACGTCGAGCGGCGGTACCCCACCGGGACGCCTCACGCAGCTGGGCGAAGTGCTGCCGTATCTGTTCTGGAACGTCGGTCGCCTGATCACGCGCCGGTGGAAGCGCTACGGGCGCGCTGCAGTGACGATCGGCGCGCCGGTGCCGCTGGCGCCGTGGTACGCCAACCAGCCCGACCTGTTCACGATGCCGCGCGCCGAGCGACTGGCGCAGGTGGCGGCGCTGACCGACCGCATCATGGAGCGGATCGGCGCGTTGGTTCCAGTGACGCCGGTGCCGCTGGTCTGCGCCGCGATACAGAGCCTGGGCGGTGAGTTGCTGTCGCGCAGCAAACTGCTGCAACGCATCGAGGAGCTGCGCGACGAGCTGGTGGATCTGAACGCCCGCGTGATCCGTGCCGATCGCAACGCCGCCGATACTCTCGACGTGGCGATGCTGATGCTGGCCATGCGCCACGTGGTGCTGCCGCAGGGAGAGAGCTTTCTGGTGCTGCCGCGCGGGCGCGAACTGGTCAGCTATTACGCCAACAGCATCGCGCATCTGCTGGGCCCGTACGAGGCGGCGGTCCGGGCGCGGGACGCGCTGCCGATGGAGGCGTTGGTGGGGTGAACGGCTGGCCCAGCGCAAGCCATCCCGCTTCCCTGCCCCGGTCGGTACTGTACTGGCACACCGAACGGCTCCTCGCCGCCAGACCCGATCGCCATGACCTACGCATCCATCACCGGCTGGGGCAAGTGCATGCCGCCCGCCATCCTCACCAACGACGATCTGTCGACGTTTCTGGAGACGTCGGACGAGTGGATCAGCTCACGCACCGGCATGAAGGAACGTCGCGTGTCGCATGTGAGCGCCATCGACATGTCGGTGGTGGCGGCGTCACAGGCGCTGGCCTGCGCGGGGCTCAATGGTGCCGACGTGGAGCTGATCATCTATGGCAGCTGCAGCAACGACGAGGGCGTGCCGAACAGCGCCAGTGGCGTGCAGATCGCGCTGGGTGCGACGCGCGCCGCCGCGATGGACCTCAACACCGCCTGCACCAGCTTCTGCTACGGCCTGGCCACCGCCACCGCCATGATCCGGAGCGGCATGGTGAAGAACGCCGTGGTGATCGGCGTGGAACTGATCAGCCGCTTCATGGACTGGAGCAATCGCAACGTGGCGGTGCTCTTCGGCGACGGAGCGGCGGCGGTGGTGCTGCAGGCCAGCGACGTGGAGTCGGGGCTGATCGGCACGGTGCTGGGTTGTGACGCCGAGGCGCGCGAGACGCTGCGGGTGCGTGGGCTGGGACTGTGCTACGCGAACAAGGATGTGCGGTTCGGCGACACGATCTGGGATTTCGACGGGCAGGCGATCTTCAAGCGCGCCGTGCACGCGATGGCGGAGGCATCACGACAGGTGATGACGCAGTGTGGTGTCACGCCGGACCAGATCGACCTCGTCGTGCCGCATCAGGCGAACCTGCGCATCATCGAGTCGGTGGCGAAGTATGCCGGCATCCCGATGGAGCGCGTGATGGTGACGGTGCACAAGTACGGCAACATGAGCGCGGCGACGGTGCCGGTGGCGCTGGTGGAGGCGCTGGAAGAGGGGCGCGTCACGCCCGGTGCGACGATCCTGATGCCGGCGTTCGGCGGCGGGCTGACGTATTGCTCGCTGCTGGTGAAGTGGGGGGAGCGGGTGACGCCGCTCGGGCATTCGGATCGGGTGTTGCCGCCGTGTACGAGGTCGGCGCTGGAGTTGGTGAACGAGGCGCGGGCGGTGCATGACGCGCACGGGCGGTCGCTGGGGGGGTTGATGTCGCCGGAATTTGTGGAGGCTGGCGTCACGTGAGCAACGCCGAGGGGGCGAAGACACGAGGCGTACTAACGGCTTTGCCTTCCCCTTCAGCCGAACCCGTCGCCGGCAACGTACCCGATCGGTCTGCGGCGCTTTTGGTGTGCGTGTTGGTGCTGGTCGTCTCCATTGCGTCGCTTGCGATTGCACTGAACCTGCGGCGTACGCCGGAGGCGGAGATGATCAATGTCTTCTACTGGTTTCAGCGCGAACACGAACCGGTGCCGCTGGCGGTGAGCATCGTGTTCGTCCTCGCCCTGATCGTAGCCCTACTGCGCGGCCGCACCGCACGCGAGCACGAGTGCGCCACGACGCAGTTGCAAGGCGGGCGCGATGTAGCCACGCGACAAATGTGGCTGCTGGCGATAACGGTAACAGTGGTGACGTGGGCGATCACCCACTGGGTGATGCACGACTATGCGCTGAGTGGTGATGAGTGGAGTGCGTCGTTCCAGGCGAAAATTCTTGCGCGCGGTATGCTGGCCGCACCAGTGCCCGAGGAATGGCGGCCCTACGTTCGCGCGATGTTGCCACCGTACATCCGATACGACGCGGCCCACGGCACGTGGGAATCGATGTACCTGCCGGTGCATGCGGCTATCCGCTCGATGTTCGTGAGGGCCGGCGTCGAGTCGTTGGCCAATCCGGTGCTCGCGGGTCTGACGGTGTTAGGTCTGGCAGGGGTCGCACGGCGGCTTTGGCCGGGCCAAGGCCGGATGCAGTGGCTGGCCCTCGCCATGTTGGTGACGTCTGCGCAATTCCTGTTGATGTCAGGGACGGCGTACGCAATGTCGGCGCATCTGTGCCTGAACACGTGGTGGCTGTGGTGCTGGCTCCGGCGGGACGATTCACACCTTTACATTGCGGCGCTTCCCGCGCTCGGCGTCGCCGCGCTGGGATTGCATCAGGTATTTCCACACGCACTTTTTGCCGCGCCATTCCTACTGCGCATGCTGTTCGAGCGTCGATGGATTCGAACACTCGCGGTGAGTGCCACATATGGCTTCGGCTGCGTCGTGTGGCTCGGCTGGATGCGGCGCGTCGGCGCCGAAACCAGGTATTCCCTGCAATCGCTCGTCGGCGTTCCGGACGTCGTGCTGACGACGGAGAACGCTGCGCTCGTCGTGTCGTGGCAGGCCCCGCTGGTTGCGGTCGCGGCTGTCTGCGCGCTATTGCAGCGTCGCGAGGGCCCGACCGCAGTTCGGGATCTCGCGTATGGTCTCGTCCTGACGACCGGTCTCTACGCGTGCTTCCAACTCGACCAGCAGCATGGCTGGGGATACCGCTACGTCTACGCCGTGCTCGGAAACCTCGTCCTCATGAGTGCCTGGGGTGCGCGCTGTTTAGGGCGACATGTGCGGGCCGGCGATGCGCGCGCGCTCGGCTTCGGCAGCCTGCTCGCTTCCCTTGTGCTGCTTCTCCCGCTGCGAGCGTGGCATGCAGAGCGGTTCGTTCGCCCGTTTGCCGATTCAGCGGCACTGATCGCACGAATCGACGCGGATGTTGTGGTCATCCCTGGTAAAGCGGTGTGGTACGGCCATGACTTCGTGCGGAGCGCGCCGTATCCCGGCGAAACACCGTATGTGATCAATGCCGACTATCCGGGGGTGGCCGCAAAGCTTCCGCGGTTGCAGTCGCGTGTGCGGGTGATGACGGCTGGAGATTTCTATCGGGTTGGGTTGCCGTACCGCGACATGAGCGTTGCCAGACCGCAGCTCAAGCAGACGATCACGCCGGTCACACCCGACGTGCCAGACAGGCGAAATTGAGTGAGAAGAGGGGG
>JAYWIJ010000245.1:0-2142 GCA_043788935.1 Gemmatimonadaceae bacterium | reverse complement strand
TGGCAGCACTGCATGTCGCGCGCGAATTCGCGCAGAGTCGCGGAGTGATGCGCGACGACGCGACAACGACAAAGGGACGGCGCTCGCATGAGCACCGTCCCTTCGCACCACACCGATCACGCGCGCCTACTTCCCTGCCCGATCCCGGCGCACCACCACCCGCTTGCCCTTGATCGTCGTGTTGCGCAGCGCGTTGATGATGTCCTCGGCGATCTCCTCGGGTACCTCGACCGTCGAGAAACCGTCCGCGATCTGGATCGCACCGATCACGCCCGCATCGATGCCCACCTCGTTCGCGATCGCACCAACGAGATCACCCGGACGCATCTTCGCCTTGCGGCCCGCACCGACCCACAAGCGCGCGACGGCCCAGTCGGGCTTCGTGCCCTTCTTCGTGCGTGGTGCACCGTCCGGTGCCTCGATGCGTGAACGCTCAGGACGATCGGGGCGCGACGGACGGTCGCCGCCACGATCGGAACGCGGACGCTCCGTGCGCGGCATCGCCGCCGGGATGTCACCCGCGTCGTCTTCCGTGTCACGGCTCTCGAGCATCTTCACGGCTGCCGCCGCGATGTCCATCACGTCGAACTCGTCGGCGAGCTGCTCCACGATACCGCGGAACTGATCGAGTTCACCTTCGAGCACCGCCTCGCGCAGCGATGCGCGTGCAAGCTCCAGGCGGCGCGACTTGAGGTCCGCCACCGTCGGCACCTGCGCGATCTCGATGCGCTGCGACGTCATGCGCTCGATGTTGCGCAGCAGGCGATGTTCGCGCGGCTCCGCAAACGTGATCGCCACGCCTTCACGTCCTGCACGACCCGTACGGCCGATGCGATGCACGTACGCTTCCGCATCCGCCGGCACGTCGAAGTTGAACACGTGCGACACGTGCTTCACGTCGAGCCCGCGCGCCGCGACGTCCGTCGCGATGAGCAAGTCGGTCTTCTTCGCGCGAAACTTCTGCATCACGCGGTCGCGCTGGTCTTGGCTAAGACCGCCATGCAGTGCATCGGCACGAATGCCCCGCCCCGCCAGCGTCTCCGACAGTTCGTCGACCTCGTTGCGTGTGCGGCAGAACACGATCGCCGACGTCGGATGCTCGAGGTCGAGCACGCGCGCCAGCGCCGCCATCTTGTGCGCGCGCGGCACCATGTACGCCACCTGGCGCACACGTGCCGCTTCGCCATCGGGCACCACTTCACGATCGATCGTGATGGTGACCGGGTCGTTGAGCTGCCGGCGGGCGATCGACGCGATGCGGGGAGGGAGCGTCGCCGAGAAGAGCGCCGTCTGCCGTTCCTTGGGCACTGCATCGAGAATCGCCTCGAGATCTTCGGCGAACCCCATGTCCAGCATTTCGTCGGCTTCGTCGAGCACCACCGTGTTCACGGCGGAGAGATTGAGCGCGTTGCGTCGAATGAGATCGAGCGCGCGGCCTGGCGTCGCGATCACCACGTCGACACCGCGCTTGAGCGCGCGGATCTGGTGCTCCATCGAGGCGCCGCCGTACACCGGCAGCACCTGCACGCCCATCGGCTTGCCGTAGCGATGCACCGCCTCGGCCACCTGCATCGCCAGCTCGCGCGTCGGCACCAGGATCAGGGCCGCGGTGCGTGTGCGCGCGGGGGCGTCGGGTGTGAGTCGGGTAAGCAGCGGGAGCGAGAACGCCGCCGTCTTGCCGGTTCCCGTTGCGGCCATCGCGAGCACGTCGCGTCCGGCAAGCAGCGGGGGAATGGACGCGCGCTGTACGGGCGTCGGCTCTTCGTATCCGAGTGCGGCGAGTGCGTCCGCGACCCGGGAGTCCAGCCCGAGAGCGGCAAATCCGCTCTCGGCGTTCGCTTCAGTGATGTGGTCTGGTGCGGTCACGTGGCCTGCAGGAGATCATCCATGAGCGTGAAGACCTTGTCGCGCGACGCGGGATTCTTCATCGCGCCGAATCCGATCGCGAGCCGATCGTCATCCTCGAGGATCTCGCGCGAGCAGGCGTTGATCGCCTCGCGCGCTTCAAGCAGCTTCTCATTTGGCAGCACCGACGAGGCGCGCGGAAGCAGCTCGATCTTGGGGCCCGTGCCACGCATCGGACGCGCGGCCCAGAATACGACGTTCGATCCGACACGCTGAAAGCTCACGACGCCCTTGGTC
>JAYWIJ010000244.1:0-7569 GCA_043788935.1 Gemmatimonadaceae bacterium | reverse complement strand
GAGCTTGATCGCGCGCACCGTCGCGTGCTGCGCGGAGTCGCGCGTGATCACCGCCGGGGCCACCGGCGCGGGCGGGCCGGTGATGACGGTGGTCGGCTGGGCGAATACCGGCGCGCGCGGCAACACCATCACCACGACCGCGAATAAGACGCGTGCCATCCGCGTCGCTGCGATCGGACGAATACGCATCACGACATGAGCGAACGCGTTCACGGTCGTTGCACCGGCCCAAACTGTTGATCCAGCCATCGCGTGGATTCCGACACCCAGAGGTTGCGCGGCAGGAAGTGCCCGCCTTCGAAGAGCACCTGCTTCTTTGAAGCCGGCGGAGAGCCGAGCAATCGAAGAAACGGTACCTGCGACGACTCGTACGGAAACACGCTGTCGTAGCGGCCGCTGAGCATGAGCACGGGCATGCGAATGCGAGGCAGAAAATTGACGGGGTCTTCCTCTGGACGGACCGGGTTGGCGCTGAGGCCGGCCACGTTGAGAATAGCCGTGCGGATTCGCGACTCGGTGGCGATTGCCGTACCACCGAGCCGGCCACCCCAGCTCGTGCCCACATACGCGAGTCGCGCCGTATCGATGTCCGCGCGTGAGAAGGCGTAGTCGATGGACCGTCGCATCTCGGTGACCCATCGCAACACTTGATCACGATGGGCAATGCTGACCGATGGTACATCCCCGCCCAGCGTCGTGCCGCGTCCGTAGGTATGCTCGTAGATCGGGTACAGTACGGCGCGGCCGCTGCGCGCGAGGTAGTCTACGAAGCTCATCGAAAGCCGACGCGTGTCGCGCAGGAAGAACACATCCGATGCCGGCCACACGACGACCGTCTGATACGGCGGCTTTACGCGCTTGGGCAGGAAGAGGACGGCGGGCATGCGCCCCTTTCCATCCGGCAAATCGAAGGTGACGTCTTCGCGAATCCAATCAGCGTGCGCGCTGTCACGGACCGTCACCAGTGCGTTGAGCGGCGTGCGGTCGTAGTCGTACAGGGCGAGAAAGCCACGGAACGTCGCGTCATCCACGGGCACCGCGTTCACCGCGTCGCGCCCCGTACGCGGAATCGGCGCGAGTGCCCGCGCGAGATCGGGCGCGGCGGCCACGCGCTTCACGAGGCGGATGCCGTTGATGGCCGAACGATCGAACTCGGGCTGCGCGTAGACCTCGTTGAACAGATACGCGGGGTCGGAGAATCCACCGCCCAGGATGTAGCGACTGCCCGGCTCACGCGCGTTGGCCGTCCACTCACGAACGTTGCCGGCCATGTCGAAAATGCCACGCGGGCTCACGCCGAGTGCGGCACCACCGCGCAGAGGGCCGTCGGAGTTGTAGCGACCGTTTGGCACGACCCAGCGTGCCGCTTCGGGAATCGCCGCCGCGTTCCACTCCAACACCGTTGGCAGTTCTTTGCGCGCAAATCGCGCGTAGGCGCGTGCTTCATACCAACTCACCCCGCCCACCGGAAAGTCGTCGGTGCCGAGCTTCGGTACGCCGCCCTCCCAGGTGGCGGGACCAGGTCGGCCGGTGGCATCGGTGAACTGCGCCATCGCATCGCCGCGCGCCATCGCGCGCCCGTCGCGTACGATCGTGGTATCCCACCATTGTGCGTCGGTGTAGCCGCCGGCATCCACGAATGTCTTGTACTGCGCGTTGGTGACTTCGAGCTTGTCCATCAGGAAGTCGGCCAAGTCGAGCGTGTCGGCCGCCGACAAGCCGTACAGCGTGCCCACCAAGCGGCGTCCGCGCAGCAGCACCATGCCGGAGTCGGGATCACTCGCCTTCTGCAGCGCGACCGGACTGGGAATGGGTGCGTAGCTGCCGCCCAACCGCGCGCCCATCACCGTAACCGGGCGATACCCCGGCAACGTGTAGCGATAGAACGATGCGTTCTTCGGAATGCGCACCGGATCGGTGGGCGTGGTGCCGACGGGAATCCAACGTGTGGTATCCGTGAGCGCGGCGCGTGTGACCGTCGCACCAGCAGGCTCGCTTTGGAAGCGCTGCGTCAGCGATATGTCGCCCCACACCGACGCCAACACCGAATCACTCGGGGCGCGCGCCTCGGCACGCTCCGCCAACGCAAAGGCCGAATCGAGTTGATCGGATTCCACCAGACGCGCAATCTCCGGCACCGCCGTCTCGCGCACCCACCGCGCACGACGGTCGCGCACGAACAGGAAACCGAGCGCCGCGAGCGTGGTGAGCAGTACGCCACCGCAGATCATCACCAGGCGTGTCGGCCGTTTCGTCGCGTTCGTGTTCGGCTGCATCAGGGCACGCAGTGCTGCCAGCAACGCCTCGGCATTGGCCGGACGCTGCGCGGGATCACGGGCCAGGCAGCGCGCCACGAGCCCGGCGAGCGCCGGCGTCACCGCCGCGGTGCGCGTGGACAGCGCCGGCGCGTCCTTGGTCATCTTTGCCACCACGACCTGCTGGAACGTGCCGCTGAACGGTGACGTGCCGGCGATCATTTCGTACAGCACGGCGCCGAGCGCGTAGACATCGGCGCGGTGATCCACATCGGCTTCCCCGGCCGCTTGCTCCGGCGACATGTACGCCGGCGTGCCGATAGACGTCCCGGCCGAGGTCAACGTGTCGCCTTCACGCGAGGTGCCGATGGCTTTGGCGATGCCGAAGTCGACGACGATCGCGTGCCCGTCGGACAACAGAATGTTGTCGGGTTTGATATCGCGATGCACGACCCCCTGCGCGTGCGCGTGCACCAACGCTTCGGTCACGTCACAGGCCACGCGCAGCGCGTCGGCCACGGGGAGCGCACCACCCGTGGAGAGGCGATCGCGCAATGACTGCCCGGTCGCCACCGGCATGACGTAGTACAGAAGCGTCCCGCTGGCGTCCGCACCCGAGTCGAGTAGGGCGAGGATATGCGGATGGTTCAGCCGTGCCGTGATGGCGATCTCGCGCAGGAAACGCTCGCCAGTCAGTGACGCGGCGAGTTCCGGCTTGAGCACCTTGATGGCCACATCGCGATCATGCTTGAGATCGCGCGCGAGGTACACGGTGGCCATGCCACCGGCGCCGAGTTCGCGCGTGACGCGGTAGCGGTCGGCGAGGGCGGTGGTGAGGCGGGAGGAGACCTGCGCCGCCTCACTCACCGGCGAGCGACTCGATATCGACGAGATCCTTGAGGCGGCCGCTCGCCCGCTTGTTGCGGACGAAGGCGGCGCGACCGATGAACGGGACTAACACGTCTTCGAAGTCGGCCTCGATCCGCTCAGGCCACGCCTCGCCGAAGGTCACGCCGCTGATCCCCGTGAGGATGTCGATGCGCCACGGAGGGAGTCCGAGTTGCACGACGGTATCGGGGCGCGTGAGATCGGCCTCGGTGATCTCGAGTGCGGACAGCGGTGCACCGAACGCGGCCAGCGCCGCCCAGACGCGACTCACATTCTCCGGGGACGGATCGATCCACACGTCGAGGTCGACCGTTGCTCGCGGCACGCCATGGGCCGCGAGGGCGTGCGCGCCCACCACCAGAAATCGCGCCTCGGCGCGACGCAGCTCGGCGAGGAAATCCCGGAAGTCCTCGACCACGCCCGGCTACCGGCGGTTCGCCAGACGTGTCGCGACCGTCACCGGCATCGCGGCCCGCTCATACACAGGCAACGGCGCGCGCGTGTGAGCCCAGAGATCGGCGCTGAGCACCGCTACCAGCGCCACACGTTCGGACGGCGTGCCAGCCACCCGGCTGTCACCGGCTTCCAGACTGTGGAGCGACATCACACGAACGGTCATGTTGCGGCGAGCGGTCGACATATGGACAATCTACCGTCGTGGCGCGGTCGTCGGCAGGCGAGATGCCCCTTCAAGGACTCCGTTCAAGGACTCCGACCCCTTGAACGACCGTCGCCGCTACTTCCCGGCTGCCGGCGCCCGCCCGATCTCCGCCGCGAAGTTGCGTACCACCACCACCCGCGGGAAACGTGTCTGGCGCACGAACACCACCGTGCCGTCGGGGCCCACATCGAACGGCGCGTGCACGGCGTCGTCGCTCGCGAACTCGGCGCCAAGCAGTTCCCGCGTGCTTCCCACCTTCACTCCCGCCGCGAGATCGACCGTCGTGGTCACCAACCCGGTTGGCGTGTAGTAGTAGAGGCTCCGGCCGTCGCGGGCCCACACCGGCGCAAGGCCGCCCGCGCGGTCGATGCGCACCTGAGCACCGGGGCCGGGGAAGGGTGCGACGTACACATGCCGCGGCGCATCGGCGCTGAACGCGATCCATCGCCCATCGGGCGAGAATCGGGCACCGGTCACCGTGCCACCAGCATCGGTGCTCACATGGGGCAACGTGCGCACCGTGCTGTCACCACGTGTCCACCAGAGCAACCCTTGCGCGAGTTCGACGGCGTCGTTCTGGACACGGCCCAGCAGCGTCTTCCCGTCGGGCGCGAGCACCACTTCGTACACCGCGCGCCTCCCTCGCAGAAGCATGGTATCGGCACCGCTGCCATCCGCCGTGCGCAGCATCGCACTCCGCAACGAGTCGGTGAGCGACCGGAACAGGATGCTCCGACCGTCGGGGGTCCACTCGGCGCGATCGCGTCCGGCTTGTTGGTCCTGTCCCGCCAGCAGAGAGAAGAATCCGTTGGACCGGTCGAGAACACGGAGCGTGCGGCGACGCGTCGCACTGTCACTGATGGTCACCACGAGGCGAAGCCCGTCGGGTGAAAACCGCGGATGTTCGAAGGCCAGCGTATCAGGCAGTGCCGATGAGAGCCGGCCCTGTGCATCACGATACGTCAGCAGCCCGGCACTGCTCTCATTGACGTACACTAGGTCGCCCGACGGAGACATCACCGCGTAGCCGAGTCCGAAGCCCGTCGGGTTCATCTTCACGCCGTCGCCCATCCGTTCGCCGGGGCCGGTCACGGTGAGCGCGCGTGCATCGAAGGGCGCCGCGAAGAGGTCCCCGGTACGATTCAGGTAGACCAGATGCCCGCGGGCGACGCCAACCGCCGCGTAGGCGTCGGTTCCCACGTCGGTGACCTTCCCATCGGCCAGTGATAACGCGAGCACGCGAACCGAGTCGCCTGTGCGTTGGTTGGCCGCGAAGAGCACCACGTTCGATGCCTCCAGCGCGACGGGCCACCGTGCCGCAGCGCCCGCCGGCGCCGCGGCGAGTGCGCGGGGCACCCCGCCCGTTTCCTTGACCGCGAACAGCGAGTCGGACTGCACGGCGTATACGATCTCGCCACCCGACGTCCACGCGATCCCCTGCGGCTGCACCGGCAGCGTAGCGAGGCGGGTCGGATTGCCGCCCGTCACGGCGACCTTGAAGAGCTGACGCGCGACCGCGAAGGCAATCCAGCGACCATCCGGGGAAAACGTCGGCTCGATGCCGTTGATGCTCCCGGCAATGGGCGTCATCTCCAGCTGATCGAGCTGGCGGACGAACAGCTGCGCTCCACGGTTGGCGTCGGCTCGCCATAGCACCAACGTGCGGCCATCGGGGGAGAGCGCCAAGAGCCGGTTCTGGGTGACGTACGTGCTCTTCCCCTCGATGGTGAAGCGCGTCACGACGTCGGCGGACGATGCCCCGTTGCCACTTCGTCGCATCACCATCCACGTCGCGCCGACGGCGGCAGCCGCAATCGCGACGGCGCCCATTAGCGTGATCGCCAACGAACGCGTGCGGACACCGCGCGCCGGCGACGTCATCGCGCTGTTGTGCTGCGCACCACTGGTGGTGGTCAGTGCACTCGCAAACTCCGCCGCACTCGCCTGTCGATCGGCCGGCAGTTTCGCCAACGCCGTGAGCACGGCCTGCTCCACGTGCTGCGGGATGGTGCTGCGCACGCGCGACGGCGGTTCCGCCTCGCTCGACAACACGCGCGCCACGATCGCCTGCACACTCGCGCCCGTAAACGGCGGTGCGCCGGTGAGCATTTCGTACACCACCGTGCCGAGCGCGTAGATGTCGCTGCGCGCATCGATGGTGCGTTCCCCCATCGCCTGCTCGGGGCTCATGTACTGCGGCGTGCCGAGACTCAATCCGGTTTGCGTCATACGCGCGCCACCAGCGCTTTGCACGGCGAGTGCGATGCCGAAATCGGCTACGAGCGCCGAGCCGTCGTGCAGGAGAATGTTCTCCGGCTTGATGTCGCGATGAATCACATTCTGCCGATGCGCATAATCGAGCGCACTCGCCACTTCACGGGCGATGCGCACGGCCTCCGGAATTGGCAGCTGCTTCTCGCGCTCAAGGCGCGCGCGCAGCGTTTCTCCGGTCACGAGCGGCATCACGTAGTACAGCAACCCGTCCGCCTCACCGCTGTCGAGCAGCGGGAGAATGTGCGGATGCTGCAGGCGGGCGGTGGTGCGGATCTCGGTGAGGAACCGTTCGCCGCCGAGGGCCGCGCCCAAATCCGGATGTAGCACCTTGATCGCGACATCACGATCATGCTTGACGTCGTGCGCGAGATACACGGTGGCCATGCCGCCGGCGCCGAGTTCGCGGGTGACGCGGTAGCGGTCGGCGAGCGCGGTGGTGAGGCGATTCAACACGTCGGTCATCGGAGTGCCGCTCCCAACGGCCACGGCGAGGTGTACGGACACTCCTTCAACTGGTGTCGCGCCAGAAACGCCTTCCACGCCGGTTCGGCGCGAATGGCGTCGTATGGCGGATAGCAGACGGAGAATGCCAGGTTCGCAAGCGCCCCGTCCTGTTCGAGGTGCTCCACGAACAGCGCGGCCGCCGCGGCGCGATCACCGAACACCAACGCGGAGGCCGCGCGATCGAACGATCGCACGCCGGCCCCGCGCGCATCGATCTCGCGTTGCAGCGCGCGAGCGGCGTCCCATTGGCCCGCAGCGGCGGCGGCCATGATGGCGTAACCGAATCGGCCTCGGGTCCGATCAGACGCGGGGTTCCGTTGCGTCACGCGGAACGCACTATCCGCCAGTCCCGTCCAGATCAGCGCCACGGTCGAATTATTGAAAAACGTGCTGCTCAGCGACGCCACTCTGGCATCATTCTCGAGGGCGAGCGCGAACTGGCGCCGCTCGGTGAGCATACGTGCGCGCGTGTTGAACGTGGTTGGCGAGAGCGGGTCAAGCGTGAGCGCTCGCTCCATCTGCTCGTCGGCGTGCACCGTATCGCCCACGGCGTGAAAGGAGATGGCAGACCAATGCGCGGCGATGGCGCTGCTTGGCTCGAGTCGTCGCGCGGTCGCCATCGAGAGCGCCGCCTGCGCGAAGTCGAATCGGCGAGTGGCCCGGAAGCCGAGGGCCGCGTGGGCATCCGCACTGGTGGAATCGAGCGACAGCGCTCGACGCGCCGCGCGCGCGGCCGCCACGTCCGACGGCGCGAAATCCACATCGGTGTTGAAGTTCGAACGAATCACATACGCCAGCGCGAGCGCGGCCCAGCCGCGCGCGAACGTGCTGTCACGCTGCACCGAGGCCTCGAGATACTTCACCGCGCTATCGAGTGGACCGGCGCCTCGCTGGGCCCAGTAGTAACGCCCTTTGAGGTACAGATCATAGGCCACGGCATCGGTGGTGCCGCGCACCGAGACGTCGCCCTCGGCGACCAATGGCCTC
>JAYWIJ010000243.1:0-7611 GCA_043788935.1 Gemmatimonadaceae bacterium | reverse complement strand
CGGTGCGCTGCACCCCGATGCTGGCGCGGAAGCGGTAGCTGGGCCGATAGCGCACCGAGAGGCCGACGGTCTGCTGCGTGCCGTCATACAGCCCGCCGAAGGTGTATTTGCTGTCGGCCGAGAACATTCGACTCTGGTCGGTGGTCAGCAGCAGCCACTGCTCCGTCCAGTTGTAGAGGCCTGCGGGAATCGGCAGGGCCATCTTCGCATTCGGACGGAATGGCGCGATGAGCCGATTCGACGTCGGGTTGACCGAGTACTCGAACACGGCGCCGTTGTTGAAGAAGAACGACTGGCCGGTGTGCAGCGTCTTCGCCACGAGCTGGCCATCGAGATCGTCGATGTAGCTCCAGACGATGTGCGGGTGCAACTCGCGGATGCCGTGTGCACGCAGCCACGGTGATCGCGGCCGGATGCCGGTGTCCATCAGGTACTTCCGTACGCCGACGCGACGATAGAACCCGAGATCGTTCTGGAAGCCGGGGCCCAGTTCCATGGCGCCGGTCTTGATGTGGAAGAAGACGCCTTCCCAGTTCACCGTCGAGCGCACGGCGTACGCTCCGCCCGACTTTCCGGTGGTGCTGGTGGTGGCGGCGTACGAGTTCCAGTCGAGGATGCCGAACGGTCGGATGTTCTTGTCCACGCCGATGACACGATTGGTGTAGCTCACGCCCGACGAGTGCACGTTCTGCATCATGAAGAAGCCGACGTCGTTGCCCACCCGTCCGAGGTTCTGGCGAAAGCGCACGACGCTCGAGTTGGAGGCCGGGTCGCCACCAGTCGCGCGATCCTGCACGCTCATCACGCCGATGCGTGTCCGCTCACTCAGCTTGCCGGTGACGCGCACGCCGCCGAAGATGGGGATCGGCAGGCCGCCGGAGGTGAGACCGATGCGCCGCGAGAAGAAGAGCAGGTTGTCTTCGTCGGGAGTCGGCGCATTGTTGGCGCTGCGCCGCGCGGCGTCACCGACGTAGAAGACTCCGGAATTCTCGAGGAAGAAATCGCGCTTCTCCGGAAAGAACTGCGAGAATTGCGTGAGATTCACCTGCTGCTCGTCGGCCTCGACCTGTCCGAAGTCGGGATTCACGGTGACGTCGAGTGTGAGTCCGCTGGTGATGGCCGCTTTCACGTCGCCGCCGACGTTGATGCTGTTCCGCATCACGGGTGACGGTGCCGCGGTGGTGCCGAGCGCGCGCACGGCGTTGTCGGAGATGTAGGGCTTCACGCGCAGGTCGCGGCCGGCCGCACCGGTCTCGAGGCCGACCAGCTCACCGGCCAGCGACACACGGTTCAGCGAGAAGGCGCGCGGCACCGGCGACCAGAACGAGATCTCGTTCACTCGGCGCAGGCGTCGCGAAAAGTTGATGCCCCAGGTGGCATTACTGCTCCGGTCGAAACGCAGCGCGCGGAACGGAATGCGCATCTCGGCCGTCCAGCCGTCGGCCTGCTGCTGCGTGCGCACGTCCCAGACGGCGTCCCAGCTGCGATTCACTTCGCGGCCTTCGAGCGCGACCTGCCGGTCGTGGCGCGCGCCCTTGAGGTTGGTGGAGAAGACGTAGCCGTTGCGCTTGTCACTGAAGGTGTCGAGCAGCACCTCGAAGTCGTCCTGCTCCTCCTCGATGAAATCCTTGCGGATGTCATTCACGACGGCGTGCGCCAGATCGGCGTCGCGCATGCGGGCGCAGATGTAGAGGTAGTCGGCGTCGTACAGGATCCGGACTTCCGTCTGCTGAGTGGCCGGCTGTCCGCTGAGCGGTTCGGCCTGGATGAAATCCGTGGCGCGATCGGCATCGGCCCACGCGGCGTCGTCGAGATTGCCGTCGAGCCGAATGCCGGCGCCGGCCCGCGCCGCACGCACCGTACGCTTCGTGTCAGGCGTGCGCGAACCGGCGGGAGTCTGCGCGTTCAGCGACATCGGCAACGCGAGGGCGAGAGCACACGCGAGTGCGAAGCGGTTCATCACGTATCGGGAGAGTTCGAGGACCGGGCTTTCGGCGGTGTTCAGCACTGCAACTGTTCTCGCGGAGTTCGCGGAGGGGCGGAGGAACGCGGAGGACGGCTGTGGGAACTGCGCTCGCCATGCGTTCGCAGCACCCCGGAATAGCGGTCCTCCGCGTTCATCCGCTCCTCCGCGCCCTCCGCGAGAACAGTTTACGATCACAACTATTGCACGACTCTCGGCGTGCTGGGCGTGATGACGTGCTGCGTCCCTTTCAGCAGGTCGTTGATCTTGCCGACGCGATCGCGGACGATGGTATCGAGGCGACGCTGAGCGTCGTCGGTTTCGACCACCAGTTCACCGCTGCGCACTTGCTCCCCGGCCGTGATGGGCCAGATGGGGCGTGCGATCATGCCACTGATGGTCTGCACTTCCTCGCGCAGGCGTGGATACTGCCGATAGCCGAGTCCAGCGAGCGGTCGGGCCAGCACCGAGTCACGGAAATGACGGAGATCGGTGATGGTGCCGCCGATCTCGGTGAGCGCAGGCGCCATCGCCTCGTTACGAGCGGAGCGCAGCGTGGTCTGAACGCCGGTGAGCTGGCGGATCAGGTCGTCCACACCGGCCACCACGCGCGTCACGCGCGACTGCGTGGCTTCGATGGCCTTCGCGGCGTCATGCTGCTGCGCCACCTGCGCCGGTGTCATCTCGACGCGCGGATCGTTCTGCACCGTGACCGGCTTGTCGTAGCGCTTGCCGTTCACCACCAGCGTCACCTGATATGTGCCGGGTAACACGCCCGCCGACGACGGGCCGAAGAAGTTCTCTTCCTCACCGGCACCACCACGTTCCGCTTCCGCGGCACGACGGCGTTCACGCAGCCCCTTGAGCGACGTATCGGGCGCCGTGGCCGGACCCGCCGCGCCGCGGTTGCCGCGACCACCGAGACCGCCGCCCGCGGGTGCTTCGTAGCGCAGGTCCCACGTGATGCGGTTCACGCCCGCATCGTCGGGCACGCGGCGGAAGCGACGCACGACGGTGCCTGAGGCGTTCGCGACCTCGATGTTGACCTCACCGGCAGGCTGCGACTTCAGGTAGTAGGAAATCGTTGCGCCGTTGGGCGGGTTCTCTCCGGCGTAGCGGCGCTGACCGAGGTTGCCGTCACGATTCCAGATGTTCCAGCGAATTGCGGGACGCAGGTCGAACAGCTCGGCCTCTGCCGTCATCGCGGTGCCGAGGTTCTGCACCGGCGAGAGGTCATCGAGGATGTAGAGACCTCGACCATGCGTGGCCAGCAGCAGGTCGTTGTCGCGCGGATGGATCTGGATGTCGCGCACCGGCACGATGGGCAGGTCGCCACGCAGCGACACCCAGTTCACGCCGCGATTCCACGAGGCGTACACGCCCGCCTCGGTACCCACGTACAGCAGGTTGCGGTTCTTCGGATCCTCGCGGATCACGTGCGTCCACCAGGCACGGTCGGGCAGGTCACCGCGGATGCTCTTCCACGTCCTGCCGAAGTCGGTGGTCATGTACACGTACGGCGCGTAGTCATCGTCCTGATGATGGTCAGCCGTCACGTAGGCCGTGCCCGCGTCGAAGTGTGACGCCTCGATGGTGGCGAGCCATGCATTCGGCTTGAGGCCCGGAACGTTCTCGAAGCTCTTCGCCCACGTCTTGCCGCCGTCACGCGCGACGTGCACGAGCCCATCGTCCGACGAGGTCCAGATCACGTTGCCGTCCACCGGCGACGCCGCGATCGCAAGCAGCGTCGAATGGAATTCGGCCGCCGTATTGTCCACCACGATCTCACCACCCGACGACACCTGTTTCTTCGGATCGTTGGTGGTGAGGTCGGGTGAGATCACGTCCCAGCTCAGCCCGTAGTCCTTCGATCGGAAGACGACATTGCCGCCGAAGTAGACGATGCCGGGGTTCTGCGGCGACAGTGTGATCGGTGCGTTCCAGTTGTAACGATACTTGTGGCCGAGCATCGCATCGCCGACGGAGCCGACGCGGTTGGGGTATGGATAGATCGTCTTCTGCACACCGCTGCGCGTGTCGGTGAGGTTGATCATGCCGCCCTGCGAATTGCTGTACACGAGCCACGGCTTGTCGAGCACCGGCACGGTGAAGAATCCGTCGCCGCCCGACACGTTGCGCCAGTCCGCCTGTCGCAGGCCCTGACCACTCAGCGAGTTGCTGGTACCGCACCAGTTGCCGTTGTCCTGCAGGCCGCCGCACACCTGGTAGGGCACCTGCATGTCGTAGTTGATGTGGTAGAACTGCGTGAACGCGAACGTGTTCACCACGTCCCAGTTCTTTCCACCGTCGCGGCTCACCTGCCAGCCGCCGTCGCTGCCTTCCAGGATGTAGCGCGGGTCGACGGGATCGATCCACATCGCCTGATGATCGCCGTGCACGTCGCGCGCGATCGTGGTGAAGTTGCGGCCGCCGTCATCGCTGAAGTACAGGCCACCCGAGAGCGTGAAGACGCGGTTCGGGTTCTTCGGGTCCACGCGGATGTCGGCGTAGTAGAACGGACGGAAGTTGATGTTCGGGTCGCGGTTCACCGTGCGCCATGACTTGCCCGCGTCGTCGCTGCGCCAGAGTTCTCCTTCGTCCTTCGTCTCGCTGAGCACGTAGACGATGTCCGGATCGCTGGGCGCGACCGCCACACCGATGCGATCCATCGCCTTCCGCGGCAGACCGCGCAGGATGTCGGGGCCGGAGAGGCGTTCCCACGTGGTGCCACCATTCACCGACTTCCACACCGACGTCTGTCCGCTGCCCGACTCGAGATGCCATGCCCAGCGCCGGTAGGTATACATGCCGGCGTAGATGACGTTGCTGTTGGTCGCATCGGCGGAGATGTCGGAGCACGACGTCTGCTCGTCGATGTAGAGCACCTTCTTCCAGGTCACGCCGCCGTCGGCGGTGCGATAGACGCCGCGATCGGGGTTGGCGCCCCACTCGCGACCAAGCACGCAGGCATAGACGATGTCGGGATTGCGCGAGTCGATGATCAGTCGCGCGATCTTGTCCGACTTCTCGAGACCGATTTTCGTCCAGTGCGCGCCGGCGTCCACCGACTTGTACATGCCGTCGCCCACCGAGGCGTTGTTGCGCGGATTCCCCTCGCCCGTGCCGACGTAGACGATGTTCGGGTCGCTCGGCGCGACGGCGATGGCCCCGATGGAGCCGGAACTCTGCTCGTCGAAGATCGGCGTGAACGTCGTCCCGCCGTTCGTGGTCTTGATGATCGCGCCGTTCGCGCCGGCCACGTAATAGGTGAGTGGATCACCCGGAACGCCGGCGACCACCGAGATGCGGCCGGCATTGTTGGCTGGTCCGACGGACCGCCATGACACGCGCCTGAGCAGTTCGGCGGGGCTGGGTGCCTGAGGGGCGGCAGTCGCGGCGTTCCGCGCGGCAGGCTGCTGGGCGCCAAGCAGGGAGGCACCGACAGCGGCCAGCAGAAGCTGCGGAACCGCGGATCGCGAGGGGAGGCGCGTCATGAGCGGAGATGTGAGTGGGCATGCGGCACTGCCGCCCGGCACCGGCGTAGGGCAGACGACAACGTGCGGAATGTTGCCTGTACGCGGCGGTACAGCTGTCTGCTGCCGCGCGGCGTGGGTGATCTTCGATTCCGGTACCGCCGTGCGAAAGGGGTCCGTCCCGGGTACGCTTGACGTGCTCGCGGCACCGTCCTGCCGGTCGCCCTCGTCCACCATCATCGTCTGCCCCCGCCGCGTGCCTTTTCGCAGTACCACCCGACGCGCGCTCGCCATCGTCATCGCCTGCCTGCTGTGCAGCCCTGACCCACTGCGCGCCGATCCGTTCGACGCATGCCTGCAGACCCTTCGCCGCTCGAAGCGCGCCCGGTCGATCTCGGCGGCGACGTGGCGGCAGCTGGACGGGGTGCGTCCCGACTCCGCCGTTCTGGTGCAGCTCAATGCGCAGCCCGAATTCACGCTGCCGATCTGGGACTACGTTGCGGTCATGGCCGATCGGGAGCGGGTGGACGACGGCCTGCGCCTGCTGGCCGAGCACCGGGCCACTTTCAAGGCGGTGGCGCAGCGGTACGCCGTAGAGCCCGAGGTGGTGGCGGCGGTGTGGGGCATCGAGAGCAACTTCGGGCGGGGACAGGGCACGTTCGACGTGCTCCGGTCTCTGGCCACCCTGAGCTGCGTCGGTCGCCGGCAGGTGTACTTCCGCGGCGAACTGCTGGCGGCACTGCGCATCGTGCAGGGCGGCCACGTGTCACGCGAGGCGTTCAGAGGCTCGTGGGCGGGCGCGTTCGGGCAGACGCAGTTCATGCCCGGGGTGTTCTGGTGGCGCGGCGTGGACTTCGACGGCGACGGCCGCCGCGATCTCATCACCAACACCGGCGACGCCCTCGCCTCGACGGCCAACTTCCTGAAACAGGCGGGATGGAAGCGCGGCCTGCCGTGGGGCGTCGAGGTGACGCTGCCGTCTGAAGACGGCGCACCGTTCGACGCGCGTGGTGAAAACCGGCGCACCCGTCGCACGTTCGGCGCGTGGGTGGCGCGCGGCGTGACGAGGGTGGACGGATCACCGCTGCTTCGATCGCCCGCCGATTCCTCCATCGCGGCGGGACTCTTCCTGCCAGCCGGCGTGGCAGGACCCGCCTTTCTGGTGACGTCGAACTTCAGCGCGGTGTTCAGCTACAACGCTGCCGAGAGCTACACGCTGGCCATCGTGCACCTCGCGGACCGGCTGCGCGGCGGCGGCGACATCGTGACGCCGTGGCCCACTGACGATCCCGGACTCTCGCGCCGCGACCGGCGCGAGTTGCAGTCGCTGCTGATCGCGCGCGGCCACGCCATCGGTACCGTCGATGGGCTGCTCCTGCCCCCGACACGCGCCGCGGTGAAGGTCGAGCAGCAACGGCTGGGCATGTCGGCCACGGGTAGGCCGGGACAACGGCTGCTGGCGACGCTCCGGCAACCGTGAAGACCATGCCGCGCGACGTATGAAACCAAACGCGCTCCGCCGGCGTGGTGTACCACCAGCAGCACGGCATGCTCCGGCGGTTGCCGCGCACCGTGCTACTCGGGATTGAACCACTCACCACCGCGAGCTGCACATGACTTCCCCCACGCGTCCGTCAATCGCCGCCGCCATGCTCGTCGTCGCACTCTCGGGCTGCTCCTCGGCCAAGCCTGCGACTGCGCCGGCGCCAGCGCCAGCGCCGGCTGGCGTGGCCGCGGCGGTCGGCGGCACGACGGCGACGACACCGGACTCGGTGGCGCAGGTCCTCCGCGGCGTTTCCCCCGCAGCGAAGTCAGGCCGCAGTGATCGCTCGACACTGACCCGCGACGAGATCCGCGCCACACAGTTCAACAACATGTATGACGTGGTGCGTTCGCTGCGCGGCAACTGGGTGCGCGCGCGGACGGCGGAAAGCCTGGGCAAGTCATCGGTGCTGCAGGTGTACCTCGACATGCAGCGGCTGCCGGGCGGTCTGGATGAATTGCGGCAGATGGCGCCGACCAACGTGGAGACGGTGCGCTACTTCGACCCGATTCAGGCGTCGGGTCGGTGGGGCATGGACCACGGTTCGGGCGCGATCCTGATCACGACCGCGAAGCGCTGAGCGCCGTCGCAACACCGCACGAGGGGCCGACGGCAGCACGCCGTCGGCCCCT
>JAYWIJ010000242.1:0-2159 GCA_043788935.1 Gemmatimonadaceae bacterium | reverse complement strand
GCTGTGCGCCGATTTCTCCAGGGCACCCTCCTGACATTGCAGGACGTGCTGATGCTGGCCTGGCGGACCGCCCGGGCGCTGCCCGGCGGTCGCGCAGCGGGTGCACGGTTGCTGGCGCAACTGGATGCGGTGGGCGTACGCTCGGTCCCGATCGTGCTGCTCACCGGGTTGTTCACGGGGATGGTGCTCGCACTGCAAGCGTCGGTGCAGCTTGCGCCGTTCGGGGCCACCCTGTTCGTCGGTCGCTTCGTGGCCGCCTCGATGTTGCGCGAACTCGGGCCGGTGCTCTCCGGCATCATGGTGGCGGGTCGTGTGGGCGCGGGCATCGCGGCCGAACTGGGTGCGATGAAGGTCACCGAACAACTGGATGCACTCGAAACGCTTGGAGCGGAACCGATTCGTGTGCTCGTCCTGCCGCGTGTGCTGGCGGCGGCGATCTCAGTGCCCTTTCTCGCACTCATTGCCGATGCGGCAGGTCTCGTCGGTGCGTCGCTCGTGTCGGTGGCGTATCTCGGCGTTCCGGTACGCACCTTCTTCGGTGCGGCTGCCGATCAGATCGCGCTCGACGGATTCGTGCTGGGCCTGATTCCCGCCGACCTCATTCAGGGCATGGTGAAGCCGCTGGTGTTCGGTCTCGCGCTCGCACTGTTGGCCTGTCACCATGGGCTGCGTGCCGAGGGTGGTACCGCGGGTGTCGGGATCGCGACCACACGCGCCGTCGTCAGTGCGAGCATCACGATCCTCATCGCTGACTACTTTCTGACGCAGATGTTGCTGGTACTCGTCTGATGTCGACTCCTGTCCCGTCCCGCATGCCCGACGCCGGCGCTGCCGTCGTACTCGATCAGGTGTCGGTTGCCTTCCAGCGCCCCATCCTGCGCAGCGTGACGCTGCAGGTGGCGCGCGGCGAAACCGTGGCCATCGTCGGCGAATCCGGCACCGGAAAATCCACGCTGCTGCGGTTGATGCTCGGTTTGCAGCTTCCCGACGCCGGTACCGTGCAGGTGATGGGTCGCGCCCTGCGTTCTCTCGATGCGCCTGAGGTACGCCTGCTGCGTGCGGATGTCGGCATGGTGTTTCAGGGTGCGGCGCTGTTCGACTCGCTGAGCACCTTCGAGAACGTCGCGTTCGCACTGCGCGAGCGTGGTGAACTGGGTGAAGGCGCGATCCGCGAGCGTGTGCGCGAAACGCTTACGCTGGTGGATCTCGATCCCGACGAGGTGTCTGCGACTCTGCCCGCACAACTCTCAGGCGGCATGCGCAAGCGTGTCGGGATCGCGCGTGCCGTGGCGCCGCGACCGTCGCTGCTGCTGTACGACGAGCCGACGGCCGGTCTCGATCCACTCACCAGCGAAACCGTCACGGTGCTGATGCAGCGACTGCAACGCGACCTGGGTGTCACCAGTATCGTCGTCTCGCATGACGTGCGCGCGATGATGCGCGTCGCTGATCGCATCGCGCTGCTCCGCGATGGCGCGTTCGCGTTTCTTGGTGCACCCGCAGCGATGCGCGGCAGCACGGACCCGTACACGCGCTCTTTCCTGGAGGCGGCATGAGTCTCCGACCCGAACCGGGTGCGATGCGCTGGATGCAGCTGCGTGTCGGCATCGTTGCGGCGCTGGTGCTGGCGGTGGTGGCGTTCGCGATCCTGCGGCTCGACGCCGTCGGCTCTCTCTTCTCATCTCCAGTCACATTCACCGTGCGCCTGGCCGATGGACTTGGGCTACGCGAAGGGAGCCAGGTCACGGTCGCCGGGTTGCCGGCCGGCCTCGTGAAGGATCTCGCCGTTACCCCGGTGAGGAATGGCACCGCCACGGTGGTCTCGGCACGCGTGACGATGAATGCCGAGCGATTCGCGCTGCTGCGTGTGGACTCGCGGAGCCGGGTGCGCGCGCTCGGCCTGCTTGGTGACCGACTCCTCGACTTCACGCCGGGCACGCCCAACAAGCCCGCACTGACGCCGGGTGACACGCTGGATGTGGAGTCGTTCGCGGAACTGGGCGACCTGTTCGCGGCTGCTGACACCGCGATGCGGGCCGTGAGTGCGGTGAGCACCGACTTGCGCATGGTCGCCTCGAAACTGCAGCGCGGTGACGGAACGATGGGCCGCCTGTTTAACGACGCCGCGCTGTACGACACGCTGCTGCGCACCGTGCGAC
>JAYWIJ010000241.1:0-7654 GCA_043788935.1 Gemmatimonadaceae bacterium | reverse complement strand
CCAGCGTGGCACCGCGCGTCAGCGGCACCAGCAGCTCAATGATCGCCGTGGGTGCGGCTGCCGCCAGCGTCGCAATGCAAGTATCGGCGTCGGTGAGTGCGAGTGCCGTCGCGAGCTCATTCACCTGCGCGCCAAGCACCGCGTGTGACACGATGGTGCCGCCGATGCCGGCCGCCATCGCCAAAAGGGTTGCCGGCGCATCAGCAGCCGCTGAGACGGTAG
Source organism: Gemmatimonadaceae bacterium (assembly GCA_043788935.1). Classification (GTDB taxonomy): domain Bacteria; phylum Gemmatimonadota; class Gemmatimonadetes; order Gemmatimonadales; family Gemmatimonadaceae; genus JACMLX01. Next base: position 7,432 of record JAYWIJ010000241.1, on the reverse strand, counting down.
CGGAAATCGGCGGTGATGTCATCAACTGAGACAGGCGCAGATCAATCACGCCAGGCAGATCGCGCGCGTCATCGGCGATGACGAACCTGGCGCCGGTCGCCGCCAGACAGCGGGCGATGTACGCGGCCGGATCTTCTGCGTCGATGAGTAGCGGGGCGGCACCGGCATACAGAACGCCCAGCAGGGAAGTCACGCGCTCGATGCCGGGCGGCATGACGACGGCGACGGTTGCAGCTGGCGCCACTCCCGCACCGACGAGGCCATTGGCGATTCGTCGTGCACGGTCGGACAACTCGCCATACGTCAGCGACAGCCTTCCCGCACGTACCGCAATCTTTCCAGGATGCGCCGCCGCGACGCGCGCTACCTGCAGCGTCACCGGCTCCACCGGCGCCGACGTCGGCAGTGCAACGCGCCCACGCTCCTCCGGCGTCGTCAGCTCGATCTCGCCGATCGTGCGCTCCGGATCGTCCAGCACAGCCATGAGGAACGCGCGCAGCTGCGTGAGGAACAGCTGCCCCGTAGCGTCGTCGAAGAGCTCTGTGCTGTACTTGAGAACCGCGTAGAGCTTGCTGCGCGATTCCATCATCCACAGCATCAGGTCGTTCGTCGTAACGTATTGCGGCACATGGTATTGCTCGACGCGCAATGATCCCATTTCGACCGGACGCGTGCGCGCGTCCTGCACTGAGAAGAGCGCCCGGACCGCCGGCACCCGGGTGCCCAGCAACTCGAACGGCAGTTCCTGATTGCTGAACGAATCGAGCGTGACGTCACGCACCGCACGCAACAGATCGGGGAAGCGCATCGTGGCGTGCACGCTCGTGCGCAGCATGACCGTGTTCACGAACGGTCCCACCACCACTTCGAGCTCCGGCCGCGTGCGGGCACGCACGGGCGACGCGACGAGCAGGTCTTCCTGCCCGGTGTAGTGATGCAACACGGCGTTGTACGCCGCGAAGATCACCATGAACAGCGTGCCGTCGTAGCGTCGTGCGAGCGCACGCAGGCGCTCTGCTTCGTCGGTGGAGAATGGCAGCGAGATCTGATTGCCTGCGCCTGAACTCTCGGCCGGTCTTGGGTAATCAGCCGGCAGTGCCAACTCCTGCAGCTCACCGGACAACTGCTGCTTCCACCACTCCGCCTGTTTCGTCGCCTCGGGACCCGACAGCCAGCCGGCCTGCCACTCGGCGAAATCACCGTACGTGACCGTCAGCGGCTCGAGCTGTGGCGCACGTCCCTGCTCCTCCGCCGCATACAATTCGGTGACTTCCTTCAGAAACAGGTCGAAACTCCAGCCATCCCAGATCATGCCATGCTGGAGCGAGTACAGCATGTGATGCTCGTCGCCGAGCCGCAGCAGGCAGGCGCGGAAGAGAGGTGCCGTGGCGATGTCGAAGGTCGTGAACTGCTGCTCGCGGAAATACGACTGCAACGCCGGGTCCTGCGCTTCGGGGGTCAGCGCGGTGAGGTCCCGCCGGTCGAGCACGAAGTGGCTCACGGGTGCCACGACCTGCCGCCTGACGCCATCGATCGTGTGAAAGCTCGTGCGCATGCTCGGATGGCGAGCGATGAATGCGTGTATCGCCTGATCGAGGCGATCAGCATTCAGTGCGCCAAACAGTCGCCACGATGCGCTGTGCGCATGGGCCGCACGCTGGGTCGGCTCCAGCTCTTCGAGCAGCCAGAGGCGCTCCTGCAACACGGAGAGCGGCGCATCGGAAGCGTCGGCACGGTGCGGAATCGAATCGACAGTAGCTGCCGCATCCGCACCCGGTGCGCTGGCGGCGTCGATCAGCTGACCGAGTCCGCGGATCGTCGGCTGTTCGAAGACGTTGCGGAAGGTCAGCTGCACACCGTGATCGCGCCGCAGCCTCGACAGTAGTTGCGACGCAAGCAGTGAGTGGCCGCCGAGTGCGAAGAAATCGTCGGTCACGCCGACCGAGCCAATCCCGAGAATCTGACACCAGAGGGCGGCCAGAATCTCCTCGTTCGCCGTGGCCGGCGGCACCTGCGCACCGGACGACGCGGACGGCGCACCACCTGCCGGAGCGGGCAGTGCACGCCGATCGATCTTGCCGCTGGGCGTCATGGGGAACGCCTCGAGCTGCACGAAGGCGTTCGGCACCATGAAGGCGGGCAGCGCACGCTTCACGTGCTCCCGCATGCCGTCGACGTCCATCGGAGCACCGGTGGTGATGACGTAGGCCACCAGCCGCAGATCGTTCGCGCGGTCTTCGCGTGGCACGACGACCACCTGCTGCACACCGGCGAAGGTCCGCAGCACGGCGTCGATTTCGCCCGGTTCAACCCGGAATCCGCGCACCTTCACCTGATCGTCGTTCCGACCGACGTACTCCAGTTCCGCATCGGCGCGCACACGCACCAGGTCACCGGTGCGATAGAACCTCTCGCCCGGATGCGATGCGATCGAGACGAAGCGTTCCGCGGTGAGCTCCGGGCGATTGATGTAGCCGTTCGTCACGCCGCGACCGCCGATGAACAGCTCGCCCTGCACGCCGACCGGGACCTCGTTGCCATGCGGGTCCAGCACGGCGATGTGCGTATTGGCCGCGAGATGGCCGATCAGCACACGATCCACGGGCGTGGGGACGCGCCAGAGCGTGGAGAAAACGGTCGTCTCCGTCGGCCCGTAGATGTTCCACACATGCGCCACGCGTGTGGCGAGATCCCGTGCGAGATCGAGCGCCAGTTTTTCACCGCCACACAGAATCGTGAGATCACGCTTCCCTTCCCATCCATTCTCCAGCAGGATGCGCCACATCGCCGGCGTGCCGAACATCAGCGTTGCGCGACTGGTTGCGATCAACGCCTTCAGCCGCTCACCATCCACCACGTCGCTGCGCGGCGCGATCACGACACGCGCCCCGAGCAGCAGCGGCATGAAGAGTTCCAGCGACCCGATGTCGAACGACGCGGTGGTGACGTTCAGCATCACGTCGTCGCGGGTCATGCCGGGTTCGTGCATGGCGCTGACCATCACGTTGATCAGTGACCGGTGCGGCAACAGGCAGCCCTTCGGCGTCCCCGTCGAGCCGGAAGTGTAGACGACGTACGCTGTATCTTCCGGCGTCGCGCTCGCCTCATCCGCGAGCAGATCGTCGTGGGCACAGGCGTCAATCGCGCTGGCATCGGCGTCGATGCGTACTATGCAGGGCGCCGCGATGCCGTGTGAATTGGCCAGTGCGGTATCGGTCAGCAGCACGGGCGCGGCGGTATCGGCGGCCATGAACTGCAGGCGCTCTGCGGGATAGTTTGGGTCGAGATAGACGTACCCTGCCCCCGACTTGAGCACACCGAGCAACGCCGCCAGCATCTCCTCCGAGCGTTCCAGCAGCACAGCGACCAGCACGCCACGCTGCACCCCCTGCGCCCGCAGATGCCGGGCGATGCGATTTGCGCGACCGTTCAGCGCTGCGTACGTGAGCGTCCGGTCTGCAAACTGCACCGCGACCGCCTCCGGCGTCTCACGTACGGTCGCCTCGACCAGCGCATGCACGAGGCCGAGCACCGGGACCGCGCGCGCCGTGTCGTTGCAGCGTGCGAGGATGGCGCGGTCGTCGTCGGTCAGTACGGGCAGCGCCCCGACGGGCTGCGCGGTGGACGACGCCAGACCATCCAGCAGCGTCTCGTACGTCGTGAGCCAGCGGCGGATGGTCGCCGCATCGAACAGTTCGGTGTTGTACTGGCACTCGAGCTGCAGCCCCGCATCGCTCTCGATCGCGTTCACCGAGAGATCGAAGTTCTCCGACACGCGCGCGATGGTTTCGATCGATGTGTGCACCCCGTCGAACTGCATCGCAGCAGCGCCAAGCGTACGATCGACGTTGAAGCTCACTCCGATCAGCGGAACGCGGCTGGGATCGCGCGGCACGCTGATGTGCTCGAGCAGACCACCGAAGCCGAGTCCCTGATGTTCGAACGCATCGAGCGCGGTCACTTTCACGCGCGCCAGCAGCTCGTCGACGGGCTTCCCGGGATCGACGCCGACGCGGATCGGCAGCATGTTGACGCAGTGTCCGACGACGCCGGTGCGGCAGCTCGCCGACTGTCCGGCTGACGGCACACCGATCACGATGTCGTCGTCGCCGGTGAGACGATGCACCATCGCCGTAAAGCCGGTCAGTAGCGTCGCGAACAGGCTGCACCCCGATTTCGCGCCGGCCGCCCGGACGCGCTGCAGACGTTCCGGCGACACCAACCGGTCCTCACGCGCAGAGCCGTACGTCTTGTGGACAGGACGTGGACGGTCGGTCGGGAGGTCGAGTACCGGCGCAGCGCCGGCATACTTCGAAGTCCAGTAGCGGAGATCGTCGGCGCGCTCCGGCCCACTGTCCGCTACAGCCATTGCGACGGCATAGTCACTGAAGCGATCGGCATCGGGCAGCGCGGGACGAGCACCGCGCACGCGAGCCGTGTAGCACCTCGCGAGATCCGAGACGATCACCCCAAGCGACCATCCGTCACACACGATGTGATGCGCAGCAAAGATCAGCTCGTGCGCATCGCCACCGAGCCGGACGAGCGTGAAGCGGGCAAGGGGTCCCTGCTCCAGATCGAATGGTGTCTCGACCGCGGCAGCGCGCAACGCCGCATGCGCAGGATCGCGCTCCTCGTCGGCAAGCCCAGTGAGGTCGATCACGGGCAGCGTCATCGCCGCATGCGCATTCACCAGCATCGTCAGTCCATCGCGGCTGAACGTCGCCCGCAACGCTTCGTGTCGTTCGAGCACGTCGCCGACGGCGGCGATCAGCGCGGCAACGTCCAGCGGTCCAGTGAAGTCGAGTACCGACGCTTCATTGAAGGCGAGCGAGGCCTCGCGCCCCATCTGCGCCCCAGTCCAGACTTCGCGCTGCGGTGCCGTGGACGCGACGCTGAGTGCGATGTCCGGCCCGGCGAACGGGTCGAACATCACTTCCCCATGAACGTCGAAGTCCTCAACTGACGACATGATCCGGCGTCCTCTGATGCGAAACGGAGTGTTTCAGTGCGACGTCTTCCCGTCCGCGCGGCCATGCGACACGGAGCGGATACGCTGCTTCTCCAGCAGGCGCGCGGTGCGCCACAGGATGCCGATGAAACGCGGGCCGCGAATGAGGTAGCGCTTCCAGAGGCGTCGCGGATCCTGCGCCAACCGGTACGCCCATTCAAAGCCCGCGTTCGACACCCAGCGCGGCGCACGCGAAATCTGTCCCGAAATGAAATCGAGGCTGGCGCCGACTCCGATCGCCACGGCGGGCCTGATTTCGTCGAGACACCGTGCGATCCACAGTTCCTGCTTCGGCGCACCGAGTGCCACGAACACGAGATCGGGCTTGGCCGCACGGACGCGCTCGAGCACCGCCGCATCCGTCGCACCACTGCCGTCCAGCGAGACGAATGAAGGATCGACGCCGACGATGCGCACACCGAATGTCTCGGTGAAGCGCTGCGCGGCCAGCTCGGCAGCCCCAGGCTCACCGGGCATCCCGCCGAGCAGATACACCCCCCACTTTTCTTCGGCGGCGAGCTGCGCAATTGGCACGATCATGTCCGACCCGGACAGCTTTTCGGGAATGCGCTTGCCGAGCAGCCGCGAGGTCCAGACCAGCGGCATGCCGTCCGCGAACGAGAGGCTCGCGCGGCGATAGGCGCGACGCAATCCGGCATGCCGATCCGCCATCACCACGTGATCGACGTTGGGGGTGAAGATCGCTCCGCCCTCGCCGCTGCGAACGAGGTCACGCACCGATTCGATCGCATCGTCAAATGCGAGAGCGTCCACCCAGAGCCGTCCGAACCGGACGCGATGACGCACCGTCGTACTCCTAGCTTGCCGAGACGGTGATCGCGCCCATGAAGGCTGTGCGGCCTACGACGGCCAGCGTCTGACGGGCGGCGGCGAGCGACGTGTCGCCGAGGGGAACGATGAGGACACCGGCATCACAGCCACGGATGATGGGTGTGGCACTGTTGTCATCGAGCGGTGATGCCACGGCGACGATCGTTCGCTGATCGAGCGTGCGTCGTGTATGCAGTTCGCCCAGCACCGTCTGCACGCGCGCTGGCGAGACGTGTTCGGCTTCGATCAGGCCAAGCGTCGGCTCATTGTAGGTACGTCCGGCATGTGCCAGCGCACGCGCCACCGCCACGACGGAGATGCCCTCGTGCGCCGGCACGAGCACCAGCGACGTCCAGCGGTACTGCGCAAACGCAAACCAGATCGGCGGCCAGTCCTCCGGTCCCGACACGATGTCCGGCCGCGCGATGAACCGGAAACCATCGCCCGATTCGTCCTCCTGCTCGGGGATGTAGGAGTTCATCGGGGCGTCGGGAGTTCGGGGGGTATTGATGAAGATCATGGTTCATCCTGCCGCGCCGTACGCACCCAGTCTCCCGGGCGCCGCGACGGCTTGAGCATCAGCGTGAGTTTCCAGGCGGCGAAGACCGGCGCCCACATGAGATCCAGCACCACGCGCGGTCCGGCACCGGAGAGCACTGCCCCCCGCACGATGTACGACAGCAGGCACGCCAGCGCGAGCGCCCACGGCACGACGCCGAGACCGCCCGCGACTCCTCCTGCCTCGAGCAGACTGGCGAGCGTGAGCCCCGCAACCACCAGCAGTCCGAGGGTGGTGAGCGGCGGCACGAGCAGGTCGAACGCCAGATCACGACACATCGAGGTGCGCCGGTGAGCGGAGGCTCTCAGGAGCGGCGGTACGAGCGTGCGCACCATGTCGAGCCGCCCCCCTTCCCAGCGCGCCCGCTGCGTTGCCGACGCGGCCGCCGACGACGGCATGTCGCCGTGCACAAGGGCCTCCGGCACATACGCCACGCGGACGCCGGCAAGTCCAAGGGCCACACCGTACTCCACATCTTCCACGATGCTGAACGCTCGCGGCGGTACGCGCTGCAGCACCGACGTGCGAAACCCCATGCCGTTGCCGCGAAGTCCGCATGAATGCTCAAGCCGCTCGCGTCCCATCGACCGCACGGTGTGAAACATGGTCAGCGCGATCACCATCAGGCGTGTGCGCCATGACTCGGTGGCATTCCGCACGCCGTACTCCGCCTGCACCGCGTCCGCACCGCGGACGAACCGCGCGGAAAATGCCGACAGCAGGTTCGGCGACACCGAGGTGTCGGCATCGACCACCACCACCGCATCGGCGAACGCGTCGCTGATCGACCGCTGGTAGCCGCAGGCCAGCGCGTAGCCCTTGCCGCGTTCCGTCGCAGAGTGCCGCTCGATGACGATGGCTCCCGCCGCCACGGCGCGTGACGCGGTCTCGTCGATGCAGTTGTCGGCGATCACCAGCACGCGATAGCGCTGGCGGGGATAGTCCATGGCCAGCAGGCTGCCGACGGTGCTGCCGATACCGGCCGACTCGTTGTGCGCAGGCACGAGCACATCGAAGCGCGTCGTGTCATC
>JAYWIJ010000240.1:0-2174 GCA_043788935.1 Gemmatimonadaceae bacterium | reverse complement strand
CCGCGCGCCTCGTGCGCGGACTCCGGCGGCGGGTCCAGCGCGGATCGTCGCGCGTGCGGACGATGGAAACCGACGACGCGTTTCTCGATCGCGTCGCGGAGACGACACCGTCGCTCACGGCGGATGTCGTCGTCATACGGAATGCATTGGGTGCATCGCTCGATCCGCGGCAGTTCGAACGCGTAGGCGACGCGATCGCGCGCATCGAAGAACAACTCACCAGACTTTGATCAGGAATCCATGAGCAGCCCAGTGACACTCACGATCGAGCAGGGCGCCGAGATCCTTCGGCGGCTCCGCGACGCGATCGCCACCCGCATCGTCGGACAGGATGCCGCCATCGACGACGCGCTGGTCGCGTTCCTTGCGCGCGGTCATCTGCTCATCGAGGGCGTTCCCGGGACGGCGAAGACGCTGCTCGTGCGTACGCTGGCCAGCGCGCTCGGCATACGCTTCACACGTGTGCAATTCACGCCGGATCTCATGCCGAGCGATCTCACGGGTATCGCGATCCTGCGCGATGCGGCGCGCGGTTTCGAGTTCCAGCCCGGTCCCGTGTTCACCGACCTGCTGCTCGGCGACGAGATCAACCGCGCGCCAGCGAAGACGCAGTCGGCGCTGCTGGAGGCGATGGCTGAACGTCAGGTGTCGACCGACGGCGTCACGCGCCCGCTCGATGCGCTGTTCACGGTGTTCGCGACGCAGAATCCGGTGGAGCACGAGGGCACGTACCCGCTGCCCGAGGCGCAGCTCGACCGTTTCCTGCTCAAGTCCGTGATGGGATATCCGTCCCGCGAGGCGGAGCTCGAGATGCTTGCACATCACGAGGCCGGATTCAATCCGGAGTCGTCCTCGCAGCCGTTGGCCGAGCCAGTGCTCACGCCCGCAGAAGCGCTCGGACTGCGCGCGATCTCCGATGGCGTGCGTGTGGCGCCCGAGGTACGGGAATACATCACGAGCATCACGCGAGCCACGCGCGACGAGCCGTCGCTGTCGCTCGGCGCATCGCCGCGGGCGACGGTGGCACTCATGCGCGCCGCACGCGCAACCGCGGTGCTGCAGGCTCGCGCATACGTCACGCCAGACGACGTGAAGGACCGTGTGTTCGCCACGCTGCGGCACCGGGTCACCCTCTCGCCGGAGCTGGAAGTCGAAGGGCGCACTGCCGACGATGCCCTGTCGGCAATCCTGTTGCGCGTGGTCGCGCCCAGGTAGCACGCAGCCTACCACGCGCACACAACGCACTCGCATGTGGCACGGGGTGATCCAGGCGCTCACGCGCTACGCACCGTCGCGGCGGCTCGCGCTGCTGGCTGCCGCGACGGCCCCGCTCTGGCTGTTGCCGGGCGCGGCCGGCGTGTACGCGGGAAGCGGTGCGGTCCTGCTGCTCGTGCTTGCCGCCGCCGCCGACTTCCTGATGCTGCCGGCGCGCGCCTCCATTCGTGTGGAGCGCGAGGCACCGCCATCGGTCGGCATCGGTGAGACGGGGCAGGGGCACTACACAGTGGCGAACAGCGGCACCCGTGCGGTGACGATCGAGTTGCGGGACGACATGCCCGCACTCGTTCGTGGTGGCGTGGTTCATGTGCACGCCGATGTCGGAACGAATGGCGTGCACGAGATTCCGTTCCGTCTCACCGGCAATGCTCGCGGCGAGGGGCGACTTGGCGATGTCGGCATCCGAACCGGCACGCGTATCGGGCTCGTCGTGGCGCGCTACCGCGTCGATCTGCACGACGTGATCCGGGTGATTCCCTCCATCGCCGGCGTGCGGCGCTACCGGTTGCTCGCGATGCAGAACCGGCTCGATGCCGCCGGCGTGCGCGTGCTACGGCGCAAGGGGGAAGGGCAGGCGTTCGCGAGCCTTCGCGAGTACGTGCGGGGCGACGACCCGCGTCACATCGACTGGAAAGCGACGTCGAAGCGTGCGAAGCTCATCACGCGCGAGTTCACGATCGAACGTTCGCAGACGGTCATCACGATGATCGACGCCGGCCGCGGCATGACGCAGCGATCCGGCGCATACGCGCGGTTCGAGCATGCCCTGAGCTCTGCGCTCATCCTCACCGACATCGCGGCCAGTTCGGGCGACCGCGTCGGAACGGTGGTGTTCGACGACGAGGTGCGTGCGTTCGTGCCGCCGCTCGCCGGGCGCGCGGCGCTGCACGCGGTGC